>QGVD01000028.1 GCA_003242685.1 Pseudomonadota bacterium | reverse complement strand
TGTTTCCCGGGCGGGGGGGCAGCTGGAGGCGGTTGCCTTTGGGCAGACGGGCGCGCCTGCCGCCCGCCTCGTGAGCCAGGATCCGAGACGGGTCGCACAGGTGGTCCGTGCATGGGTGGCGGACGATGACTGAGCGGACGGAAAAACGCACAGGCACCGAGCGGGCGGCGATCCTGCTGCTGACGCTCGGCGAACAGGAAGCGGCGCAGGTGCTCAAGCACATGGGCGCACGCGAGGTGCAGCGCCTCGGCGCCGCGATGGCGCAGCTCAAGGGCATCACGCGCGACGAGGTCAGCGAGATCCTGGCGGAGTTCGCCAACGTCGTGGAGAACCAGACGTCGTTCGGCGTCGGCGTCGACGAGTTCCTGCGCAAGGTGCTGGTCGAAGCGCTCGGCGAGGACAAGGCGGCGAGCATCATCGAGCGCATCAACATCGGCCGCTCGAGCAAGGGCCTCGAGGCCCTCAAGTGGATGGATCCGCGGGCGGTGGCCGAGCTCATCCGGCTCGAGCACCCGCAGATCATCGCCATCGTCCTCGCGTACCTCGATCCGGATCACTCCGCGGAGATCCTGTCGCATCTGCCGGCGAATCTCCGCGCGGAGGTCCTGATCCGCATCGCGACGCTCGACGGCGTGCAGCCGTCGGCGCTGTCCGAGCTCGACGACGTGATGGAGAAGACCTTCGCGGGCAACTCGAGCGGCAAGACCTCGGTCCTGGGCGGTGCGAAGGCGGCGGCGAACATCATCAACTTCCTCGACGCCGCGGAGGAGAACGCCATCATCTCGGAGATCGCCAAGTCCGACGAGGCGCTCGCGACGCGCATCCAGGATCTCATCTTCATGTTCGACGACCTGGTCGAGCTCGACGACCGCAGCATGCAGGAGCTGCTGCGCAACGTGCCGAGCGACAGGCTCGTCATCGCCCTCAAGGCCGCGGACGAGGATCTCAAGCAGAAGATCTTCAAGAACATGTCGCAGCGCGCGGCGGAGATGCTCCGGGACGACCTCGAAGCGCGCGGTCCGGTGCGGCTGTCCGAAGTGGAGGCGGCTCAGAAGGAGATCATCGCCATCGCGCGCCGGCTCGCCGAGTCCGGCGTGATCTCGCTCAGCGGCAAGACGGAGGAGTATGTCTGAGACGGCCCGCAGAACGGGCGGCGTTCCGGTGATCGAGCGCTGGTCGCTGCCGCCGGTACAGGGGCCGATCGTCGGCCTGCGCGAGACGGAGCGTGCGCGCGAAACGGAGGAGCGCGAGCGCGCCGAACGCGAGGCCGCGCGCCGTCGCGGCTACGAGGAGGGATACGCGGAAGGACGTGCGGAAGGACTCGCCGCAGGGCAGGCGGAGATACGGTCACGCATCGCCGAGCTCGATGCACGCATCTCCCGGCTCGACTCCATTCTGCAGCTCCTTGCACGGCCGCTCGAGGATCTCGATGCGCAGGTCGAGCGGCAGCTCGCGGCGCTCGCGCTCACGGTGGGCAAGCAGCTCGCCCGCAGGGAGCTCAGGGCCGATCCGGCGCAGGTGATCGCCGTGATCCGCGAGTGCGTCTCGCGGCTCCCGGCGTCCTGCCGGGAAGTGCGCGTGCATCTTCACCCCGAGGACGCCGCGGTCGTGCGCGAGCGTCTCGCCGCTCCCTCGCAGGAGCGCGTGTGGAGCATCGTGGACGACCCGACCCTCTCGCGCGGCGGCTGTCTGATTCGCAGCGAGTCCTCGCAGATCGACGCGCGCTTCGAGAGCCGACTCGCCGCGGTCGTGAACTCGGTGCTCGGCGAGGAGCGTTCGCCGCAGCGCCGCGCGGCGGACGACGCGAGTGAGTCCGAAGCGTGATGCACGACCCCCTCTCGACTGAACGTGCTCCGCTCTGGAGCGAACGCCTGGCGCGCTACGTGCGCCGCGCCGAACGTGTTCCGCCACCGCCGGTCGAGGGCCGGCTCACCCGCATGGTGGGACTCACGCTCGAGGCGTCCGGCTGCCAGGCCGCGGTGGGCGACTGCTGCGATGTCCTCACCGCGGACGGCTCGCGTATCGAAGCGGAAGTGGTCGGCTTCGCCGGCGATCGTCTGTTCCTGATGCCGACCGGCGATCTGCACGGCCTCGAGCCGAGCTCGCGCGTCATTCCGCGGCAGCGGGCGGGCACCGTGCGCGTCGGGCCCCAGCTCCTCGGTCGCATCGTCGACGGCGCGGGACGGCCGCTCGACAGTCTCGGTCCGCTCGACTGCGAGGAGCAGGTGCGCCTGACCGGCCGCCCCATCAATCCGCTCGCACGGCGTCCCATCAGCGAGCCGCTCGACGTAGGTATTCGCGCGATCAACGCGCTGCTCACCGTGGGCCGCGGACAGCGCATCGGCCTCTTCGCGGGCAGCGGCGTCGGCAAGAGCGTGCTGCTCGGCATGATGGCGCGCTACACGAGCGCGGACATCATCGTCGTGGGCCTCATCGGCGAGCGCGGCCGCGAAGTGAAGGAATTCGTCGAGCGCATTCTCGGGCCGCAGGACCGCACGCGGGCGGTCGTGGTCGCGGCGCCGGCGGACTCGCCGCCCCTCATGCGCCTGCACGGCGCCTGGCTCGCCACGGCCATCGCCGAGTACTTCCGTGACCGGGGCTCGAATGTGCTCCTCATCATGGATTCGCTGACCCGCTTCGCGCAGGCTCAGCGCGAGATCGGGCTCGCCATCGGCGAGGCGCCCGCGACCAAGGGCTACCCGCCTTCGGTCTTCGCACGCCTGCCGCAGCTCGTCGAGCGCGCGGGCAACGGTGCGGAAGGTTCAGGGTCGATCACGGCCTTCTACACCGTGCTCGCCGAGGGCGACGACCAGAACGATCCGATCGCGGACGCCGCGCGGGCGATCCTCGACGGTCACATCGTGCTCTCGCGGCGCATCGCCGAGAGCGGCCAGTATCCGGCCATCGACGTCGAGGCCTCCGTGAGCCGCGCCATGCACGAGATCGCCTCGCCCGAGCACATTCAGCTCGCGCGCCGCTTCCGGCAGGCGCTCGCGACCTACCAGCACAACCGCGACCTGATCGCGATCGGTGCCTACCAGAGAGGCTCGGACCCGCGCGTCGACGCCGCCATCGAGCTGTGGCCGCGCATGCAGGCCTTCCTGCAGCAGGACATGCACGAGCGCGTCGATTTCGCGGCAAGTCTCACAGCTCTGCATGCAGTGGTCGGTGAGAATGCCTCGCCGGCCGATGCGAAGGTGAAGTCGTGAAGCGCAGCGAGAGATTGCGGATGGTCCAGCGGGCGGTGAACGAGCACGAGCGTCGCCGTGCCGAAGCGCTCGCAGCCTGTGAGAAGCGCGTCACGGAGTGCGCGGCGCGGCTCGCCGAGCTCGAGGATTATCAGAAGAGCTACGCGCGGGACTTCGCCGCACGCGCGAGCGCCGGAATCGGCGGCGCGGGACTGCGCGACTACCAGACATTTCTCGCACGGCTGTCGGAGGCCGTGCGTCAGCAGACACAGCTCCTCTCGCGTGCGCAGTCGGAGCGCGACGCCGCGCTGCGCATGTGGCAGAGCGCCGCGCAGCGTGCCGAGGCCGTCGGACACATGGTGAGGCGCTGGCAGGCCGAGGAACGCATCCTGAGCGTGCGTCTCGAGCAGCGCGAGACCGACGAGCGCGCGCAGCGCACCGCATCCGGCGGAGCGGTCTAGAGTGATCGTCGGGCCCGCTTCCGCGCTTTCCACTGCGCCGCAGAGGGGAAGCGACCCCATTGCCGACGCGGCCAGCACCGGCTGTCCGGGAGCGTTTGCCCTTGCGCTGCGGTCCGCAGGCGGATCGCGTGCGCCGGCACCGCTCGAGTCGCAGACGTTCCGCGATGGAGCGAGCGACACGTCCGGATCGGAGCGCACCGACGACGGGGCCTCGGCACCGGATCGGTCGCAGCCGCACGTCGTCAGCGAGTCACCCTCCGACGCGCAGGCTTCCGACATGTCACAGGGTGAGAACGCGGACGCGGCGGCGTACGGTGATCGCCCTTCTCCGCTCGACGCACAGGGCAACGGCGGAGACTCCGCGCTCGCCGCGGCGCAGCTTCTCTTCTCGCTGCAGGTTTCCCCGGACAGCGGCCCGCGGCCCGCAACGGAGCGCGATGCCGGCACTCCGCAGTCTCCGCTTCCGACCGTGGGCACATCGGCCCGGGTGCTCGAAGTCGCGTGGAATGCCGCGGCTCCCGGCGTCGCGTCCGATGCCGAGTTCTCCATCGACTCACGGATGCCCGGCACACTCGTCGAGCATGCTGTAGGCTCTGAAAGCGCCTCGACCGTTCACTACGGCTCCACCCTGCAGCCGAACGATGCGTCCGGCTCCGTGCACGCGGCAGGCGCTCTCGCGTCGGGCTTCGATTCGACGGTCGCGGCGGCCGAACGCGCCCTGCCACGCGAGCTGCGCCACGTGCCGGGCACGACGGCCTGGGCGGACGAGCTCGGCACACAGCTCCGCTGGATGGTGCGTGAAGGCGTCGAAACCGCCTCGCTCCGCCTGCATCCCGAGGAGCTCGGTCCGCTCGAGATCCGCATCGCCGTTCGCGACGGTCAGGCAAGTGTGTGGTTCGCGGCCGCGAACGCGGACACGCGCACCGCACTGGAGAACGCGTTGCCTCGCCTGCGGGAGCTGCTCGCCTCCGAAGGTCTCCTGCTGGGCGACACCGGAGTGTTCCGCGAACCGCCGCGCGACTCCGCGCGCGGCGATGCGCCGACGCCCCTGCACGCGGCGGGTGACGACGTTCACGGAACGAACGTGACGGGCTTCGCAACTTCCGGCCGCGGCATCGTCGATATCTACGCCTAGCATCCCGACGGCCGCGCGCCGCGCCGACTTTCCGTCGCGAAAGCCTGGCATGCGCGTTGCACATGCAGTTGCGGTCGACTGCGTTGCAGCGTTGCAGCCGTGAACAAAAACGAAATTCCCGTTCTGTCTCCCGCGACCCAGACGACGGCCGTCGTGCAGAAGCGCTCCTGGGCGCCGCTCTTCGTCTCGCTCCTCGTTCTGGTGGGCGGCATCGGAGGCTGGATGTTCTACACCCGGTCGCTCGAAGCGAAACTGCCGAAACCGCCGACGCTCGCGCCGCCCATCTACGTCGCGCTCGATCCGCCTTTCGTCGTGAACTTCGAGACGGAGGCGCTCGTGCGCTTCCTGCAGATCACGGTGCAGGTGATGACGCGCGATCCGCTGACCGCCGACCTCGTGCGCCACAACGATCCCGTGGTGCGCAACGATCTGCTGCTGCTCTTCGCCAACCAGCGCTACGAGCAGATCGCGACGCGCGAAGGCAAGGAGCGCCTGCGCGACGAAGCCCTCGCCGCGGTCCGCCGCGTCGTGGAGTCGTCGGGCGGCAGACCCGAGCTCGTCGAGGCCGTCTACTTCACCAGCTTCGTCATGCAGTGACTGCGGGGCACGAACCGTGAGCGGCGAGAGAATCCTGAACCAGGACGAGATCGACGCCCTGCTCCACGGCATGGACGTGGGCGCGGTCAGCACCGAGCCCGAGGCCCCGCCGCCGGGCGACGACGAGGTACGTCCCTACGACTTCGCCAATCAGGTGCGCGTCGTGCGCGGGCGCATGCCCACGCTCGAGAGGATCAACGAACGCTTCGCGCGCCAGTTCCGCGTGAGTCTCTACAACCTGCTGCGCCGTTCGCCGGACATTTCGGTGAGCCCGGTGCAGATGAAGAAGTTCAGCGAGTACGTGCTCACGCTGCAGGTGCCGACGAGCCTGAATATCGTGAAGCTCAACCCGCTGCGCGGCACGGCGCTCATCGTGTTCGATCCGCGGCTGGTGTTCACGGTCGTCGACAACTTCTTCGGCGGCACGGGCCGACATGCCAAGATCGAGGGCCGCGACTTCACCGCCACCGAGCAGCGCATCATCCAGATGATGCTGCGCCACGCGTTCGCGGACCTGCGCGAGGCGTGGGCGGGCATCGTTCCGATCGAGATCGAGTACCTGCAGTCGGAGATCAACCCGCACTTCGCCAACATCGTCAGCCCGTCCGAGATCGTCGTCGTCGCGTCCTTCACGATCGAGCTCGACGGCTCGAGCGGCACGGTCCACGTGACGATGCCCTACTCCATGATCGAGCCGCTGCGCGAGGTGCTCCACTCCGGCATGCCGAGCGACCGCATGGAACACGACGTGCGCTGGTCGACGAGCCTGCGCGAGGAGATCAACGACGCGGAGGTCGACCTGACCGCGGTGCTCGGCCGGTCCACTCTCACGCTCGGGGATCTCATCAACCTCAAGCCCGGCGACGTCATCCCGTGCGACTTCGACGGCAAGGTGACGCTGCTCGCCGAGCGCGTCCCGATCTTCCGCGGCACCTTCGGCGTCTCCCGCGGCCAGCAGGCCGTGAAGATCGAGGAGCGCGTGCGCCGCCCGGCGATCCCGGCCGTGGACAGTCTGATTCCGAACGCGATCAACCAGACGAGGAACGCAAGATGAACGCCCCCGCAGACCAGGCGCAGGCCGCAGCGTTCGACACGCTGCGGGACGAGTCGACCGCGGAAGGCGGCCGCGACGTCAACCTCGAGGTCATCCTCGACGTACCGGTGACGCTTTCCATGGAAGTCGGCCGCACGCGCATCCCGATCCGCAACCTTCTGCAGCTCAATCAGGGCTCGGTCGTCGAGCTCGACCGCGCGGCCGGCGAGCCTCTCGATGTCCTCGTGAACGGCACGCTGATCGCCCGCGGCGAGGTCGTGGTGGTGAACGAGAAGTTCGGCATCCGCCTGACGGACGTCATCAGCCCCGCCGAGCGGATCCGCAAGCTCAAGTGAACGCCCGTACACACATCGTTGCCGCCGCACGATTCCTGTGCGCGCTTCCCGTCTCCGGGGCGGCATTCGCCGCCGAGCCGGATCGGCCGTTTGCGGCCCCCGACGCGGCCGGTGCGACCGCGCCGGGCACCGTGACGGGACTTGCGGAAGTCGTCTTCGCGCTCGCGCTCGTGCTCGCCGCGATCTTCGCGGCGGCCTGGCTCATGCGCCGCATGCGCGCCTTCGGCGTCCGCGCCGATGCGCTCGACGTCCTCGCCGAAGTTCCGCTCGGACCGAAGGAGCGCGCGGTGCTCATCCGGGTGGGAAAGTCCCAGCTGCTGCTGGGTGTCGCGCCCGGTCGCGTGAGCACGCTCCACGTGCTGCCCGAGCCGCTCGACGTGGCGCCCGCCGCCGCGCCGGGCGACAAGCGTCCGAGCTTCCGCGACCTGCTCGCAAGGAGCCTCGGCAAGTGAGCCACCGCGCCCGCATCTCCCTGCTCGGTCTCGCGGCGGTCGCGCTGCTGCCCGCGGCTGCGCTCGCCGAGCCGGGAATTCCGGCGCTCACCGTGCAGACCGGCCCCGGCGGAGGACAGACGTACTCGCTGACACTGCAGGTGCTGGCGCTGATGACGGCGCTCACCCTGCTGCCGGCGATCCTGCTCATGATGACCGCGTTCACGCGCATTGTCATCGTGCTCGGCATCCTCCGCCAGGCGATCGGTGCGGGCCAGACGCCGCCCAACCAGGTCCTGATCGGACTCGCCCTCTTCCTCACGCTCTTCGTGATGGCTCCGGTCGTGGACCGCATTAACGAGGAAGCCGTTCAGCCGTACGTCGCCGGTTCCATCGACGGCATCGCCGCCATGCAGCGCGCGATCGGGCCGCTCAAGACCTTCATGCTGCACCAGACGCGCGAGAGCGACATTGCGACGTTCGTGCGCATCGCCGGCGGCGAGGGTTACGCGACTCCCGAGGATGTGCCGCTCTCCGTGCTCGTGCCGGCCTTCGTGACGAGCGAGCTCAAGACGGCGTTCCTCATCGGATTCCTGATCTTCATTCCGTTCGTGATCATCGACCTCGTGGTCGCGAGCGTCCTCATGTCCATGGGCATGATGATGCTCTCGCCAGTCCTCGTTTCGCTGCCGTTCAAGCTCATGCTCTTCGTGCTGGTCGACGGCTGGTCGCTGGTCACGGGCACTCTGGCCGGGAGCTACTACACGCCATGACCCCCGAACTCGTGATGACGATCGGCCAGCGCGCACTGGAGATCACCCTGCTGCTCGCGGCGCCGCTGCTGCTCGCGGCGCTCGCCACGGGTCTCATCGTCGGCGCCTTCCAGGCGGCGACGCAGATCAACGAGATGACGCTGTCCTTCATTCCCAAGCTCCTCGCGATGGCGCTGACCGTCGTCATCGCGGGTCCGTGGATGCTCAAGCTCATCGTCGGCTACACGCACGAGCTGATCGCGAGCATTCCGGATCTCATCCGCTGAAGAGGAACGGACGGAGCGACCGGAGACGACCGTGATCACGATCACCGCGGGACAGCTCGAGACCTGGCTGGCGCAGATCTTCTGGCCTTTCGTGCGCATCGGCGCCTGCCTGATGGTGGCTCCCGGTTTCGGTGCCATCTTCGTTCCGGCGCGCGTGCGCATCGTGCTCGCGGGCGCCATCGCGCTCACCGTCGCGCCGCTCGTGCCGGCGCCCCAGGGCGTGGCGCCGTTCTCCGCCGCCGGCTTCGTGATCACGGCACAGCAGGTGCTCATCGGCCTCGCGCTCGGCTTCGCGCTGCAGATCGTCTTCGACGCGGTGACGCTCGGCGGCCAGGTCCTCGCAAACAGCATGGGCCTGTCGTTCGCCTTCAACGTCGATCCGATGCGCGGCACCAGCACGGCGGCGGTCGGACAGCTGTATGCGCTGCTGGTGATGCTCACGTTCCTCGCCCTCGACGGGCATCTGGCGCTCATCGCCACTCTCATCGACGGCTTCCGTACGCTGCCGATCGGTGTGACCGGTCTCGGATCGGTGGGGCTGTGGACGCTCGTGGGCTGGGGCTCGCAGCTCTTCGCCGGCGCACTCGCCGTCGCGCTGCCGGGCGTCACGGCCCTGCTGATCGTCAACGTCGCGTTCGGCGTCATGAGCCGCGCAGCGCCCACGCTGAACCTGTTCGCGGTGGGCTTTCCCGTCGCGCTGGTCTTCGGCCTCGTGATCGTGCTGCTGAGTCTCCCCACGCTGCAGGCGAGCTTCGTCGAGCTGCTGCAGGCGACGTTCGAGTTCATGCGCGACCTGTCCGCATCGCAAGGGTAAGCCGATGAGCGAGACCGCGCAGGAGCGCACCGAGAAACCGACACCGAAACGGCGCGAGGAAGCCCGCAAGCGCGGCCAGCTCCCCCGCTCGCCGGAGCTCGGCGCCGCGGCCGTGACGTTGATCGCGGGCGCCGGCATGTACCTGCTCGGCGGTCATCTCGGCGGCCGGATGCATGGCATGATGGCTTCGAGCCTGCAGCTCACGCGCGAAGAGGCTCTCGACGAGACGCGGCTCGTCGCCGCGTTCGCCGACAGCGCTCTGCAGGGGCTCATCGCCTGTGCACCGGTGCTGGGCCTGACGCTGGTCGCCGCCGTGCTCGCTCCCCTCGCGCTCGGCGGCTGGAATCTCAGCTTCGGCGTCCTGGCGCTCGACTTCTCGCGCCTCAGCCCCGTCGCGGGCTTCAAGCGCATGTTCTCGCTGCGCGGCGCCGTCGAGCTCGCGAAGGCCTTCGCCAAGTTCGCCGTCGTTGCGCTGTTCGCGGTGCTGTTCCTGTGGCATGCGTCCGAGGAGCTGCTTTCCCTCGGCCGCGAGCCGGTGAATCGCGCGATCGCGCACGCGTTCTCTCTCACGGGGCAGGCGCTCATCGCCTTCGCGGCGGCACTGGGTCTCATCGCCGCGGTCGACGTGCCGTGGCAGCTCTGGCAGCACACTCAGAAGCTGCGCATGACGCGCCAGGAGATCCGCGAGGAACTGAAGGAAACCGAGGGTTCACCGGAGATCAAGAGCCGCATCCGCGCCGTGCAGCAGGAGCTCGCACGCCGCCGCATGATGCAGGAAGTGCCCAGAGCGGACGTGGTCGTCGTGAACCCCACGCACTACGCCGTCGCTCTGCGCTACGACGAGCAGCGCATGCGTGCGCCGACGGTGGTCGCGAAGGGCGTCGACGAGGTCGCGATGCGCATCCGCGCGATCGCCGAGGAGCATCGCGTACCGATCCTCGAGGCGCCGCCGCTCGCGCGTGCCCTGCACCGCAGTGTGGACATCGGCGAGGAGATCCCCGCGACCCTCTACGTGGCCGTCGCGCAGGTGCTGACGTACGTCTATCAGCTCCGCGCCGCGCGGCGCACCGGCGCACAGCCGCCCGAGCCGCCGCGCTTCGACGAGTCCATCGAATCCGTGAGGCATTAACGAATGGCCTTCGCGAGCCCCACTTCCGCACTGCCTTCACTGCAGGACCTGCTGCGCGCCGGGCTCGGCGTGCCGCTCGGCGTCCTCGCGGTGCTCGCGATGGTCGTGCTGCCGCTGCCGCCGCTCGCGCTCGACGTGCTGTTCACGTTCAACATCGCCATTTCGATCATCATCGTGATGGCGGTGTTCTACGTCGGCCGGCCGATCGAGTTCGGACTGTTCCCGACGGTGCTGCTCCTCGCGACGCTGCTCCGGCTCGCGCTCAACGTCGCCTCGACGCGCGTCGTGCTCCTCCACGGACACACCGGTCCGCACGCGGCCGGCAAGGTCATCGAGTCCTTCGGCGAGTTCGTGATCGGCGGCAACTTCGCCGTCGGCGTCGTCGTGTTCGTCATCCTGACGATCATCAACTTCGTTGTCGTCACGAAGGGCGCCGGGCGCGTCTCCGAAGTGAGCGCGCGCTTCACTCTCGATGCGATGCCCGGCAAGCAGATGGCGATCGACGCCGACCTCAACGCCGGGCTCATCACGCAGGAGGAGGCCCGCCAGCGGCGCGCCGAGGTGCGTGCGGAAGCGGACTTCTACGGCGCGATGGACGGTGCGAGCAAGTTCGTCCGCGGCGACGCCATCGCGGGCATTCTCATTCTCTTCATCAACATCATCGGCGGCCTGGTGATCGGCACGACCGCACACGATCTTCCGATCTCCGAGGCCGCACGCACCTACACGCTGCTCACGATCGGTGACGGCCTGGTGACGCAGATCCCGGCGCTGCTGCTCTCGACCGCCGTCGCGATCATCGTCACGCGCGTGTCGGGCAAGCAGGACATGAGCGGCGAGCTGGGCCGCCAGCTCTTCGGTCAGCCGCGCGCCCTCGCCGTCGCCGCGGGCCTGCTCGGCGCCGTCGGTCTCGTGCCCGGAATGCCCAACCTCGCGTTTCTCGCGATGGCTTCGCTCTGCGGCGCGGGGGCGTATCTGCTCAAGACGCGACGCGCGCAGGCAGAGCCGGCGCCGGAGCCGCCGCCACCTCCTCCGCCACCGGAAGCGCGCGAGCTCACGTGGGACGACGTGCAGCCCGTGGATCTCCTCGGCCTCGAAGTGGGCTACCGGCTCGTGCCGCTCGTGGACCGGAATCAGAACGGCGATCTGCTGGCGCGCATCCGCGGCGTGCGGCGCAAGCTGTCGCAGGACCTCGGTTTCCTGGTGCCTGCGGTCCACATCCGCGACAACCTCGATCTCGCGCCGAACGCCTACCGCATCACGCTCGGCGGTGTGCCGGTCGGCGAGAGTGTCGTGTATCCCGACCGCGAATTCGCCATCAATCCGGGCCGCGTGTTCGGCGAGCTCAAGGGCATCGTGACGCGCGACCCGGCCTTCGGCATGGAAGCGGTGTGGATCGAGCCCTCGCTGCGCGACCACGCGCAGACGCTCGGTTACACGGTGGTCGACGCAAGCACCGTCGTCGCGACGCATCTCAGTCACATCGTGCAGACGCACGCGCACGAGCTCCTCGGTCACGAGGAAGTGCAGCATCTGCTCGACACGCTCGCGAAGAGCGCACCGAAGCTCGTCGAGGATCTGGTGCCGCGCGCGCTGCCGCTCTCGGTGGTCGTGCGCGTGCTGCAGGGACTGCTCGCCGATCGCGTGCCGATCCGCAACATGCGCGCCATCGTCGAGACGCTCGCGGAGCACGCGCCGCGTTCCCAGGATCCGGCGACCCTGATCGGACACGTGCGCGTCGCGCTCGGGCGGCAGATCGTGCAGGACATCGCGGGCATGAGCGCCGAGCTGCCGGTCATCACGCTCGATCCGGAGATCGAGCGACTGCTGCAGAACTCGCTCGCGGCGGGCGGCAGCAGCCCCGGTCTGGAGCCCGGGCTCGCGGAGCGGCTGCAGCAGCGGCTTGCGGAAGCGGCGCAGCGGCAGGAGCTCGCCGGCGAGCCTGCCGTGCTGCTCGTGCCGCCGCAGCTGCGGCATGCCCTCGCGCGCTTCGTGCGTCCGAGCATCCCCAACATGCACGTGCTCGCGTGGAACGAGATTCCCGATAACAGAAGAGTAAGGCTGGTGACCGCGGTGGGACGCCAGTGAGCGTCCGCGCGGGAACAGCGGAGTTCGAGAAATGAAGATCGTTCGACAGATCGCACCCGACATGCGCCAGGCGCTGCGCGCCGTGCGCGAGCAGCTCGGCGCGGACGCGGTGATCCTGTCCTCGCGCCGCACGAGCGGCGGCGTGGAGATCACGGCGGCCATTGACTTCGACGCCGAGCAGCTCGAGGCCACGGAGCCCGCGCGTCCGATCCCGGACGCCGACCGGTCCGGATTCGAGGCGCTGGCTGCGTCCGCAGGCGCCGCGCCTGCCGCGCAGACGGCTGCGGCGCCCGTGAGCGACGCTACGAGCGAGGAGCTGCGCGCGCTGCGCCGCATGCTCGAGACTCAGCTCGCTCACCTCGCGTGGAACGATCTGACGCGGCGTACGCCCGTGCACACGGAGCTCCTGCGCGAGCTGACCGAGATCGGCCTCTCCCAGGACCTTGCCGCGCGCACAGTCGCGCAGCTTCCTTCGACTGCCGATCTCGCGCAGGCGCGGCGCTTCGCGATCTCCGCATTCGCGCAGCAGGTCGTCGTGACGGGCGACCGCTGGCTCGAGAACGGCGGGCGCATCGCGCTCGTCGGACCCACCGGCGTCGGCAAGACCACGCTGATCGCGAAGCTCGCGGTGCGCTGGGTCCTGCGCCACGGCCCGCGCGACCTGGCGCTCATCTCGGCAGACTCCGTGCGCATCGGCGCCGCCGAGCAGATGCGTGCGCTGGGACGGCTCCTCGGTGCACCGGTTTTCGCGATCGACGACATGCAGGAGCTGCCCGAAGCGCTCGCGCGTGTCGCGGGAAAGAGGCTCGTGCTCGTCGACACTCCGGGCTCGAGCCAGCGCGATGCGCAGCTCGCCGAGCGCCTCGCGGCGCTCGCCGCCGCCGGTCCGCAGCTCGAGACCGCGCTCGTCCTCGCCGCGAGCACCCAGGCCGGCGCGATCGAGGAAACCGTGCGCCGCTTCGCACCTGCCAACGTGACGAGCTGTCTCCTCACCAAGCTCGACGAGGCGGCGAGCCTCGGCGGCCTGCTCTCGGTCGCCGTGAAGGAAAGGCTGCCGCTCGCGTACGTGAGCGAGGGCCAGCGTGTGCCGGAGGACCTGAGACCTGCTCGCGCGCTCGAGCTCGTGTCTCACGCGTTCCAGCTCGCGCGCACGACCGGTGCGGCGGCCGACGAGGATCTGCTGGCACGGCGTTTCGGGGAGGTGGCGCATGCGCTCGCCTGAGCTCACCGTGCTCGAAGGCAGCCGGATCGGCGACCTGCCCGGCCCTGTGCGCGTGATCGCCGTCACGGGCGGCAAGGGCGGCGTCGGCAAGACGACCATCTCGGTGAACCTCGCGGCGGCGCTCGCCGCGTCGGGTCAGCGCGTCGTGCTGCTCGACGGCGACCTGGGGCTCGCGAACGTCGACGTGTTCCTCGGCCTCTCGCCCCGCTACACCCTGGCGCACGTGCTGCGCGGCGAGCGCACGCTCGACGAGATCCTCGTCGAGGCGCCCTGCGGATTCCGCATCGTGCCCGCCGCATCGGGTGCGGCGGACCTCGCGACCATGGACGCTCGCGCGCACCTCGGGCTCGTTCAGGCGTTCAGCTCGCTCGCCACGCACCTCGACGTGCTCATCGTCGATACCGCCGCAGGGATCGCTCACAGTGTGCTCCAGTTCTCACAGGCCTCACAGCACGTGCTCGTCGTGCTGTGCGACGACCCTGCGTCGCTGACCGATGCTTACGCGCTCGTCAAGGTCCTGAGTCGCAATCACGGCGTTCAGCGCTTCCGCGTCGTGACCAACATGACGCGCGAGCCCGGCGCGGGCGAAGCGCTCTTCCGCCGCTTCGAGAAGGTGACGAACCGTTTTCTCGACGTGTCGCTCGATTTCGTCGGAGAGATTCCCCACGATGACTACATGCGACGCGCCGTGCAAGAGCAGCGTTGTGTCGTGGAGGCATATCCGGGGAGCCCCTCCGCGCGCGCATTCAAGAAACTGGCGAGTCGGGCCGATAAATGGCCCGTACCGGCGGGACCGAGGGGGAACCTCGAGTTCTTCGTCGAGCGCCTCGTGCGCCGGCCGCAGCCGAGGCTCGAGGTCGTGTCGTGATGCCCGTTCATGCCTACAAGGCGGCGCATCGCGGCCCGGCCGAGACCGAGGCGCTGGTGCTGCGCCACGCGGAGCTGGTGAAGCGAATCGCGTATCACCTCGCGGGGCGGCTGCCGCCGTCGGTGGAGGTGAACGACCTGATACAGGCCGGGATGCTGGGTCTGATCGAGGCTGCCGCGAACTACGTGGAGAACCGCGGAGCGAGCTTCGAGACGTACGCCGGCATCCGCATCCGCGGCGCGATGATCGATGCGCTGCGCTCGCTCGACTGGGCGCCGCGCTCGGTACACCGCAAGGCGCGCGAAGTGGCGGCCGCGGTGCGAGAGATCGAGAAGGAGACGGGTCGCGACGCGCGCGACGCCGAGATCGCGGCCCGCCTGGGGATCTCGCTGGAGGAGTACCACGAGATCGTGCAGGACGCCGCAAGCTGCCGCCTGGCGAGCCTCGAGGACGTGCTGGTCGAGAACGCGGCGGACAGTGCGGATCCGTTCCGCGACGCGGCCGAGGAGGAGTTCCGCGAGGCGCTCGCGCGCGCCATCGACGGGCTGCCGGAGCGGGAGAAGCTCGTGATGTCGCTCTACTACGGCGACGGACTGAATCTGAAGGAGATCGGTGCGGTGCTGAAGGTGACCGAGTCGCGCGTGTGTCAGCTTCACGGCCAGGCCCTGGTGCGCCTGCGCGCGCGCATGGCGGACTGGTGTGAAGGCACGGGCGACTGAGCACTGCGCGGAGGCGACGACAGTGAACAAAGATCTGAAGTTCCTGGTGGTCGACGACTTCTCGACCATGCGGCGCATCATCAAGAACCTGCTCCACGATCTGGGGTACAAGAACGTCGTCGAGGCCGACGACGGCAACACCGCGCTGCCCCTGCTCAAGGCGGGCGACATCGATTTCCTGATCACCGACTGGAACATGCCCGGCATGCCCGGACTCGAGCTGCTGAAGGCCGTACGCTCCGACCCGAAGCTCGCCAAGCTCCCCGTGCTGATGCTCACGGCGGAAGCCAAGCGCGATCAGATCATCGAGGCGGCGCAGGCGGGCGTGAACGGTTATGTCATCAAACCGTTCACGGCGGAAACGCTGAAGGAGAAGCTCGACAAGATCCTTGCGACCGCCGGGAAGTGAGCACCATGTCGAACCTCGCCATCATGAAGCCCGAGTACGCGGCGTACGTCGAGGCGCTGTCCGAGGCGCTCGCCCGCGACGACGAAGAAGCATTCTTCAGCGCGCTCGATCACCTCGTGCATCTGCGCACGCCCGATTTCGTCTCCGAAGTGCGCAAGCTCACGGGCGATCTGCAGACCGCGCTCGACCGCTTCCGCATCGAGTCGCGCCTCGTGGACATCGCCGAGAACGAGATTCCCGACGTACGCGACCGTCTCGAGAAGGTGCTGCAGATGACCGATGCCGCCGCACACCGCACGCTCGACCTGGTCGAGCAGTCCGGCCCGCTCGCCGAGCGCACCGCGAAGGAGGCGGCGGCGCTCGCCGACTGGTGGACGGAGTTCCGCCGGCGGCTCGCGGACGAGAGCGACACCGAGGCGCTCTCACGCATGGAAGAGTTCCTTTCGGCCGCGCGCAACGACTGCGAGCGCGTGCGGCGCAACCTCGCCGAGGTCCTCCTCACTCAGGGCTATCAGGACCTCACGGGACAGATCATCCGCGGCGTGATGAAGCTCGTTTCGGAGCTCGAGAGCACGCTGGCGGAGCTGACGCAGCTCTCCGGCGAGGATCTCGCGCCCAAGGCGGTGCGCGACGCGATCGCCGGACGCGATCCGTCGAAGAAGCCGGCCGTGGCCTCGGATCAGAAGGACGTCGATGAGCTGCTGTCTGGACTCGGAAGGTGAGCTCCGCTGGCACCGTGCGACCGTGAGACGGTGCGGTGAACGATCAAGGAGGCGCACTTGGACATCCTGAGCCTCGTCGGCCTGACGCTCGGCTTCCTCGCCGTGGTCGTCGGATCCGTGCTCAAGGGAGCCGGCGTCATGGCGCTGCTCTCCGCGGCCGCCTTCATGATCGTGGTCGTCGGCACGGTGGCTGCGATCTGCGTGCAGACACCGCTTTCCGTGATGCGCCACGCGCTGAAGATCCTGCCGTGGGTGTTCAAGCCGCCGCCTCTTCAGGGCGAGCAGCTCATCAGGAAGATCGTCGAGTGGAGCAACATCGCGCGCAAGCAGGGTCTGCTCGGCCTCGAGCCTCAGATCGAGCGCGAGCCCGATGACTTCGTGCGCAAGGCGCTGCAGCTCGTCGTCGACGGCAGTGAGCCGGAGACGATCCGCAGCGTCATGGAAGTGGAGCTCGGTGCGCGCGAGCACGCGGACACGACGGCCGCCAAGGTGTTCGAAGGCATGGGCGTCTATGCGCCGACGCTCGGCATCATCGGCGCGGTGCTCGGTCTGATGTCGGTCATGCAGAATCTCGCCGATCCGAGCAAGCTCGGCCAGGGCATCGCCGCCGCGTTCACCGCGACGGTGTACGGCATCGGCCTCGCGAACCTGTTCTTCCTGCCGGTCGCGGCGAAACTCAAGGTCAACATCGCCGCGCAGTCGCAGGTGCGCGAGCTCGTGATCGAGGGCATGATCTCCATCGCCCAGGGCGAGAACCCGCGCAGCATCGAAGCGAAGCTGCAGGGCTATCTGCACTGAGCGCGGCAGAGCGACACGCATGGCCCGCCGGCGCAGGAAGCACGAGGAGCACGTCAACCACGAGGCGTGGGCGATCCCCTACGGGGATCTGCTCACCCTCCTCCTCGCGTTCTTCGTCGTGATGTACGCGATCTCCTCGATCAACGAGGGCAAGTACCGCGTGCTGTCCGACTCGCTCTTCGCGGCGTTCCGCGGCGTGCCGCGCACGATGCAGCCGATCCAGGTCGGCGAGAAACAGGTGGGCTCGGGCGCCGACATCGAGACGACGCTCGTCGAGCAGGCGATGCTCGAAGGACAGCCACGCTCGCTGTTCACTCCCGTTCCCGTGCGGCAGGAGATTCCGCGCATCGTGCCGACGCGCTCGAGCGCGCTTCAGACCCGCGCGGCCGCGCTCGGACGCCTCGCCGACGAGATCGAGAGGGCGATGGCGGATCTCGTTGCCGAGAAGCTGATCGCCGTACGCCGCAACCAGCTCTGGATCGAGGTCGAGATCCGCACCGACATTCTCTTTCCGAGCGGCAGCGCGATCCTCACGCCGCACGCGGTCGACGTGATTCGCCGGCTCGCCGCGGTGCTCAGGCCGTTTCCCAATCCCATCCGCGTGGAAGGCCACACGGACAACGTTCCGATCAATACGCCGATCTTCCCGTCGAACTGGGAGCTCTCGGCCGGCCGCGCCGCCAACGTCGTGCACGTGTTCGCCCGCGAAGGCATCGAGCCGGCGCGGCTCGCGGTGATCGGGCTCGGCGAGTATCACCCGATCGCGACCAACGACACGCCCGAAGGCCGCAACGCCAATCGCCGTGTCGTGATCGTGATCCTCTCCACGGAAGGCGGCAGAGCGGGCGACTCGCCGACGCTCGCCGAGCCGCAATCGAGCGCCGAGGACGCGCCACAGCCGCCCGTCGCGGGCGTCGAAAGTGCAGCGCCTGTCGCTGGCACGCTTTCTGCACCTTGAGCCGTGAGTGCTGCGCCGACGGATTTCCGTCGTGCAGCCGATGTGAAACACATCACGGAGCTCGAGAAGCATGACTCTGCCGTCTGTCGACCTGCTGCTCATCGCCGGCCGCGCGGTGTTCCTGCTGTTCTCCTTCGTCCTCGCCGCGGTCGCGTTCACGCGCTGGCGACGGCAGGCCGTGAACGATGCCCGGCACTTCGACGAACGGCTCGACCGGATCTTCGAGCGGCTGACGGACGTCGAGCAGCGCATCGCGGCGCTCGGCACGGGCGTGCACGAGCTCAGCGGCAGACTGACCGAGGAGCTGCGCTCCGCGACCCCTCTTACGCCTGCGCCGCAGAGCTATGAGATCGCCATACGCCTCGCCCGCAGCGGCGCCTCGCGCGAGGAGCTGATGATGAACTGCGGGCTCACCCGCCAGGAAGCGGATCTCGTCCGGCGCCTGCACGGGCCGCAGCGGCGCGAGTCGGTCGTCGCCGCCTGACCCCTCCCGACGGAGACGCACGTCACTGTTTCCGCGGTTCGACGTCAACCGCGCTGCTGCAGTGCCGATAAACAGAACAGAGAGATGAGTCGATCACGCCGAGCACCCGTTGCGACGAAGAAGCGCCGCACGAGCGCGAGCCGCGCGCAGACGTTCGTGCTGGGCGCGGAGTGCACGCTGGCCGATGCCCGCAAGCTGTACACGCGGCTGAAGAAGCTCGTCACGTCCCGCGCGCCCGTGCGGATCGACGCCGGCAAGGTCCGCCGCATCGATACGGCGAACGTCCAGATCCTCACTGCATTCGTGCGCGACCGCCGTGCCGCCGGCCGACCGGTGGAGTGGCTCGCCGCGGCGGCGCCCGTCACCGACGCCGCGCGGCTGCTCGGCCTCGAGGCGATGCTCGAGCTGCCCACCGCTCAGGAAGCCCGGAGCTAGGCATGGCGCTCGATCTCACACAGTTCCACGCCGCCTTCTTCGACGAGAGCTTCGAGGCGCTCGACTCGATGGAGGCCGCGCTGCTGCAGCTCGATATCGGCGCGCCCGATCCTGAGCTCATCAACACGATCTTCCGGGTGGCCCACTCGATCAAGGGCGGCAGTGCGACGTTCGGCTTCACGGAGATCGCCTCCTTCACGCACAGTCTCGAGACGCTGCTCGACGAGCTGCGCGGCGGCCGCATGCAGGTGACGCAGCCGATATCCGACCTGCTGCTCAAGTCCGTCGACGTCATGCGCGCGATGCTGCGCGCGGTGCAGGCCAAGCAGCCCATCGACATGCAGCGCGTCGCGGACGTGCAGTTCGACATCGAGCTCGCCATCGCCCAGAAGGGAGCGCCTGAAGTCGCAGCTCCCGCGGCGCCTGCCGCGCCCCCGCAGGCGGAATCCGCCGCGGGCGCGGCCGCTCCGGCGTCACGCGGTCCGCGGCAGTGGCAGATCCGGTTCAGGCCGTTCCGTGAGCTCTTCGCGCGCGGCAACGATCCACTGCGCATGCTGAGCGAACTCGAGACGCTCGGCCGCATGAGCGTGCGCGTCGACGCGTCCGCACTCCCCTCCTTCGCCGCGCTCGATCCCGAGGGCTGCTATCTCGCCTGGGACATAGAGCTCGAAGGCGACATCGAGGAGCAGGCGATCCACGACGTGTTCGACTGGGCGGAAGGCGACTGCGAGCTCGAGATCCGCTGCGTCCCGTCCCGGGAAACTCCGGCAGCGGAGTCGACCGTCGAGCAGCCGGCCGGGCAGCACGAGGACGGTGCTGAGACTGCGGAATCTTCAGAGGTTACTAACGGTGCCGCGGCATCCGAGGGTTCTCCGGTCTCCGAGCATGCGGTCGATGCGCTCTTGAGCGCGTCCGACCAGGACAAGGCCTCCGCGGCTCCGGCCGAGCGCGCACCGCCTGCCGCGGCGGCAGCGGAGCATGCGGAGCACGCTCCGAAAGCCGATACGCCGACGATCAGCGCGGTCGGCGACAGCGGCTCGATCCGCGTCGCCGTCGAGAAGATCGACGAGCTCATGAACACCGTGGGCGAGCTCGTGATCACGCAGGCCATGCTGAGTCAGCTCGGGCGCAGCCTCGAGGGACCGATGGCCGAGCGGTTCCGCGCGGGACTCGCCCAGCTCGAACGGAACATGCGCGAGCTGCAGGACAGCGTCATGCGCGTGCGCATGCTTCCGATCAGCTTCGTCTTCAGCCGCTTTCCGCGCATGGTGCGCGATCTCGCGCAGAAGCTCGGCAAGCAGGTGGAGCTGCGTGTCACGGGCGAGCACACCGAGCTCGACAAGACGGTGCTCGAGAAGATCGGCGATCCTCTCGTGCACCTGGTCCGCAACAGCATCGATCACGGGCTCGAGAAGCCCGAGGTCCGCGTCGCGGCCGGCAAGCCTCCCGTCGGCACAGTGCACCTCGATGCCTGTCATCGCGGCGGCTGCATCGCGGTCGAGGTGCGCGACGACGGCGCGGGTCTCGACAAGGAGCGCATTCTCGCGAAGGCACGCTCGCGCGGCCTGGTCGGCCCCAACGACGTGCTCACCGACGAGCAGATCTACGAGCTCATCTTCCTGCCCGGTTTCTCCACCGCGGAGCAGGCGACGGACGTCTCGGGGCGCGGCGTGGGCATGGACGTCGTACGCCGCAACGTGAAGGAGCTCGGCGGGACGATCGACGTGCGCTCGGAGCCCGGCAAGGGCGCGTGCTTCACGATCACCCTGCCCCTCACGCTCGCGATCGTCGACGGACAGACCGTCTCCGTCGGCAGCGAAACCTACATCGTGCCGCTCGTGAGCATCATCGAGTCGCTGCAGGTGAAGCCGGGCAGCGTCAACAGCGTCGCCGGCTGCGGCGAGGTGTTCTCGTTCCGCGGCGAATACGTACCCATCATCCGGCTGTACGAGCTGTTCGGCGTCGAGCCGCGCGCCCGCGAGCTGCACGAAGGCCTGATCGTGATCGTCGAAGGCGAGGGCCGCCGGGTGGGTCTCTTCGTCGACGATCTGCTCGGTCAGCAGCAGGTGGTGATCAAGTCGCTCGACGCGAACTTCGGCCGTGTCGAAGGCATCTCCGGCGCGACGATCCTGGGCGACGGCTCCGTCGCGCTGATCCTGGACCTGCCGGGCATCATCCGCCGGGCCGCGACGAGGGCTGCCGCATGAGCGCCCGGCTTAAGAACGAGCGCCGGGCGGCCGATATATCTCGCTGCACCGCAGTCCGCGGTGCCGTTGCAGAGCTTCGGGTCCGCAATGTGACGCGCATCATGCGGAGATCAGACATATGACAGCCATCGCCACGCAGACCCCTGCAGCCGACGCGCAGCACGATCCGAAGGCCCGCCAGGCCACGGAGCAGTTCCTCACGTTCAGGCTCGCAGGCGAGGAGTACGGCGTCACGATTCTGCGCGTGCAGGGCATCCAGGGCTGGGATCGCGTCACGCCGATACCGAACACGCCCGACTACATCCTGGGCGTCATCAATCTGCGCGGCGCGATCGTGCCCATCGTCGATCTGCGCAAACGCTTCGGGCTCGCCGCGGGCGAGTTCGGCCCGACGACGGTGGTGATCGTCGTCAAGGTTCAGGCACAGCGCCACGACCGGACGATCGGCCTCGTCGTGGACGCGGTCTCCGACGTCTGCAACGTCGGCGCCGAGGATCTCAAGCCGGCACCGAACTTCGGCGACGGCATTCGTACGGATTTCATTCAGGGGCTGGCCACCGTCGAGGGCCGGATGGTCATCCTGCTCGACATCGACCGGCTGATCAGCGAGGGCGTGCTCGGCTCGATGCCAGGTGCGGCGAGCTGACGAGGCACGGTCCGGAGGCGGCGCCGGCCGCCGGTGAATCGGGAGTTCAAGCATGAAGTTTCTGGGGCGACTGAAACTGTGGCAGAAGCTGGCCGTTCTGGTGGCCGCGATGGCGGTACCTACCGCCCTGCTCGGATACTTCTTCATATCGTCGACCGGCCAGGCCGTGCATCAGGCGCGCAGCCAGCTCGACGGCGCCCGTTATCTCCAGCCGCTCGGTGCCGTGCTCGCCGAGGTGGTCAATCACCGCGGAATCGCGAATGCGGTGCTGAACGGTGAGACCGCCCGCCGCGACGCCCTCCTCGATTCGCAGTCCAAGATCGACCGGCACATCGCCGCCGTGGATGCCATCGACGCCGAGCTCGGTGCGCGGTTCGAGGCGACCGGGCCGTGGCAGGCGATCAAGGCGGAATGGGCGTCGCTGCGCGTCGACGTCGCGCGGCTCTCGCCGGAGGAAAGCATTTCCCGCCATGCCCGGCTGATCGAGAGGATCTCCGGTCTGGTGTCCATCGTCGCGATGAACTCGCAGCTCGCGCTCGACGACTACGCCGCGACGTCCTCGCTCATCGAGATCGCGACGAATCACGTGCCGCAGGCCCTCATCGCCACGGGCAACATGCGCCGTCATGCCGTGAGCGCCGCCGTCAAGGGCTACCTCGGCGCCGATGACCGCATCGCGATCGACATTCACGGCTCCGCTGCGCTCGAGCGGCTCGGCCAGATCGAGACCAATCTGCGCTGGGCTTCGGACGACGTGCGCGCGACGCTGCGCGCGACACTCGACTCCGCGGAGCGGGAGTTCGCGGGATTCAAGCAGACGGTCGACACGCGGATTCTAAACGCCGAGCAGCTTCAGGTGACGAGCGCCGACATCTTCGACTCCGGCGCGAAGGCGATGAACGCGATGTTCACGCTGTCCAGCCAGGCGTACGCGGCGATGGTCGACGCCGTCGAGAAGCGTCTGTCGGCCGAAGTCACCTCGCGCAACGTCACGGGTGCGGTGATCGCGGCGGCGATGGCCGCGGCCACGCTGCTCTGGTGGCTGATCACGCACGCCATGACGCGTCCGATGGAGCACGCCATCCGCGTGTTCGGCGCCATCTCCTCGGGCAACTACGACAACCGCATCGAGCATTCCGGCGACGACGAAGCCGGCCAGGTTCTGCGGGCGCTCGAGGAGATGCAGACGAAGCTGCGCACGCAGATCGAAACGGAGCGCGCGCAGGCCGCGGAGAACGCGCGCATCCGCCAGGCGCTCGACAAGGTGTCGACCAGCGTGATGCTCGCCGACGCCTCGCACCGGATCATCTATCTCAACGAGACCGCGGAAGCGACGTTCACCCGCAACCAGGCCGAGATCCGCAAGGCTCTGCCCGGCTTCGACGCGTCGCGCCTGCGCGGCTCCTCGCTCGACGTGCTGAGCACCGACCCCACGCAGTTCCGCCGCCTGCTCGACACCCTGAGCGGCACCGAGATCCAGGAGCGCGTGCTGGGCGGCTGCACGTTCCGCATCGTCATGAATCCGGTGATCGGCGGCAACGGCGAGCGCATCGGCACGGTCGTCGAGTGGACCGACCGTACGCAGGAAGTCGCCGTCGAACAGGAGATGCAGGGCATGCTCACGGCCGTCCTCGGTGGTGATCTGCAGCGTCGCATCCGCCTCGAGGGCAAGGTCGGCTTCTTCGAGGCCATGAGCCGCGGCGTCAATCACCTCGCGGACAACATGGCGGAGATCGTCCGCAAGGTGAAGCTGGCCGCGCGCGAGGTGTACCGCGGCGCCGAGGAGATCTCGACCGGCAACGCCAACCTCTCGCAGCGCACCGAGGAGCAGTCCTCGTCGCTCGAGGAGACCGCCAGCTCCATGGAGGAGATGACCTCCACGGTCAAGCAGAACGCGGACAACGCCGGTCAGGCGAACCAGCTCGCGATGGCCGCGCGCGAACAGGCCGAGAAAGGCGGCGCCGTGGTGTCCAAGGCAGTCAAGGCCATGGCGGACATCCACGAGGCGTCGAAGAAGATCGCCGACATCATCGGCGTCATCGACGAGATCGCGTTCCAGACGAACCTCCTCGCGCTCAACGCGGCGGTCGAGGCCGCCCGCGCGGGCGAGCAGGGTCGCGGGTTCGCCGTGGTCGCGAGCGAGGTGCGCAGCCTCGCCAGCCGTTCGGCTGCCGCGGCCAAGGAGATCAAGGAGCTCATTCAGGACAGCGTGCGCAAGGTCGACGACGGCTCGCTGCTCGTCACGCAGTCCGGGCAGACGCTCGAGCAGATCGTCGCGTCGGTCAAGAAAGTCTCCGACATCGTCGCCGAGATCGCTGCCGCATCGCGCGAGCAGTCGAGCGGCATCGAGCAGGTCAACCGCGCCGTCATGCAGATGGACGAGCTCACGCAGCAGAACGCCGCGCTCGTCGAGCAGGCGGCCGCGGCTTCTCAGGCCATGGCCGCGCAGGCGCGTGAGCTGCACGAAATGATGGCCCGCTATCGCGTGGGCGACGAGGACGAAGCTTCGAGCTCGCTCGAGGCACGGCGCGAGCCCGCGTCCTCCTCCGCGCCGCGCGTCGAGCGTCGCGGTCCGAACCGGCCCTGGGCGAATCGCGAGCGAGCGCAGCGCGCGCCCGCGGCGGTGACTCCGATGCCGCGCGTGGCGGTGGCCGGCGGCGACGCCGAATCAACGGACTGGGAGGAGTTCTGACGGCTCCGCGTCTTCTGAGCGCGCGTGAGCGGGAGTAGGAGGATGGCTCGAATACTGGCAGTCGACGATTCGGCGGCGATGCGCCAGATGGTGGGCATCACGCTGAGCGGCGCGGGACACGAGGTCGAACAGGCCGCCGACGGGTGCGAGGCGCTGGCTCTTGCGGAACGCAAGAAGTTCGATCTGGTGATCACCGACGTGAACATGCCGAACATGGACGGCATCACGCTCGTGCGCGAGCTGCGTGCGCGGCCCGCGTACCGCTACGTGCCCCTGCTCGTGCTCACGACGGAATCCACCGCGCAGCGCAAGGCCGAGGGCAAGGCGGCGGGCGCGACGGGCTGGATCGTCAAGCCCTTCAATCCCGAGCGCCTGATCGCGGTCGTCGCGCGCGTGATCGGCTGAAGCCCGGCAACGGACGAGAGAGTTTTCGAGGTTTTCGCTTCAATCGAGGTTCGACAGTGATGATGAAGAAAGCAGAACTCTGTGCAGCCCTGGCCGCAGGACTCCTCCTGAGCCACGTCGCTCGTGCGGAGTGCGTGTTGCCGCCGGCACCGAGCAAGATTCCTGACGGGGCCACCGCGACCGAGCAGGAGATGATCGCCGCGATGCAGACCCTCAAGCGCTACGACGGCGACGTGAACGTGTATCTCAAGTGCCTGGAGTTCGAGGCGAAGCAGAACCGTCTGTCGAAGGCGGAGCAGGACCGCAGGCACAACGAGGCGGTCGCGAAGCTGGAGAAGATCGCCGCGCAGTTCAACGAGCAGGTCCGCATCTTCAAGTCGAAGTCCGGCTGATGCCGGAGGACCCCGGGGCGCGGGACGAGGTTGCCATGCAGGAGCGCACCGCGACGACGCCGGCGGCCTGCGTGTGCGGTCATCGTCCGCGCGTCGCCGAGCTGCTCGAGGCGGCCGTCCAGGATTCCCTGGCACCGGTCGCCGCGCTCGCCGGGGCGTTCGCGCGCATGCAGCAGGCGATCGCCGCCTGCGGAGAGGAGCTCGCCCCTTCGGTGGCAGCGCACGTCGATCAGCTCGAGCGCGACATCGCGCTGTGCATCGAGAGCCTGCAGTTCCACGACCGCCTGGTGCAGCAGCTCGCGCTCGTGCAGCGGCATCTCGACGGCGATGCGCCGCCCCCGGGAACCGGATTCGATCATGCCGACGAGGCCGGCCAGCGCGGGAGCATAGAGCTATTCTGACGGCAGACATGGCAGTTGCGACTCCAGGGGAGTTCACTCAGCGGCTGCGGGAATTCAGCTTCAGCGACGAGGACTTCGAGGCGCTGCGCCGCCTCGTCAAGGAGCTGATCGGAATCAATCTCTCCGATCAGAAGCGCGAGCTCGTGTACGGAAGGCTCGCGCGCCGGCTGCGCGCGCTCAACCTGAGGTCCTTCCGCGAGTACCGCAAGCTCCTGGCGGAACCGAACAGCCAGGAGCTGGTCGAGTTCTGCAACGCGATCACGACCAATCTCACCTCCTTCTTCCGCGAGCCGCATCACTTCGAATACCTGCACGACGCGGTCCTGCGCCCGCTCGCCGACATGCCGCCGGGAGCGAGGAGGCTGCGGATCTGGTCCGCGGGCTGCTCGAGCGGCGAGGAGCCCTACTCCATCGCGATGACCGTGCTCGAGGCGCTGGGCGACGTTCCGGCATGGGACATCCGCATTCTCGCGACGGACGTGGATTCGGCCGTCCTCGAGCGCGCGCGGCGCGGTGTCTACGGCGCGGACCGCGTGCGCAACCTCGACCCGCGGCGTCTCGAGCGATTCTTCACCGAGCAGCGCGGCGGGTCCGAGCCGACGTACACGATCCGGCCGGAAGTGGCGCGCCTCGTGGTGTTCCGGCATCTGAATCTCATGCATCCGCTGCCGATGCGCGGACCGCTCGACGTCATCTTCTGCCGGAACGTGATCATCTACTTCGACAGGGACACCCAGCGCGACCTCTTCGCGCGCATCGCGCCCCTGCAGCGTCCCGGGCACCTCCTCTTCCTCGGACATTCGGAGAGCCTGTTCAAGGTGTCGGACGACTACGAGCCGATCGGCCGCACGATGTACCGGCGCATCTGACATGGCCCAGATCCTGAGCAGACTCGCCCCGACGCAACCCGCGCAGCCGCTGCCCGGCTTCGAGGGTCTGCAGCGTTTCTGGGAGCCGGAGAACGGCCGCTGGACGGTGAAGATCCTCCCGGGCGAGTACTACGTGACGCGCAGCGACGAGGCGATCACCACGGTGCTCGGCTCCTGTATCTCGGCCTGCATCCGCGATCCCGTGAGCCGCGTCGGCGGGATGAATCACTTCATGCTGCCGGAGGAGAGTCCGGGGCACGGAGACTCCTGGCTCTCGACACGTTACGGCGTGAACGCAATGGAAAGTCTGATCAACGATCTGCTCAAGCTCGGTGCCGTGCGCAAGCGGCTCGAGATCAAGCTCTTCGGCGGCGGGCGCATCCTGAGCTCGCTCACTGACGTCGGCGCGCGCAACATCGAGTTCGTGCAGAACTTCCTGCGCATCGAAGGCTTCACGGCCGCCGCGCAGGACCTCGGCTCGACGAGCCCGCGCAAGGTCGTGTACTTCCCGGCCACCGGACGGGTCCGCGTCCGCAAGCTCCGCCCGATCGAGAACCGTGCCATCGGCGACCGCGAGCGGCACTACCTCGAGAGCCTGCGCAGCAGGCCGCAGGACGGCGAGATCGAGCTGTTCGACTGAGAAGCGGAGCGAGCGATGGCGGACACTGGACACACGCCCCGAACAGCGAGCCCGCGGCGCCGCATCCGCGTGCTCATCGTCGACGACTCCGCGCTCGTCCGCAGTCTCCTGACGGACATTCTCTCCGCGGATCCCGAGATCGAGGTCGTGGGCGTCGCGCGCGACGCGCACGTCGCGCGTGAGAAGATCAAGCAGCTCAATCCGGACGTGCTCACGCTGGACGTCGAGATGCCGAAGATGGACGGCATCACGTTCCTGCGCAATCTCATGCGGCTGCGGCCGATGCCGGTCGTCATGGTCTCGTCGCTCACCGAGAAGGGAGCCGATGTGACCCTCGACGCGCTCGCGATCGGTGCCGTCGACTACCTGCCGAAGCCGCGCATCGACATCGCCGCCACGTTGAGCGACTACGGCGATGAGCTCATCGAGAAGGTCAAGACCGCCGCGCGCGCGAGCGTGCGGGCGCTCGACGCCCGGCGCTTCCCTGCCGTCCCGCCGCGCAACAGCGCCACGGCCGTGCTGCCGCGACTGCCTGCATCCCGCCCGATCCGCACGACGGAGCGCATCATCGCCATCGGCGCCTCCACCGGAGGCACCGAGGCGATCCGCGAAGTGCTGATGGGTCTGCCTCCCGACGCCCCCGGCATCCTCATCGCGCAGCACATTCCGCGCGCCTTCAGTGGAGCCTTCGCGCGGCGCATGAACGACTGCTGCGCGCTCACCGTCTGCGAGGCCGAGGACGGTCAGCAGGTGCTCGCGGGACACGTCTACATCGCGCCCGGCGACCGGCATCTGCTCCTGGTGCGGGACGGCGCGCGCTACGTGTGCCGGCTCGATGACGGCAAGCCCGTCAATCGCCACAAGCCGTCCGTCGACGTGCTGTTCCGCTCCGTGGCACAGAACGCGGGCCACAACGCGATCGGCGTCCTCCTGACCGGCATGGGCAAGGACGGGGCCCAGGGCCTCAAGGAAATGCGCGAGGCCGGCTGCCCGACGATCGCTCAGGACGAGGCGACGAGCGTCGTCTGGGGCATGCCCGGCGAGGCGGTCGCACTCGGCGCGGCGTGTTACGTCCTGCCCATCGGCGAAGTGGCGGAGCAGATCTGCACTCTCGCCAGTGAGATGGACATCACGCGAAACGTGCGCCGGGGGT
Source organism: Pseudomonadota bacterium (assembly GCA_003242685.1). Taxonomy (GTDB): domain Bacteria; phylum Pseudomonadota; class Gammaproteobacteria; order Steroidobacterales; family Steroidobacteraceae; genus ZC4RG24. The sequence goes on along the minus strand of QGVD01000028.1, from coordinate 11,961 downwards.
GAGAGTATCTGCTCTCCGCCTCAACCCGGGCGGAGCTGCGGCCGATATCTGATTGCGAATCGTGCCGACTCGCCGCCTTTGCGGCCGCGGCGTGAGCGAGTCGGCCCCGGGGATCCAGAGCATGAACGCCACGCCAGCAGAGACAGCCAACTACACCAGCGATCCGGAGGCCTTCGCCTTTGTGCAGGCGCTGGCTGCCGAACTCTCGAGCGGCAAAGTGGATCTGCCCAGCTTCCCCGACATCGCACTGCGGGTGAGGCAGGTGCTCGCCGACGAGAACGTCACGCCCGAGAAGGTGGTGCGTGTCGTCGGCTCGGAGCCCGCGCTCGCCGCACGTGTGCTGCAGATCGCGAACTCCGTCGCGCTCAATCCGAGCGGCAAGGCCATCACCGAGCTGCGCACGGCGATCACCCGCATGGGATTCAACATGGTGCGCAGCGCCGCCATTGCCTTCGCGATGGCCCAGCTCAAGAAGGTCGACTCGCTCAAGGGTCTCGAGCAGCCCCTCGAGGCGCTGTGGAACCGCAGCGCGCTGGTCGCGGCGATGTCCTTCGTGATCGCGCGCCGGCTCACGCGGGTCAACCCCGATACCGCGATGCTCGCCGGGCTCCTGCACGGCATCGGTCGCCTCTACATTCTCACACGCGCGAGCCGCCACCCTGCCCTGTTCGCCGATCAGGCCACCTATCATGCGATCGAGCGCGACTGGCACGCGAGCATCGCCAAGGCGGTGCTCGAGAACTGGGAGATGGCCGACGAGATCGTGCAGGCCGTGAGTGAATACGAGGACCTCGAGCGCGAGCACCCCGGCCCGGCCGATCTCACGGACGTGCTCACGGTGGGCTACCTGCTGGCCTCTTATCACGAGCACCCCGAAACGCTCGAGCTCAACATGCAGGGTGTCGCTGCGTGCTCGCGCATGGAGCTCGATGCCGCGGCGTACGCCAGGCTCATCGAGGAGTCGGCCAGCGAAGTCGCGGCGCTGAGGCAGGCGCTCGACGGCTGACCCGGGCGACCGCGGACGTGTAACCATGAGCGCGCCCCAGCAGCTCGAAACGACCGACGCGACCGAGGATCGCGCGTTCGCTTTCGTGCGCGCGCTCGCCGAGGAGCTCTCGAAGGGAAAGGTCGAGCTGCCGGGATTCCCCGACGTCGCGATCCGCATCCAGCGCGTGCTCGCGGACGAGAACGTGACCGCGGACCGTATCGTACGGGTGATCGGGTCCGAGCCGGTGCTCGCGGGGCGTCTGCTGCAGATGGCGAACTCCGTCGCTCTCAATGTCACCGGCAAACCGGTGACCGACCTGCGCACGGCGGTGACGCGTGTCGGGATCAACATCGTGCGCAGCGCGACGATCGCGTTCGCGATCCAGCAGCTCCGGCGCGCCCCTGCCCTGCGGGGACTGGAGAAACCCCTCGACGTGCTGTGGCAGCGCAGTGTCCAGGTGGCGAGCCTCTGCCACGTCATCGCGAAACGCCTGACGCACCTGAGCCCCGATACCGCGATGCTCGCGGGGCTCCTGCACGGCATCGGCCGGCTCTACATACTCACGCGCGCGGGCAAGCACCGCGCGCTCTTCTCGGACGTCGCCACGTATCAGGCAATCGAGCGCGAGTGGCATCTCACCATCGCCGTCGCTCTGCTCGAGAACTGGGAGATCGCGGACGAGATCGTGCAGGCCGTGCGCGACTCGGCCGACATGGAGCGCGAGGTGCGCGGATCGCCCTGCCTCGGCGACGTCCTGATGGCGAGCATGATCATCGCGCAGTATCAGAACAACCCGGCGGAGCTCGAGGCGAATCTGCAGAAGGCGAAGGCCGTGCAGCGCCTGCAGCTCACGCCCGCGGTCTGCGAGCAGATCCTGCGCGAAGCGGCCGAAGAGATCGCAGCGCTGCGCGCCGCGCTCGGCTGACCGCCCGCTAATCGACGACGCAGCGGTTCCGTCCCTCGGCCTTCGCGCGGTAGAGCGCGCGGTCGGCACGGTCGAAGGCGTCGTCCGCCGTGTCGCCTTCCCTGAAGGACGTGATGCCGCACGATGCGGTCACGGTGACCGGCGTGCCGCGGAAGTGAAAGCCGATGTTCTCGATGCCGCGCCGGATGTTGTCGGCGATCGTGAGTGCCTCGGCGGGACCCGTGCCGACGAGGATCATCACGAACTCCTCGCCGCCGTAACGCGCCACGAAATCCGTGCCGCGCACCTGGCGCGCCAGGTGCTGACCCACGACCCGCAGCACCTTGTCGCCTGCGCGGTGGCCGTACGCGTCGTTGATCGTCTTGAAGCGGTCGATGTCCCACGCGAGGATGCTGACCGGCTTGCGGTCACGCAGCCACCGCTCGTACTCCTGCTCGATGCGCTCGTCGTAGGCGGCACGGTTCGCGATGCCGGTGAGCGCATCGACCAGCGACATGCGCTGCTCTTCCTCGAGGCTCTCCTGCAGTGCGCGGCTCTCGCGCTCGAGCTGCGCGATGCGGAGCCTCATGCGGCTCGTATGCTCGTGGTAGCGCTGCATCCGCGCCTGTTCGCGGGAGCGGAACTCCTTGAGGTGAGCGTCGATCGCCTCGAGCCGCATGCTCACCTGCTCACGCAGCTCGGCGAGGCTGTCCGCATCGCGGATGTGCACGGTGATCTGGCCGACCTCGCCCATCACCAGCCGGTTGAGCCTCTGGGTTTCATCCAGGGCCTGCTGCTGCTCGGCGTCCTGCCCGGCGAGGAAGCTCGTGATCTCGTCGAGCCGCGAATTGAGCTGGCGCAGGAGCCTCTCCATTGCGGCGCGCTCGCGCTTCATCTGCGCGCACTGCTCGCCGATCAGCACCGCGAGGCGCTCGAGCGTCCCCGCGAGCTGCACCTCGTCCGCGACACGCTCGATCTCTGCGCGCAGCTCGGCCGTTCTCGGCGCAAATCCCGGAACGAGCTCCAGATGGCTGAGGACGGAGCCGACTGCGGCGGTGAGGCGCGTGATTCCTTCAGTGCCTGCCCGAGAGGAATCCGCCGCCGGAGGGGACTCCTGCGGCGCGAGGTCGTTCGCGCGGTCGAGTGCGGCGATCGCCTCCGAGAGCTCGGGAAGCAGCGATTCGAGCGTCTCCGCGCCTGCTTCCTGGCGCACCGCCGCCGCAACCCGGTCGAGTTGCACGTCGAGCGCCGGATCGCGATGCAGGGCTGCGAGACAGAGGCGCCCGATCAGCCGCCGGAGCACGACCTCGAGGCGGCGCCAGCGGACTTCTTCGGCCTCGAGCTCTGTGATCGCCTCGCGATATCGCTGGCGCCACACATTTTCTTCTGCGTGCACGGAGCTGTCCCCTGTCGCTGTGTCAGCGCACCAGCGGTCCGAGAGATCGTTGGTTCGTGAAACCTGTGCGGCGCGCTAAGATGCCAATGGGACAGAGATATGTAAAGTCACACGGATCTCTGCACCGCTGAAAGACACCGACACAGGTTTACCGGCAGCAGTCCAGGCGGCGATGCGGGAAGCTCGCCGTCTCACGCCTCCGTTGCGAGCATGCGGCCGACGCGCGGCACGACGCGCCCTCCGGAGGGACCATAGACCTGAGGTGACGCGTCCCCGCGCCCCGTGATGACTCCGAGCAGACTCTCGACGCGCCTCATGCGCGCGGCGACGAGCGCTCCGTTGCGGTCGTTGAGATCGCGGCAGCGTGTCGCGCTCGCCGCGCATTCGGCCCACCGCGCCTGCAGAGAACCCTGCGGGTCACACCAGGCCATCAGCTTTTCGAGACCTTCGCGCTCGGCCGGATAGCCGAGCATCCTGCACAGAGAGCGCCGCTCTTCCTCGACGCGCAGGAGCCTGCCGACGCACGCCTGACGCTCCGTCGCGGAGCGCTCGAGCGCGTCCACGTCGTTCGCCGTCAGGATCTCGTGCTCGCGCGTGAGAATGCGCTCGAGCTCGGCGAGCGCCGAGGCTTCCTCGGAAAGAAGCGTCTCGAGGTGCTCTCGGCACAGGCCCGCGTCCACTCGGCCTACTCCCCGTGACCCAGCTTCGCGAGCGCGCGCTCGAGCTCGATCAGCCTGTCCGCGATGCGGTCCGGCTGAATCTGGTAGCGTCCCTGCTCAAGCGCGCTGCGGACCTCGGCGACGCGCGCCTCGTCTACAGCGGGCATGTCGCGGAGCGCCTGCTCCAGAGCGGCCATCTGGCTCGCCGTGCCCGTGATGCGCACGCCGTCCGTGCCTTCCGCGGGATTGCGCTCCTCCCGGCCGTTCACTTCGCGGACGCGCTGCACGGGTTGACCCGCGCCGATCGGCGCCGGCCGGCCATCCACGCCATTGATCTTGATGGACATACAGGACTCTCCCCGAGTCGGCGTACACTGTATCGCCGCCGTGCGCAGAACTTTAGGGTGTGACTCGGATCACGCCCGGGCTCTCGACCACGCCTTCGACGACCACGTTCGAGCGCTCATTCTGCACCTTGAGGCGCTCGCCTGCGCGGCCGTCCGCAAGGGCCCGGCCGCTCGCGCGCACCTGGATGCCGTTGCTCGCCGCGAGCAACGTCACCTGCTGCCCTCGCCGCACCACAATATCCGCCTCCAGCGCATCGGGCGTCAGCACCGCGCCCGCAGGCAGCGGCCTGCGCAGCGTCCGGCCCGCGAGCTGCCGCGGATCGGCGACGTAGCCGCCGCCGAATCCCGGGACGCGGCGTGTCTGGACCATCACATCGGCCTCGGTGAGCTGCGCGCCGCGAGCCGCGGCGTGACGCAGCACGAGCACCTGCACCTCGGATTCGATGCTGACCGGCACGTATACCGTCCACGTCGCACCCTGAGTGCAGCGCACGCCCACCGTCACGCGCGCGGCACGCAGTCCCGCCGGCATCGACGACGCCTCGAGCGGTCCTGCGCAGGGCGCGAGGCGCAGGCGTGGATCTAGTGATCCCGCGGAAACCGCAACGTCCCCACCCGCGCCGAGCTGGGTGCGAACGTGATCCTCCGCCGCCGCCCGGATCGTCTCGAGCGGCTGGATCGCCTGCTGTGCATGGATCACGGTCGCTGCGCATCCCGCCAACGCGAGAAATGCGCACCGCGGCGTGCGACGGGTTTTCGACGCGCTGTGCATGTCCATATGTCTTGCAAGCAGCGCGCCAGATGCCGGCGCTCACGGTGCGACGCGCAGCACGTGCCACGCACGCGATGGATGTCGCTCGAACGGCGCACGCACGCGCGTCGTTTGCCGCGCGCGGCAGATCCTTGCCGCATGCGTGTGACGTCGCTCACGAATTTCGGCGCCGTGCACGTGCGTATCGACGCAGAACCGTGTCCGACACGCGATGGCATGGGCTTTGCTTTGTACGCCCCGGGGCCAGTTTCCCGACGGATGCGTCACAGCGATGAATCTCGACGCCTATATCGGCATCCACGCCGACGCCTTGAGGGTGCGCGCACAGCGCACCGAAGTGCTGGCGAGAAATCTCGCCAATGCCGACACGCCCGGCTATCAGGCGCGCGACATCGACTTCCGTGAGGTGCTCGCCCAGACGGGCGGCGCAGACAGACGGGTGACGCTCGCGACGACCGATGCGCGCCACATCGGCGCCGGCAGCGCGAACGAGCCACCGGGACTCAAGTATCGGGTTCCTCTCGCCCCCTCGGTCGACGGCAACACCGTCGACGTGCAGCTCGAACAGGCGGCGTTCGCCGAGAACGCGGTGCGTTTCCAGGCGACGCTCACCTTTCTCGCATCCCGTTTCCGCGGCCTGCTGACCGCGATCACGGGCCAGTAGGCGCAGGAGGTACGGCATGTCCTCATTCAAGGTATTCGACATCGCGGGCTCCGGCCTCTCCGCGCAATCGGTGCGGCTCAACACCGTGGCGAGCAACCTCGCCAATGCCAACAGCGTGAGCGGCGATCCGAATCAGGTGTACCGCGCACGCCATCCGGTGTTCGAAGCCGTGCGCACGGCTCTTGCCGGCCAGGGAAGCGATGCGGCCGTCCGCGTGCGCGGCATCGTCGAGAGCACCGAGCCGCCGACCGCGCGCTACGAGCCCGGCAATCCGCTCGCGGACGAGCAGGGTTACGTGTACGCGCCGAACGTGAACGTCGTGGAGCAGATGGTCGACATGATCTCCGCTTCGCGCGCGTACCAGAACAACATCGAAGTGCTCAACACGTCGAAGGAGCTGCTGCTCGCGACGCTGAGGCTCGGCCAGTAAGCGGTCCGGCGCAGACGAAAGGATCGAAGCATGTCGTCCGTGGATTCCGTGAGCAGCCTGACCGGCGAAGCGCACACGCAGGCGGCGAAGCGCAGTCAGCTCGGGCAGGAGGACTTCATCGAGCTGATGATCGCGCAGATGCGCAACCAGGACCCACTCAAGCCCGCCGACCCGACGCAGTTCCTGAGCCAGCTCGCCCAGTTCAGTCAGGTGACGGGCATCCAGAGCATGGAGAGGGCCGTCACGGGTCTCGCCGAGTCGCTGCGCTCGGCGCAGCTGCTGAGCGGCACGAGTCTCGTCGGACGCGAAGTGCTCGCGGTCTCCGATTCCGCGACGCTCGTCGAGGACGGCGCCATCGCCGGTGCCGTCGACGTGCCCGACGGCGCCACGTCACTGCGCGTGCTCGTTCGCGATTCGACCGGTCAGCTCGTGCGCACCCTCAATCTCGAGCCACGCGCGGGTCTCACGGAGTTCACCTGGGACGGCACCACGGACCGCGGCACGGTGGCCTCCCCCGGCGAGTACCGGTTCGAGGTCGTCGCCGCCTCCGGCAGCACGAGCTTCTCGCTCCAGCCGCTGCTCGCGAGCCGTGTCGACAGCGTGACGTTCGATCCTTCGAGCCAGCGGCTCGTGCTCAACACTTCCGGCGGCACCTTCGCTCTGAACGACGTGAGGCGCGTGAAGTAGCCGCGCACCGGATTTCCATTTTCGCAGGAGAATCGACATGCCTTTCCGCCTTGCCCTCTCGGGAATCAACGCGGCCTCGGCCGATCTGAACGTCACCGCCAACAACATCGCCAACGTCGGCACGGTGGGCTTCAAGGCCTCCCGCGCGGAGTTCGCGGATCTCTTCGCCACGAGCCAGCAGGGCGTGAGCGCGACGGCGGTCGGCAACGGCGTGCGCGTCGCGAACATCTCGCAGCAGTTCGCCCAGGGCAACATCGACTTCACCGACAACGCGCTCGACCTCGCGCTCTCGGGTCAGGGCTTCTTCATCCTGAGCGACAACGGCGCGCTGAGCTACACGCGCGCGGGCACGTTCAAGGTGGACCGCAACGGGTACGTCGTCAACCACCAGGGGCTCCGGCTGCAGGCCTATCCGCCGCTCGAGAACGGCAGCTTCAACACCGGCGGGCTCGCGGACATCCGCCTCATCACGAGCGAGAGCCCGCCCCGGGCGACGAGCAGAGCGGAGCTCACGCTGAACCTGCCGGCCGCCGCCGAGATTCCGCTTTCCACGGTCTTCGATCCGGCGGACGCGCGCAGCTACAACAACGCCACGTCGCTCACGATCTACGACTCGCTCGGCGCCGCCCACACCGCGACGCTGTACTTCGTGAAGACGGGCGACAACCAGTGGAACGCGCACCTGTACGTCGACGGGCAGGCAGTCGGCGGTCCGCAGGCGCTCACCTACTCCAACACGGGCGAGCTGATCGCGCCTGCCCTGGGCGAGGTCTCGTTCCCGCCGCACGACCCGCAGACCGGCGCGGCGGATCTGGAGCTGACGTTCGACTTCAGCGCGACGACGCAGTACGGTCAGACGTTCACCGTCAACGCCATCATGCAGGACGGCTACACGACGGGCCGCCTGATCGGCATCGATGTCGACGCCAGTGGCGTCGTGCAGGCGCGCTTCACGAACGGGCAGTCGCAGCCGCTCGGTCAGATCGCGCTCGCCAACTTCGCGAACCCCCAGGGACTCCAGCAGCTCGGCGACACCACATGGGCCGAGACCTTCGCTTCGGGTCAGGCACTGCGCGGTCAGGCGGGCAACTCGGGCTTCGGCGTGATCCAGTCGGGTGCGCTCGAGGCCTCGAACGTCGACATCACCGAGCAGCTCGTCAACATGATCACTGCGCAGCGCAACTACCAGGCGAACGCGCAGATGATCTCTGCCGCGAACCAGGTGACGCAGACGATCATCAACATCCGCTGATGACCGCCGCCGCTTCACACGCTCGCGCGCTGCGTGAGCCTCGGACCGCCGTTCCGGGAGGACACTGATGGACCGTCTGCTCTACGTCGCGATGACCGGCGCGAAGGAGACGCTGCGCGCTCAGGGTGTGAACAACCACAACCTGGCCAACGCGAGCACCACTGGGTTCCGTGCCGAGCTCAGCGCCTTCCAGAACCGCGCGGTCACCGGTGCCGGCTTTCCGTCGCGCGTCTACGCGACGCATTCCGTGACCGGATGGGACACGAGCGCAGGCTCGATGATCTCGACCGGCCGGAGCCTCGACGTCGCCGTGCAGGGCGACGGATTCATCGCCGTCCAGGGCCGCGACGGGCGCGAGGCCTACACGCGCGCCGGAGACCTCCGCGTCGATCCGAGCGGACTGCTCCTCACGGGCGCCGGTCATCCGGTGCTCGGTGACGGCGGACCGATCACGGTGCCGCCGCATGCCTCCATCGATATCGCGGCGGATGGAAGCGTTTCGATCGTGCCTCTCGGCCAGGGGCCGGAGACGACCGCGGTCGTGGCGCGCATCAAGCTCGTCAATCCGCCTCCCGAGTCGCTCGAGCGCGGAGCCGACGGCCTCTTCCGCACGCGCGACGGCATGGACGCGCCGGCGGATGCCTCCGTGCGTCTCGCCTCGGGCGTGCTCGAGTCGAGCAACGTCAACGTCGCCGAGGCGATGGTCACGATGATCGAGCTCGCGCGGCAGTTCGAGATGCAGGTGAAGATGATGCGGACGGCCGAAGAGAACGCCGACGCCTCCGCGCAGCTCCTGCGCATCGGCTGATCCTCGAGGAGCGATCCGCTTCGCTTACGGTTTGACTGAAAGAGAGTAACCGCATGAATCCCGCACTCTGGGCCGCAAAGACCGGACTCGACGCGCAGCAGACGCGCATGACGGTCACGTCAAACAACCTCGCGAACGTCAACACCAGCGGCTTCAAGAAGTCACGGGCCGTCTTCGAGGACCTGCTCTACCAGAACATCCGGCAGGTCGGCGGCAACACCTCGCAGGACACCATCTCGCCGTCGGGCCTCTCGCTCGGCACCGGCGTGCGCGTCGTGGCGACCGAGAAGATCTACACCCAGGGCAACCTCAACCAGACGGGCAACGCGCTCGATCTCGCCGTGCAGGGCCGCGGCTTCTTCCAGGTCCTGCTGCCCGACGGCACGTTCGCCTACACGCGCGATGGCAGCTTCCAGATCAACGCGCAGGGCGAGCTCGTCACTTCGAGCGGCTACGCCGTGCAGCCCGGCATCACCATTCCCGACGGCGCACAGAGCATCACGATCGGGTCCGACGGAGTCGTGTCCGTTCAGCTCGCGGGTCAGTCGGCTCCGGTGCAGATCGGCTCGCTGCAGCTCGTCGATTTCGTGAATCCCGCGGGCCTTCAACCGCGCGGCGAGAACCTCCTGCTCGAATCCGCCGCGAGCGGCCCCGCCCAGGTGGGAACGCCGGGCCTCAACGGCCTCGGCACCATCGTGCAGGGCGCGCTCGAGAGCTCGAACGTCAACGTGGTCGAAGAGCTCGTCAACATGATCGAGACGCAGCGCGCCTACGAGATGAACTCGAAGGCGATCGCGACCACCGACCAGATGCTCGAGTACGTGAACAACACGCTGTAGGAGCAGCCGTGATCCGACTGCCGCGCAAGAACCGCCTGCTGCTTCTCGCTTCGGTGCTCGCGCTCGCCGCGTGTGCGAGCCGCCCGCCGCTGGAAGAGACCGTCGACGAGTGGCCGACCGAGCCGGTTCCGGTCGCGAACGGCGCGATCTACCAGGCCGGGCACGACGTCGCGCTCTTCGAGAACGCCACCGCGCGGCGCATCGGCGACATCGTGACGGTGCGCCTCGTCGAGCGCATGGACGCCTCGAAGAGCTCGACCACCAGCACGAGCAAGACCACGTCCGTCGATCTCGCAGGTCCCATCGTCGGCGGCCGGCCGGTCACGGTGAACGGCACGGAGGTCCTGCGCGGGAGCATCGACAACGAATCGAGCTTCGAGGGCAAGGGCAACAGCGCGCAGAGCAACCGCCTGCAAGGCGACATCACGGTCGTCGTGATGCGGCGCCTGCCGAACGGAAACCTCCTCGTGCGCGGCGAGAAGTGGATCGGAATCAATCAGGGACGCGAGTTCGTGCGGCTCGAGGGGATCATCCGCGCCATCGACATCGAGCCGGACAACTCGATCCCGTCGTACAAGGTGGCGAACGCCCGCATCTCCTACGGCGGCCGCGGAGCGCTCGCGGACGCGAACACCAAAGGGTGGCTCGCACGCTTCTTCGACTCGCCCTGGATGCCGTTCTGAGGCTCATGAAGATGGCTTCGACTCGTTCGCGCATTCTCTCCGGTCTCGTGCTCGCCGCACTGTGCCTCTGCGGCACGCTGCCCGCGCACGCCGAGCGCGTGAAGGACATCGCTTCGGTCGCAGGCGTACGACCCAACCAGCTCGTCGGATACGGCCTCGTCGTCGGTCTCGACGGCACGGGCGACCAGACGAGCCAGGCGCCGTTCACCATCCAGAGCATCAAGAACATGCTCGCGAAGTTCGGCGTCACCATCCCGTCGAACGTCAATCCGCAGCTCAAGAACGTCGCGGCGGTGACGGTGCATGCGGAGCTGCCGCCGTTCGCGAAGCCCGGCCAGACCATCGACGTCACGGTCTCCTCGATCGGCAACGCGTCGAGCCTGCGCGGCGGTTCGCTCCTGATGACGCCGCTGCGCGGCATCGACGGTGAGGTCTACGCCATCGCGCAGGGCAGTCTCGTCGTCAGCGGCTTCGGAGCGGGCGGACGCGACGGCTCGCGCATCTCGGTCAACGTGCCGAGCAGTGGAAGGATTCCGAACGGCGCGACCGTCGAGCGCGAGGTACCGACGAGCTTCGCGAGCGAGCCGTACGTGATGCTGAACCTCCACACGCCGGACTTCACGACCGCCGCGCGCCTCGCCGACAGCATCAATCAGCTCCTCGGACCCGACACCGCGCAGGCGCTCGACGCCGTGACGGTCCGCGTCGCGGCGCCGGCCGATCCGAGCCAGCGCATCGCCTATCTCTCGACGCTCGAGTCGCTCGAGGTCGAGCCGGGCGAGGCGCCCGCGCGCGTCATCGTCAACTCGCGCACGGGAACCGTGGTGATCGGCTCTCACGTGCGCGTGACGCCCGCGGCGGTGGCGCACGGCTCGCTCTCGGTGACGATCTCCGAGCGCTTCGACGTGAGCCAGCCGAACCCCTTCTCGCAGGGTGAAACCGTCGTGACCCCGCGCACCTCGATCGAGGTGCAGCAGTCCGAGGCCCGCATGTTCGTGTTCGAGGCGGGCGTGAGCCTCGACGAGATCGTCCGCGCGGTGAACCAGGTCGGCGCTGCGCCGGGCGACCTGGTCGCGATTCTGGAAGCGCTGAAGGAAGCCGGCGCGCTGCGCGCCGAGCTCATCGTGATATGACCGTGCAGTCGACGGGGCTCGCCCAGCCACTCGATCCGGGCTTCTACGCCGACTTCGGCAAGCTCGCCGCGCTCAAGCGCGGCGCGCAGACGCAGGACCCCGAGGCGCTGCGCGCAGCGGCCCGGCAGTTCGAGAGCCTCTTCACGCAGATGCTGATCGAGAGCATGCGCGCGGCCAGCTTCGGCGACTCGCTGTTCGGCAGCGATCAGACGGAGTTCTACCAGAGCCTGTTCGACGAGCAACTCGCCGTCGAGCTCTCGAAGAGCGGCGGGCTCGGGCTCGCCGATCTCCTCGTCGAGCAGCTCACCCGCGCGGGCGCCGCGCTCGCGGCCGCGCGCACGGGAAGCGAGAACGGGGCGCGTGCCGGGGCCGGCAACGCCAAACCACAAAAAGCATAAA
>QGVD01000027.1 GCA_003242685.1 Pseudomonadota bacterium | reverse complement strand
CCACGGCGGCCGGGGCGTGAACGGGCCCTTCGCCGCGAGGGCGAGCGCTCCTCCGGCACCCACCAGCACGTCGCGACGCGTGTAACGGTCGACCGGCGTCATCAGTTTCGTTCCCTGCGCGTGAGGTACTTCGAGATCAGCGCGAGCTCGGCATCGCTCACCTCGCCGCGCGCGATGCGCGGCATGTTGCCGATGCCGCCGCGCACCGCCGTCGCGATGAACGCGGGATCGAGATCGGTACGGTTCTCGAGGAGCTCCTGCCCTTTCGGATAACGGCGCGAGAGAAGCCCCGTTCCCATGCCGCCCGCGGCATGACACATGGCGCACTTCTCCCGGTAGAGCTCTCTGCCGCGCTCGACGTCCTGCCGCTCGTCCGCCGACGCGAGCGAGCCGCCGACCGCGAGAATCAGTGCCGCGCCGATGCCGGCGGCGCGAATACGGAAAAGCCTGCTCATGCTTTCCCTCCCACGTCGCGGTGCTCGGCATAGCGGGCCGGCCAGATGCCGCTCTTGCCCGGCGCGAGAATGCCGTTGGGATCGAGAGCGTTCTTCACTTTCTCGTTGAGCCTGAGCAGCGCGCGGTCGTTGAAGTCGTAGGTCCACGCGACGAGGTCCATGTAATCGAGATGCGTGCGGTACTCGCCGTAGCCGTACTTCTTCGCGTCCTCGACGAGCGTGCGGAAGAACCTGTCCACGCGCGCCATCATCTCCGGGTCGTCCTTGTTGAAGAGGACCTGGTTCACGTTCGTGATGTGGCGCTCGCCCATCGCGAAGGAGCCGTGATAGTCCATCCCGAACTCCTTGTAGCGCGCATAGGTGCGGTGGAACTGCTCGAGCGCGAGCCGTCCGTTGGCCGGCAGCACCGGCGAGAAGCCTATGTGACCGCCGCGCCCGCCGTGCCAGTTGGCGTTCTGCAGCGGGAAGGTGATCGGCACGCCGGCCCATGCGCTGAGCTCGGGCGGATCGCCCTGCTTCCACTTGCTGTCCTTGATCGAGAGGACCGGCCGGCCGTTGAACGCCCGGCGCACCACCTTCGCCGTGGCTTCGGTGATCTCCTCCGGGCCGTAGAAGCGCATCGAGAGGCTCCACCAGCCCATGTTGAATTTCCTGCGGATCGCGTCGATGACGCTGTCCGGCAGCGCGCCGGGCTTGTCGTACCACTCCGCGCGGGTGGTGAGCACGGCCGCGCCGCGCAGCCAGCTTCCGATGGACGGCGACTGCTGCAGGATGCCCTCGCGGCGCAGCGGCGCCACGGTGTCCACGATCCACTCGAGGTCGTCGGGCTTGTCGAACTCCATGTCGATGCCGACCATCGTCTCCGGCTCGCGCATCATCCACAGGCCGAGCTTCGTGACGATGCCGAAGTTCGACTGCACGAACATCTGGTCCCAGGCCGGCCCGTAGCCGTAGCGGTAGAGCTGCCAGGTGGGCGCGTTCGACATGGCGCCCATGCCGGTGCGAACCAGATCCCCGTCCGGCAGCACCACCTCGAGACCGCAGATCTTCGACGTGTGATCGCCGTAGGTCGTGTAGCCCACGCCGCGGTCGAGCGCATTGCCGCACACCGAGCCCCAGCTGTTGCCGGGCACCGAGAGCCACAGGGGTATCTTGTTCCTCTGGATGTAGTCGTAGAGGTCGTAGAAGCCCACGCCGGGCTCGACGAGCGCCGTGCCGTTCTCGACGTCGACCTCGATCTTCTTCATGCGCGACAGATCGAGCACCACCGAGCCCCTGAGGCGCGGCGCGGCACCGCCGTAACCGAAGTTCTTGCCGCGGCTGATCGGCCAGAGGGGCACCTTGTGTTCGTTGGCAAGGCGAACGATTGCCTGTATCTCCTCCACCGTGATCGGCGCGACGGCGGCGCCCGGCCGGTGAGCCTCCTCGTCGATCGCGAAATGATCGGAGTACGTCGCGCGATCCTCGTCGGTCGCGAATACCCACTCGTCGCCGACGACGCTCGCGAACGCGCGCAGCGCGCGCTCGAAGGCCGCGACCGTAAGACCCGGTGGTGGTACGAGTGCCATGCGTTGGGTGTCCTCGGCGATTGTTGTCGGTGTGACCGGAAGGGACGGTTGAGATATCAGGAGACGGCGGGCAGTTCAAGTCGCCGCGTCCCGGTGTGGAGGCCCGATTGCGCTCACCTGTCGTCCGTCGCATCCTTCGACGCTCCCGCGGCGCCCGTCCCGGCGGACGCCCGAGCACCACCGATGAACCGCGAACGGCACGGAGAACGGAAAGGAGAAACATGGCCATCCTCGTAACGGGCGCCTCCGGACAGTTCGGCCGCGCGGCAGCCGAACGGCTGCTCGCGAAGGTCCCGCCTCACGAGCTCATCCTGACCACGCGCACGCCCGAGAAGCTGGTGGACCTCGCCAGCCGCGGCGCTCAGGTGCGGCGCGCGGACTTCGACGACGCCGCGAGCCTGCCCGCGGCATTCGAAGGCGCGGACCGCATGCTGCTCATCAGCACGGCGCGCGTCGGGACGCGGGTCAGTCAGCACCGCAACGCCATCGAGGCGGCGAAGCGCGTCGGCGTACGCCACATCGTCTATACCTCCGTGCTGGGAGCCGCGGCGCCCGACAACCCGGCGATCGTGAAGCTCGATCACCGGGCGACCGAGGAGATTCTCGAGGCTTCCGGAGTCGCATGGACCTTCCTGCGCGACAGCCAGTACTCGGAAGCCGTGGCGATGGCGATGGCGCCCGTCGACATCATGACGGGCCGGCACATCAGCAACACCGGCGAGGGCCGCGTGGCCTTCGTCTCGCGCGACGACTGCGTCGACTGCGCGGTCGCGATCCTCACCACGCCCGGACACGAGAATCGCGCCTACGATCTGACGGGACCCGAGCTCTTCACCTACCGGCAGGTTGCCGAGCTCATCTCGGAGCTCGCGCAGGTGCCCGTGGAGTACGTTCCCGTCGACGATGAAGGCATGTTCGCGCACTTCGATTCGCTCGGCGTGCCGCGCCACGCGTCCGACGATCCGGCGCAGGGCCCCATTCCCTGGTGCAGCACCGACATGGTGAGCTTCGCGCGCGCGATCCGCGAAGGTTTCTTCGACGTGAAGACCGATCACGTCGAGAGAATCACCGGCCATCCGCCGCGCACGCTGCGCGAGGTGCTGCTCGCGTACCGGCCGACCTGGCCCAGACCGCCGGCGCGCGGCTGAGGGCACGACGCATTCGTCTGCGCCGGGCGGCAAGGACCGGCGTCGGGGAAGGGGGAGAAAGCGATGTCCACGAAGATCGGCAGAGTCTCCCGGCGAGAGATTCTGGGCGGCATCGGGGCCGGGCTCGCTGCAGGCGCTTGCGCCGCGCAGTCGGCAACGGGCTGCGGCGGGCTCACGCGCGAGGAGTTCCAGCGCTACCTGGACCTCTTCAATGCCAACGATCCGCGCTTTCTCGAGTACTACCACGACGACGTGGTGCTCGAGCTCGGCGCGACGACGATCAGGACCCCGCAGGGCATCCGCGACTTCTACGCGGAGGTGAAGGCCCACATCCACGAGAAGGTGGAGCTCGCGCATTTCGTCGCCGATGCCACGGGTATCGCCGCCGAGCTGCCCACCGAGTTCAGGGTGTACAGGGACTGGGAGAATGGGTTCTTCCAGCGACCCCTGAAGGCGGGCGAGGTGATGCGCACGATCAGCTTCGTGCTCTATCGCGTCGAGGACCGCAGGTTCCGGCACATCCGCTCGGCGCGGTATCGCCTCGTTCACGACTGGCGCATGGAATCCTGAGGGAGAGTTGCGACGTGACCGACGTCTTTTCCACCCTGGATGAGCCGCGCTTCGAGTTCGCCTTCGAAGTGCGCCTGAAGTTCACCCGCGTGCAGAACATCCCGGACATGCCGATCGGCGCCGGGCGCGGCGCCGTCTACGTCGACGAGGGCACGTTCGAGGGGCCGCTCCTCCGCGGGCGCGCAGTGCCGAACTCCGGCGGCGACTACGCGCTCTTCAGGCCCGACGGCGTGCTGTCCTTCGATGCGCGCTACATGCTGGAGGAAGAAGACGGCACGCTGATCCTGCTCCACAACCGCGGCTATCTCTGGGGCCGCAAGCCCGACACGATGCAGCGGATCCGGGAGTGGATCTTCAACGGCGGTCCGCCCGTGCCCTACGAGGAGTATTACCTGCGCGCCTTCCCTACCTTCGAAGTCTCCCGCGGCAAGCACGACTGGCTGATGCGGCACGTGTTCATCGGCATCGGCGAGCGGCTGCCGGACGGCAACCGGCTGCGGTACTACAAGCTGCTGTAGCGGGAGCGGCGCCGCGCCGGTTCGATAGAATCGCGGATACATGACGGACTCCATCGACCTCGACGCCTACTTCCGCCGCATCCGCTACACCGGACCGCGCGAAGCCACTTTCGAGACGCTGCGTGCCATACACGGGAGGCACGTCGAGGCGATCGCGTTCGAGAATCTCGATCCGCTCATGCGCCGGGGCGTGCGGCTCGATCCCGCGTCGCTCCAGCGCAAGCTCGTGCACGGCGGTCGCGGCGGCTACTGCTACGAGCAGAACCTGCTCCTCGCGTACGTGCTGCGCGCGCTCGGCTTCCGCATCACGGGACTCGCGGCGCGCGTGATGTGGAACGTGCCGGAGGATCAGCTCCTGCCGCGCACCCACATGCTGCTCGCCGTCGACATCGGTGCGGAGCGATACATCGCGGATGTCGGCTTCGGCGGCCTGACACTCACCGAACCGCTGCGTCTCGTGACCGACATCGAGCAGCCCACGTCGCACGAGCCCTTCCGCCTGCGCGAGGTGGGCAGCGAATACGTGCTCGAGGCGTACGTGCGGGACGCCTGGAAACCGCTGTACCGCTTCGGCCTGCAGGAGCAGCTCGAGGCGGACTACGAAGCCGCGAGCTGGTACCTCAACAACCATCCCGCTTCGCGCTTTCTCAACAACCTGATCGCGGCGCGCGTGACGCCGGAAGGGCGCTTCGCGCTGCTCAACGATCAGTTCACGATCCACCGCCTCGGCGCTGCTTCCGAGCGGCGCGGCGTGCGAAGCGGTGCCGAGCTGCGCGAGATCCTCACCGGTCCTTTCGAGCTGCGGCTCGAGCCCTCCTCCGAGCTGGACGAGCTCCTCGAGTCGATCGTCGCGCAGCGACCGGATCCGCCGTCCTTCGCGATTCACGGCATCGATCACGTGGTGCTGCGCACGCGGGACGTGGAGCGCATGCGGCGCTTCTACTGCGACGTGCTCGGCTGCCGCGTCGAGAAGATCCAGGCATCGATCGGCCTCGTGCAGCTCCGGGCGGGCCGTACGCTCATCGATCTCGTCGACGTCGCGGGCCCGCTCGGCGGCACGGGAGCGCCCTCGGGTGACGAAGCCCGCAACATGGACCACCTCTGTCTGCGCATCGAGCCCTTCGATCCGCAGGCCCTCCAGGCACGCCTGCGTGCACACGGCGTCGTCCCCGGCGAGCTCGCGAGCCGCTACGGTGCCGAGGGCGAAGGACTCTCGCTGTATCTGAAGGACCCGGACGGCAACGGTGTGGAGCTCAAGGGCCCTTCCGGCCGCTGAGCACCCCGCGGGCACTCTCGTCGCTGCGCTCCATCGCGAACCAGTCCGGACTTCGTTTGAGTCAGGGTGGTGCCGGTAGCCGCCTGCCTTCCTGCATAATGCATCGCAAGACGCTGTTCTGACGCGCGGCGCGGAGCGAGAATCCGCCTCCCGCCGTACCAGAAGGGGGGAGCTTGGGAATCCGGAATTCAGTCGGGCGCACGTGGGGCGCGCGCGTGATCGCCGCCGCTGCCGCGGCGCTCTTCATCGCGACGGGCTGCGCGCAGCGCGAGGCGAACGGCAGGCTCGAGCGCGTGACGATCGGCACCGGACCTGCCGGCACGCTGTATCACCAAGTCGGCTCGGCGCTCACGACGATTGCCCAGCGCGAGCTCGGTGTGGCTTCCACTGCACGGCCCTACACCGGCTCGTCGATCTACATCCCCCAGATGCACCGGGGCGAGCTGCCCTTCGGAATCAACAATGCGATCGACACCCGCACGGCCTATCGCGGCGAGTTCGTGTACGACGAGGCGATGCCGAACATCCGGGTGGCGATGCTCCTCGTGCGTGCGCCCTATCAGTACTACGTGCGCAACGAC
Source organism: Pseudomonadota bacterium (assembly GCA_003242685.1). Taxonomy (GTDB): domain Bacteria; phylum Pseudomonadota; class Gammaproteobacteria; order Steroidobacterales; family Steroidobacteraceae; genus ZC4RG24. The sequence continues at coordinate 34,246 of QGVD01000027.1, read as the reverse complement.
TCGGGCATCCGGGACCTCTCTGAGCTCAGAGGGAAACCGATCGTCTTCAGCTTCCGCTCCATCGGCACGTTCGACATCATCAACGAGGCCGTGCTGAAGACCGCGGGGCTTTCGATCGACGACGTCGAGCGCGTGAGCGTCGCCGGCGTGCCCGATGCGATCCGTGCCCTCGTGGAAGACCGCGTCGCCGCGGCCGGGACGATGCTCGGCATCCCCGCGCTGCGCGAGGCACACGCCACGGTTCCGGGCGGCCTGCGCGTGCTCAACCTGGGCCCCAACGAAGAACCGATCACGTCCATGCCGGGCTTCCGCGTCGCGACCCTGCAGCCCGGACCGACGATGGCCGGCATTCTCGAGCCGACGCGGGTCGCGCAGATGGACGTGTACCTCAACACCAGCATTCACGTGAGCGAGGAAGACGTGTACCGGGTCGTGCGCACCTTCCACCAGCACTGGGACGAGCTGCAGCAGACCGTGCCGGCCTTCCGCTCGGTGGACGTCTCGGAGCTGGCGCCGCTCAGCATCGGCCATCCCTATCACCCCGGCGCGATCCGGTATTTCAGGGAGATCGGCCTGTGGACTGCCGAGCACGACCGCGTGCAGCAGCGCCTCCTCGCCCCGGAAAGCACGACACGATGAGCGCCGGCGCCGGTTCCATCGCGCCGCTGGCGCGCGTCCTCGAGCGCATCTACTGCGCGATTCTCCTCATCGGCGGCATCACCTGGGCGCTCGACGTGCCTTCGCGCGCAGGGTTGTCGCTCATCGAGCCCGAATGGCTCGGACCCTATCTCGGCGTCGCCGCGGCAGCCGCGTTTCTCCAGAAGCCCTACGGGCACCGCGTGGGAGCGGTCGACGTGCTCGCCGGGCTCGCCAGCATCGCGAGCTGGCTCTGGCTCGCGTTCCACTACGGCGGCTGGCTGTTCGACGTCGACGGCTACACGCCGGAGAAGTACGTGCCCGGCATCATCGCCATCGCGACGATGGTGGAAGCCGTGCGCAAGTCCTGCGGGACGGCCATCGCCGTGCTCGCCGTAGTGCTGATCGTCTACGGCCTGCTCGGTTTCCTGCTGCCGCAGCCCCTGCAGGCGGACCGCGTCTCACCCGAGCTCCTGGTGATGTATCTCTACTCCGACACGAACGCCATTCCCGGCCTCGTGCTCGGCATCATCGCCTCCGTCGTTCTCGCCTTCATCGTGTTCGGCAAGCTGATGGAGGTGAGCGGTGCAACGGGCTTCTTCACCGACGTGGCGATGGCGCTGATGGGTCATCGTCGCGGCGGACCCGCCAAGATCGCCGTCGTCGGCTCGAGCCTCATGGGCAGCATCACCGGCTCCCCCGTCGCGAACATCATGTCGACGGGCGTGGTGACCATTCCGCTCATGAAGCGCACGGGCTACGCGCCCGCGCATGCGGCCGCCATCGAGGCGGTGGCTTCCACGGGCGGTCAGATCGCGCCGCCCATCATGGGCGCGACGGCGTTCCTCATCGCGGAGTTCCTGCAGATCGACTACGCGGAAGTCGCGCTCGCAGCGGCTCTGCCGGCGGTGTTCTTCTACCTGTGCCTCTTCATGCAGGTGGATGCCGTCGCCGAGCGTGACGGCCTCGTGGGCCTGCCGCGCTCGGAGCTGCCGCGGCTCGGCGCCGCGATGCGCGTGGGCTGGATCTTCGTCGTTCCGCTCGCGGTGCTCATCTATCTGCTCTTCTTCCAGGGCTATTCGGCACAGCTCGCCGCGCTCCTGTCTTCCGCGCTGCTGCTCGTGCTCGCGATGGTGCGCGGACGTCTCCGGACGCGCGCCGAGTGGGCGGACCTCGTATTCGGCGGCGGCGCGATCCTCGTGCCGCTCGTGATGGTCGCCGGCGCCGCGGGCGTCGTGGTGGGCATCATGAACGTCAGCGGCCTCGGTCAGTCGCTGTCGTACATCCTGGTGCAGATCGGCTCCGACTGGGGTCTGCTGACGATGCTGCTGCTCACGGCAGTGATGTCGATCGTGCTCGGCATGGGCATGCCGTCGACGGCCATCTACATCGTGCTCGCGAGCGTGATCGCACCGGCGCTCGTGAAGATGGGCGTCGAGCCGCTCGCCGCGCACCTCTTCATCTTCTACTTCGGCGTGATGTCCTTCCTCACGCCGCCCGTCGCCGTGTCGAGCTACGTCGCGGCGGGACTTGCGCAGGCCGACATGTGGCGCACGGGCTGGATCGGCATGCGGCTGTCGGCCGTCGCGTTCCTGCTGCCCTTCCTGTGGACCTACGATCCCGCGCTGATCCTGAAAGGGTCGTGGCTCGCGATCGCGATCGTCGCGTGCACGACCTGCGTCGCCGTGCTGCTGATCGCGCGCACGATCCGCATGCTCGGCTTTCGCAGCACGGCGGCGCGCGTGCAGGGGGCGGTGCTGATCGCGGCAGCGATCGGAGTCGGCGGAAGCCCGGTCTGGCTCGGACACGAATCGCTGCTCGCCTTCGGCGCCGCAGCGGTGGGACTTGCGCTGTACTACCTCAGCCGCATCCCGCGCCTCGTTCTCTCAGCGCCGAACGGAGAACGGGCGCAGCCCTGACGCTGCGGGTCGGTGTCTCCGGCCTGCTGCTCACGAGGTGAACGTAGACGGACTTCAACCGCCGGCGGCGGGCTGAGCGGCGGCAGCCGGCGGCGCTTCGCTCGAAGCCATGAGCTGCCGGATCAGCGCCGCGGTGGACTCGTGCACCTCGATGCGTGTGCCGCCGCGGCCGTGACCGCCCGCGCGACCCAGCGCCGAGTCGAGCGGCGTCATGCCGTTGAGGTCCTTCGCGTGCAGATCGGCGTTGTGCGCGACGAGCGTCTTCACGACCTCGTTCCAGCCCCAGAGCGCCGCACCGTGCAGCGCCGTCTGGCCCCGCCGGTCGCGCGCATTGATGTCGGCACCGGCCTTCACGAGCAGCTCGATCGTCTCGATCGCCTGCTCCTGCGTCTTGAAGCGGCCGCGCGTGTCGATCTCGTTGTTGCCGAGCCCCGCCGCGATCATGATCGGCGTGAGGCCCATAAAGTTCGGGATGTTCGGGTCGGCGCCGTATTCGAGCAGAAGCTTCACGGCCGGCGCATCGCCCGCGCGCGCCGCGCGCAGGAGCGGCGTCGCGCCGATGTGCAGATACATGTCGGCACCGCGATCCGGTCCCACCGCACGCAGCGGCGCCTGGAGCTTGAGCTGCATGTTGGGATTCGCGCCGAGCCTGAGGAGCTTCTCGATGAGCTCGAGGCTCGTCGTCCTGTCGAGCGAGGGCCGGTCGGGCCGGCCGCCGTGCGGGATGGTGTTGAGGTCGACGGCCGCGTAGAGCGGCGCGCGGCCCCACCAGTCGAACTTGTTCGGGTTCGCGCCCTTGTCGAGCAGGTAACTCGCGATGTCGAAGTTGAAGTTCGTGATCGCCATGAGGAGCGGCGAGATCCCCTCGGGATCGGCCATGTCCACTTCGGCGCCTGCCTCGACGAGGATCTTCACGCACTCGAGACAGCCAGCCCTCGCGGCGAACAGCAGCGGCGTGAGACCGCCCATCGGCCGGTGCTGCGCGCGCGGCTCGGCCGTCACCTGACGCTGCCAGGTGTCCATCTTCGAGCGCGCGTTCACGTCCGCGCCGTGCTCGACGAGGAGCTTCACCATCGCCGGTTGCTTCTGCGCCGCGGCCCACATGAGCGCCGTCTGTCCGCGCCACTGCTCTCTGGCATTCACGTCGGCGCCGTGGCGCAGGAGGAGCTTCGCGGCCTGCACGTTGCTCGTGCGCGCGAGGATCATGAGCGCCGTCTGACCCTCGGCGTTCGGCGAGTCGGGATCCGCACCGGCCTTGAGCAGCCGCTCGATGACGACCGGGTTGCCCGCGACCGCAGCTTCCGACATCGGCGTCGCGCCGTAGTCGTTCTTCGCGTTGACGTTCGCGCCGGCCCTGATGAGCCGCGTCACGAGCTCGACGTCGTCGTTGTAGACCGCCCAGTGCAGCGCCGTCGTGCCGTCGGACTCGGCCTGATTGACGTCGACGCGCTGATCGAGGAGCGCGAGCGCCGTCGCCCGGTCGCCGTTGCGCGCGGCCTCGACCAGAGGAGCCGACGCCCAGGCAGTGCCGGGCCCGGCGGCGAGCAGCAGCGCGACGGCGATCCACTTCCGCATCTTCAGATCTCCGCGATCGTGCCGTTGCTGTCGCCGAACGATTCGATCTCGACGCCTACCTTCTGGAGGATGGTGAGCAGCACGTTCGCGAGCGGCGTGTGATCCGGATAGCGCAGGTGCCGGCCGCCCCTGATGCGCCCCGCGCCGCCGCCCACGATCGCCGTCGGCAGCGGGAACTGGTTGTGGCGGTCGCTGTTCGACATGTTCGAGCCGTAGAGGAAGATCGAATTGTCGAGGAGCGACCCTTCTCCGTCCGGAATCTGCGCCAGCTTGTCGAGGAACTTCGCGAACACCTCGGTGTGATAGCGCTGGATGCGCACCAGGCGCTCCTTCTTGCCCGCGTCGTTCGCGTGATGCGACAGCGGATGGAACGCGTCCGGCACGCCGATGTGGTTGTACGTCTGCGAGCTCACCTCCGCGGCCATCATGAAGTTCACGATGCGCGTGAGATTCGCCTGATAGGCGAGAGCGGCCATGTCGAACATGAGGTTGAGCCGCTCGTCGAACGAATCCGGCACACCGACCGGAACCTCCGGCAGGTCGAGCTTCGAGAGATCCTGCTGCTCGGTCCTCTGGATGCGCCGCTCGATCTCGCGCACGCTCTCGAGGTAGTCGGAGAGCACCGCGCGGTCGCGCGGTCCCAGCTCGCGCTGCAGGTCGGCCGCATCCTGCGCCACCATGTCGAGGATACTGCCGTACTGGCGGATGAGCGCCGCGCGCTCCTCCGGCGTGTCGCCGCGGCCGAAGAGGCGCTGGAAGAGCTTCCGCGGATTGGTCTCCATCGGCAGCGGCGTCGTCGGCGTGCGGAAGGAAATCGTGCCGGAATAGCTGCAGCCGTAGTCGCGGTCGCACGCGCCGCCGCCGCCCGGCGGCTCGGTCGCGATCTCGAGCGACGGCATCGGCGTGTCCTGGCCGATCTCGAGCGCGGCGATCTGGTCCGCCGTGACGGCCATGAACGGATCCTGGCTGCCCTTCTTCGGGTGAGTGCACGAGAGCCACGTCGCGGGGACGATCGCGTGCACGGCCTGGCTCTCCGCCGGCCGGTTACCCAGACCGCTGATGACGGTCAGATATTTCCGGTGTCTCGCGAGCGGCTCGAGAATCGGCGAGAGCTCGAAGTCGGGGCCTTCCTGCGCGGGCGTCCACTTCTCCATGATCGCGCCGTGCGGGAAGTAGATGAATCCGAGGCGCGGGGTGGGCCTGGCGGCGGTCTTCGCGAGCGCGGTGCCCGCCGGGATCATCGCGTCGAGCAGCGGCAGTGCGATCGCCGCGCCCATGCCACGCAGAAATGTCCGTCGCGGAAGATGTTTCTTGGTGATGAACATTTCCACTCACCCCTGCTGAGAATCCGTCACGTTGCGGGCGATCCGCTCCCCGGGAGGAGAGTCCTTCTTCTTCTCCGGCTCACCGGGTGCCGGCTCGTCGCCCACGGGAACCATCTTCATCTGGAACGGCATGCTCTTCACGACGCCGATCACGAGCGATGAGAAGCGGTAGTCGTCCTTCGCCGCTTCGCGCACGATGGCGCGCACGGTCGGCATGTCGTGGTACTCGAGCGTGCGGCCGAGCGCGTAGGTCAGCAGCTTCTCGGTCACTGTCCGCGCGAACTGCTCCGGCCGCGAGACGAGGAGCCTGCGCAGATCGTCCGGTCCGTTGATCGGAATGCCGTGCAGCTCGCCGCCCGCGTCGATCGGCGTGCCGGCGTCGCGATCCCTGTCGCGCCACTTGCCCACGGCATCGAAGTTCTCGAGCGCGAAGCCGAGCGGATCCATGATGCCGTGACAGGAATTGCACGCGGGATCGGCGCGGTGCAGCTCGGTGAGCTCGCGGATGGTGCGCGCCTTCTTGCCCTCCATGTTCTCCTTGAGCGCCTCCACGCCGGGCGGCGGCGCCGAAGGCGGCGTGCCCAGGATGCGCTCGAGAATGTACGCGCCGCGCAGCACCGGTGCCGTGCGGTTCGCGTAGGAGGTGCCCATCAGGATCGCGCCCTTGCCGAGGAGGCCGTAGCGGGCGCTGTTCTCGAGCTTCACGCGCCGGAAGCGGTCGCCGCGCACGTTGGGAATGCCGTAGTGGATCGCGAGCCGCTCGTTGACGAACGTGTGATCGGCCGTGAGCAGATCGATCACGCTGCGGTCCTCCTCGCGCAGGATGCTGTTGACGAACAGCTCCATCTCGCGGCGGAAGGCGGTGCGCAGCGCTTCGTCGAACTCGGGGAACAGCGCGGGATCGGGATCGATGCCTTCGATCTCGTCCACGTCGAGCCACTGGTACGCGAAGTTCGTGACCAGCGACTCCGAGCGCGGGTCGGCGAGCATGCGCCGCACCTGCTGCTCGAGCACTCCAGGCTCGCGGAGCCGGTTGGCCGCTGCGAGCTCGAGCAGCTCGTCGTCGGGACCCTGGCTCCACAGGAAGAACGAGAGGCGCGCGGCGAGCTCGAGGTCGCTGATCTGGTAGACCGAGCCGGGCTTCGCGTCCTGCGGCATGCGCTCCACGCGGTACAGAAACTTCGGACTCGAGAGGATCGCCATCAGTCCCTGCTGGATGCCCTTCTCGAAGCCGCCCGCCTCGCGGCCCTGCTCGTAAAAGCGCATCGGCGCCGCGAGATCGGCATCCGTGACCGGTCGTCTGAAGGCCTTGCGCGCGATGTTCGCGAGAATCTTCCGCGCGCAGGGCAGCTCCTCGGCTTCGCTCTGCGGCCGGCAGATGAAGATCTTGCGCCGGCTCGGCGTCTCGCTGACACCCACCGGATTGAAGGGACCCACGATCTCGAGACCGCCGATCGTGGGCATCGCACCCATCTCGGAAGCGGGATCGAGCGGCTGAAGCGTGTCGTGCGCTTCGGCGAAGCTCTTCGCGACGAACGTGACGCCGATCCTGTGCGGACCTGCTTTCACGGGCAGCGTGATGTTCTGGAAGCGCCCGCGGATCTCCTTCGTGGCCTCGGCTTCGCCCTGATCGAGCGCCTTCCAGTCCTCGTCACCGCCCAGCTCACCTTCGAAAACGCGCTGACCGTCGATCGTCATGATCACCCGATGACGGCTCTCCATGCCGAAGATGTAGCCGGCGCCCCATGAGACGCGGATGTTGAAGGTGTACTCGCCGTCGGCCGGGAAGTGATGCTCGACGAGCATGCCGCCGCGCGTGCCCAGCGGCAGTCCGTCGATGTGGACGTTCTGGATGACGCCCTTCGGCCTGTAGACCGAGCTCGCCGGCCCGGGCACTCCCGGCGCCACCGCCTGCATGCTCACGTCGAGTGCCGCGGTGATGTACTGATCGAGGAAGGACGGCGAAACCTTCAGAACGTTCGCGACGTTGTCGAAGCCTTCGCTCTCCGTGTCCTTCGGCAGGAGCGCCGCGGCGTCGATCCTGAGGCCCAGGAGGTTCTCGATCTCGCGCGCGTACTCGGTGCGGTTGAGCCGATGCAGCACGACGTGGCCGGGGTTCGGATGATCCTGCGCCGCCGAATCGAGGCGGTTCTCGAGCCACGCGACGAGCGCGTCGATGGCCTGCTGCTCGGGTTGCGGCTGGTCCGGCGGCGGCATCAGCCGGCCGCGGAGCTTGCGCACGGCTTCTTCCCAGACTTGCGCGTCGGCCGGCACGTCATCGGGCAGCATGGTGTCGAAGGCGACACCGCCGGCCCAGTCGATGGCGTTGTGACACTCGAAACAATACTTCTCGAGGACGCTCCACTCGGCGGGATGGTTCTGCGGCCGTGCGTCCGAGGATGCGGGTGCGGCGCTGCCGCTCGCGCCCGCGGCCATCTCCGCCAGTATGGCCTGCTGCACGGCGTCCGCGTCCGCGCGCTCCTGCGCAAAGACCGCGGCGCCGCAGGCCCCTGCGGCGCATCCGATAGCCATGAGCACGTACCGCATCATTCCCCTTCTACCCTGGCCGCCGCAGGCACCGTGCCCGATCAGACGATTCCGCCCAGAGTGCGCGCGTGGGCCCACAGACCCCGATACGCGTTGCGGATGAACTGCGTGGGATCACCCCACTTCGCGTCGAACTCCCGCGTCGGTGCCGCGGCGATCATGTCGTCCGCGTTCATGCCCTTCTTCAGCAGGCCGGCGAGACGGTCCTTCAGCGTCGAGAGCATCTCGAACTGCGCCTGCAGATCGTCGCGCGTCTGCACCGGCCCCGTGCCCGGAACGATGCGCGTCTCGCTGTCCGACCGCTCGATCAGCGCCTTCGTGGCGTCCGCCAGTCCGCCGATCCAGCCGCCGGTCGTGAAATCGAGAACGGGATAGCGTCCGACGGACACGAGGTCTCCCGCCACCAGCACGTTGCGGTCCGGGAAGAAGACGTAGATGTCGCCGTCGGTATGCGCGCGCGGCAGATGCTGATACACGATCTGCCGTCCCCCGAAGCTCATGCCGAGCGGATCGGAGACACGGAAGGTGTCGTTCGGCAGCGCGTGCGCCGGACGCGGCCTGTAGTGCCGGTCCTCCCACTCGACCCAGAAATCGTTACCGAGCCAGAGCTTCGTGTTCTCGTGCGCGACGATCCGGATTCCGGCCTTGCCGAGGGCCTCGTTCGAGCCGGTGTGATCGTAGTGCCAGTGCGTGTTGAAGAGGATCCGGATGGGCGCTCCGTCGAAATGGTCCCGCACGGCCCTGAGCAGCCGCGCCGAGGCCTCCATCGAGCCTCCGTCGATCATCAGGAGGCCCTCGGAGCTCGACAGCACCACGACGTTGCCGCCCGCACCGGTGAAGAGCGTGAGATCGTCGGCGAGCGGCGTAGCCGAAACGGACACGTCGTCCGCCCGTGCCGCGCCTGAACCCGTGCACGCGGACAGGGTCAGCCCGGCGGCCGCTCCGGCCAGGGTGAACAGAAACTCGCGCCGTCCCGCCGGCCCCTTCATGTGCTTACGCACCCCCATGATTCACTGACCACCGGCTCGAGCCCAATGCACCCTCGAGGGGCAAGGTTCCGTGCTTGGGTTAGCACAGGCCTTAGACTCGGTCAACGCACTGGTCATCGATGGCCGCGGGCGGGGCACCAGTCGCACCTGCGGCAGCACGAAAATTGCTGAAAAACGTGGCAGTTTTCAGCTCCCGTGCTGCAGGGGCAACGCCTCCGTCAGCCGTGCATGGGAGGATTTCCCGGGAATTACGTGCAATCTTTTCCAGCCTAGTGAAGCTCTTTTGGCCACGGGATGGCTGCCCGGCCCGCGACCTGCAGGCATAGTTCCGGGTTGGTCCATTCAACCCATCAAAAAAGAGACGAAGACACGCGATATGTCCATTCCAGCCGCCGGCCGACCGCAAGCTCAGGCCCTTCCGCAGGGCGTCGCGCTTCATCGACCCATGCATCCCCGCTATGAGGAGATCCTGACCCGGGAGGCGCTGGACTTCCTTGCCGAGCTGCATCGCCGCTTCGACGCGCGGCGCCTCGAGCTCCTTCGCGCACGCGCCGAGCGCCAGGCGCGCTACGACGCCGGTGAGCTGCCCGACTTCCTGCCCGAGACGAAGGAGATCCGAGAGGCGGAATGGCGCATCGGATCCATTCCGGCGGACCTGCTGGATCGTCGGGTCGAGATCACCGGCCCCGTCGATCGCAAGATGATCATCAACGCGCTCAACTCGGGCGCGAAGGTCTTCATGGCCGACTTCGAGGACGCCAACACGCCGACGTGGCAGAACAACCTCGAAGGCCAGATCAATCTCAAGGACCGCTGGCAGGGCAAGCTTGAGTACACGGACCCCGCGACCGGCAAGCACTACGCGCTCGGCCCCTCGCCTGCCGTGCTGCTGGTGCGGCCGCGCGGCTGGCACCTGCCCGAGCCGGGCCTGACCGTGGACGGCGCGCAGATCGCGGGCGCTCTGTTCGACTTCGGCCTGTACTTCTTCCACAACGCCCGCACGCAGATCGCGAAGGGCACGGGACCGTACTTCTACCTGCCGAAGCTCGAGAGCCATCTCGAGGCGCGGCTGTGGAACGACGTGTTCGTGTTCGCGCAGGAGCGGCTCGGCATTCCCCGCGGCACGATCAAGGCCACGGTGCTCATCGAGACCCTGCCCGCAGCTTTCGAGATGGACGAGATCCTCTATGAGCTCCGCGATCACATCGTCGGTCTCAACTGCGGCCGCTGGGACTACATGTTCTCGTTCATCAAGAAGCTGCGCGCGAATCCGAAGTACGTGCTGCCGGATCGCGGTCAGGTCGTGATGGGCAAGGCGTTCCTGCGCGCCTATTCCCTGCTCCTCATCAAGACCTGCCACCGCCGCGGCGCCTTCGCGATGGGCGGCATGGCCGCGCAGATTCCGAACCGCCGCGATCCGGCCGCCAACGAGATCGCACTCGCCAAGGTGCGCGCCGACAAGGAGCGCGAGGCGGGCGACGGCCACGACGGCACGTGGGTCGCGCACCCGGACCTCGTCCCCGTCGCGCAGGAGGTGTTCGACCGGCTGATGCCGCAGCCGAACCAGCTCCACAACCTGCGCGAGGACGTGAAGATCGGGCAGAAGGATCTGCTCGAGGTTCACGAGGGCACGCGCACCGAAGCGGGACTGCGCGAGAACATCCGGGTGGGCGTGCAGTACATCGAGGCGTGGCTGCGCGGCCGCGGCGCGGTGCCGCTCTACAACCTGATGGAGGACGCTGCGACGGCCGAGATCTGCCGCGCGCAGGTGTGGCAGTGGCTGCACTACGGCGTGAAGCTCGAGGACGGCACCGTCGTCACGACCGAGCTCTTCGACCGGCTGATGGCCGAGGAGATGGAGCGGGTGCGGAAGGAAGTCGGCGACAAGGCCTACGACGGCGGCCGCTTCCCGGATGCGATTCGCCTCTTCCGCGAGCTCTCGGTGGCACCGCAGTTCGAGGAGTTCCTCACCATCCCGGCGATGCGGCTGCTGCCGGAGAACATGGCCTGACGATTCCCGTCATCCGCCCTCTCCCCGATTCACGGGGAGAGGGCGTCATCGGAACGAGCGGCAGATGAGGACGCCGCTTCAGGCGTCCGGAGACATCGGACCCCACAGGCTCTTGAACGCGGTGATCACGAACTCCCGCGAATCGCCCCACTGATCTTCGAACTCCTGCGCCGGACCGGTGTCCGCGGCTTCGTCGGGGCTCAGGCCCTTGCGCAGAAGCTGCTGCAGGCGGCCGAAGATCGTGCTGTACATCTTCTGCTGCGCTTCGAGATCCGCGCGCGTGAGGACGGGACCGTCCGCCGGCACGACGCGCGTCTCGGCATTCGCGACTCCGACCAGCGTGCGCAATCCGTTCGCGAGCCCGCCGATCCATCCGCCCGTGTACCAGTCGATGAGCGGCCAGCCGGCGCCCGAGACGACGCCGCCCGTGACGAGCACGTTCGCCTTCGGGAAGTACACGTAGATGTCGCCGTCGGTGTGCGCCTGCGGGAGATAGCCGTAGCGGATGCGATCGTCGCCGAACGGCAGTTCGCCCACGTCGTAGGTGGTCTCGTTCGGCAGCGCCGCGGGCGGCAGCGGCTCGAAAGGCTTCTCGCTCCAGGGCGGAGTGATCTGCGTTCCGAGCCAGAGCTTCGTGTTCTCGTGCGCGATGATCTTCACGCCCTGTTTCCCGAGCCGCTCGTTGCTGCCGGTCTGCTCCGGGTGCCAGTGCGTGTTGAAGAGCGCACGGATGCGCTTCTCGCCCATTTCCCGGGTGACCGCGTCGAGCAGCTCGCGCGAGCGCCCGCGCATTCCTCCGTCGACCAGCACGAGCCCGTCGGCATCGCGCGCCGCGACGACGTTGCCGCCCGCACCGCTGAAGATCGCAATGTCGTCCGTGAGACGCGTGACCTCGATGGACGGCTTCGGCTCCCGCGCGAACGCCGACGAGAGACTGCCGTGCATCAGCGGCAGGCCGGCCGCACAGCCGAGCGCAGTCCGGAGGAAACGCCGTCGATCCTGGAGAGAGCTCATTTCGGACACTCCGCTACGGGCTCACCGCGCGACGCATTCTCTGGCGCGCGCTCGCGAGCCGCTTCTGATCCGTAAGAGGCACCGCCTGCGGCGGGGTGCACCGTCAGTTGGCTACCGTGTTCCCGCCGGTGCCGCGCCGGTTGCGCGACAGGTCGCCGGAGAACTCGAGCGGCTCCCGCCCCGTCGCCGCGACGATGAACTGCTTGAGCAGCCCCATCGTCTCGGGCAGAGGCTGCGGCGGCGGCGCGAGGAATGCGGGCTCGTAACGACCCGCGGCATAGTCGATCGGCCGCAGTCCCTTCGCATCGGGAATCTCGAGCTCCGCGTTGAACGCGACGAGCGTCTTGATCGTCTCGTTCCAGCCGAGCTGCGCGGCCGCATGCAGCGCCGTCGTGCCGTTCAGCGCCTGGCGGTTGACGTCGGCACCTGCTTCCTTGAGCAACCGTACCGCTTCGACGGCATCCGCGTCCGTCTTGAAGCGACCGCGCGTGGGATTGCTGCCGTGACCCATGCCGGCCGCGGCCATGAACGGCGTGACGCCCTGCGCATTCGGCAGATCCACTCGCGCGCCGTACTGCAGCAGCAGCTTCATCGCGGGAATGTCGGCGGCACGCGCCGCGCGCAGCAGCGGCGTGGCGCCCGTCGAAAGAATCACGTCGCCGCCGCGATCGAACGGTACGTTGCGGTACGGCGGACGAAGCTTGAGCTGGATGTTCGGGTTCGCGCCGGCCTTGAGCAGCAGCTCGATGACCTCGAGCCCCGTGGTGTCGTCCGTCGACGGAAGATCGGGGCGTCCGCCGCGCGGCAGCGTGTTCATGTCCACCGCCACGTAGAGCGGCGTCTGCCCGAAGAGATCCCACTTGTTGACGTCGGCACCGGCCTCGATCAGGAACTTCGCGAAGTCCCAGTGCAGGTTCATGAGCGCGAGCACCAGGGGCGTCGTGCGATCCGGATCGTGCAGATCGATGTCCGCACCGCCCTTGAGCAGCTCACGCGCGCACGGCACGCAGCCCTCGCGTGCGGCGTAGAGGAGCGGCGTGAAGCCGCCGCGGTTCATGTCCTTCGGCCGGCCTTCCGCGGTCACCTTGCGCGGCCAGTCGCGCACGGTCGCGCGCGCGTTGACGTCCGCCCCGTGCTTGATGAGCAGGCGGATCATCTCGGGATGCTTCTGCGCCGCCGCCCACATGAGCGCGGTCTGTCCGCCCCAGCGCTCGCGCGCGTTGACGTTGGCACCGCGCTTGATGAGGAGCTCCGCGGCCTTCACGTTGCCGGTGCGCGCCACCGCCATCAGCGCGGTCTGGCCTTCGCGGTTCGGCGACTCGACGTCCGCGCCGGCATCGAGCAGGAGCTTGATGATCTCCGGATTGCCGATGATCGCGGCCTCGGACATCGGCGTGGCGCCGAAGTCGTTCTCGACTCGCACGTCGGCGCCCGCCTTGATCAGCCGCCTGACGAGATCGACGTCGTTCTGGTGCACGGCCCAGTGCAGCGCCGTCGTGCCGTTGGGATGCGCCGCGTTGACGTCCGCACCCTGCTCGATGAGCGCGAGCACGGTCTGCCGGTCGCCCCTCTCCGCGGCCTCGACGAGCGAGAGATCCACCGCCCACGCGCTCCCCCAGGCGGCGGCCGACAGCACGATGGCGGCGATGCGGGCCTTCCTCATGATCAGACCTCGGCGAAGGTGCCGGTGCTGTCGCCGAGCTTCTCGATCTCGATCCCTGCGCGGTGCAGAAGGGTCACGAGCAGGTTCGCGAGCGGCGTGTCCTTCGGATAGGACAGGTGCTGACCGCCCTTGATCCTGCCGTACCCACGGCCGAGGATGGCCGACGGCAGCGGATCGTGATCGTGCGCATCGCTGTTCGACATGTTCGATCCGTACAGGATGATCGAGTGATCGAGCAGCGAGCCGTCGCCGTCCTCGGTCTCGGCGAGGCGCTTCACGAACTTCGCGAAGCACTGCGTGTGGTACTGCTGCACCCTCACGAGCTTCTCGAGCTTCTGCGGATTGTTCTGGTGATGCGAGAGCGGATGGAACGCATCCGAGACGCCCACCTTGTTGAAGGTCCGCATGCTCACTTCCTTGCCCATCATGAACGTCACGACGCGCGTGAGGTTCGCCTGCCAGGCGAGCGCGATCATGTCGAACATGAGACCGACGTACTCTTCGAAATCCGTCGGAATGCCGATCGGCGCCTCGGGCAGCTCGAGGTCCGACTGCTCCTGGTTGTTCTTCACGTTCTGGATGCGCCGCTCGATCTCGCGGATCGAATCGAAGTACTGATCGACGCGGGCACGGTCCGCCGCACCGAGCTCGCGCTGCAGAGCCGAGGCGCGCTCGCGCACGGCGTCGAGGATGCTGCTCTGCTCGTCGATGATCTGACGGCGCTCCTCGTCGGTGTCGCCCTGACCGAACAGCCGGTAGAACACCTTGCGCGGGTTGTATTCCATCGGCAGCGGCTGGGTCGGCGTACGGAACGAAATCGTGTTGCCGTAGCTGCAGCCGTAGCTCGGATCGCACGGTCCGCCGCCGCCTTCACCCGACAGCTCGAGCGACGGCAGCGGAGTGTCCTGACCGATCTGCTGCGCGGCGACCTGGTCGGCCGTGATGCCCGCGCGCGGCGAGTGGCTCACCGCGGGCGCCACGCAGTTGAGCCACGTGCCGGCCGTGATGGCGTGCGGCGTCGGGCTCTCAGCGCCCTTGTTGCGCAGATTGCTGACGATCGTGAGGTAAGAGCGGTACGGCTCGAGAGGCTTCAGGATCTCGGGCATCTCGAAACCGGTGCCCGTCGTGGCCGGCGTCCACTTGCTCATCACGGCGCCGTGCGGGAAGTAGATGAAGCCCAGCCGCGGATTCGGCCTCGCCGCCGTCTTCGCGAGCGCAGTGCCCGCCGGGATCATCGCGTCGAGCAGCGGCAGTGCGATCGCCGCACCCACGCCGCGCAGGACGGTGCGTCGCGAAAGATGCTTCTTCGTGATGAACATTGCCACTTACCTCTGCTGCGAATCTCTACTTCTCACTCACGTTGCGGACCAGCTGCTCCGCGGGCTGGCCGTCGTCTCCCGCATTAACCCTTCTCATCTGGAACGGCGCGCTCCTCACGATCGCCAGGACGATCGACGAGAAGCGGTAGTCGTCCTTCGCCGTCTCGCGCACGATCGCGCGCACCGTCGGCATGTCGTGGGACTCCACCGTGCGGCCGAGCGCGTAGGTCATCAGCTTCTCGGTGAAGGTCTGCACGAACTGATCGGGCGTGCGGAGGATCGCGTTGCGCAGATCGACCGGGCCGTCGACCTGCGTGCCGTCCGCGAGCGTCGTCAGCGTGTCGATCGGCGTGCCGGCAAAGCGGTCCTTCCTGCGCTTCACGCCTACCGCGTCGAAGCGTTCGAGCGCGAAGCCCAGCGGATCGATCACGCCGTGGCACGAGTTGCACGACGGATTGGCGCGGTGATGCTCGAGGAGCTCGCGCACCGTGCGCACGGTCTTCGCGCCTTCCTGGTTCTCGGGCAGCGCCTCGACGTTGGGCGGCGGCGCGGCAGGCGGCGTGCCGATGATGTTCTCGAGCACGTAGGCGCCGCGCAGCACCGGCGAGGTGCGGTTGGGATAGGCCGAAGCCATCAGGATCGCACCCTTGCCGAGGAGCCCGAAGCGATCCGGATCCCTGAGCTGGATGCGGCGGAACTGGCTGCCCTTGACGTCGGGAATGTCATAGAGCAGCGCCAGCCGCTCGTTCACGTACGTGTGATCGGCGGTGAGCAGATCCAGCACGCTGCGGTCTTCGCGGAAGATGCTGCGGATGAAGAGGCGCAGCTCCTCGCGGAAGTCCGGTCGGGGATCGCCCTGCGAAGCGCTTCCGGCGTTCGAGGCGCTCGACGCGTAGGGGAAGATCGCCGGATCGGGCTCCACTTCCGCGAGCTTCGCGACGTTGAGCCACTGGAACGCGAAGTTCGACACCAGCGTGTCGGCGCGCGGGTCGGCGAGCATGCGCCGCACCTGCTGCTCCAGGACCTGCGGCTCGTGGAGCCTGTTCTGCACGGCGAGCTGCAGCAGCTCCTCGTCCGGCAGCGAGCTCCACAGGAAGAACGACAGCTTCGATGCGAGCTCGATGTCGCTGATGCGATAGAGCTCACCGGGCTGCGCGTCCTTCGGCGTGCGCTCGACACGGTAGAGGAAGTAGGGATCAGCCAGGATCGCGGTCAGCGCCGTGCGGATGCCCTCTTCGAAGCCGCCGCGCTCGTGACCGTCGCGGTAGAAGCGCATGAGGTTCGCCATGTCCGCGTCGTTGACCGGACGGCGGAACGCGCGCGTCGCGAGCCGCGTGATGATGGATTCCGCGCAGAGCTGCTCCTCGGCGGCCGACTGCGGATAGCAGGTGAAGATTGCCTTGCGGCTCGGCGTCTCGCTCACGCCCTCCGTCCTGAAGGGTCCGCGGATCTCGAACGTGCCGACGCGCAGAATGCGGTCCATCGGCGTGCCGGGGATCAGCGGCTGCAGCCGGTCCTCGGACTCGGCCAGCGTGCGCGCGAGGAACGTCACGCCGACCTTGTGCACGCCCGCCTTCGCCTTGAAGCGGATGTTCTTGAGGCGCTGGTTGATGCGATCGACGGCCGGATCCTGCTCCTGGTCGATCGCCTTCATGTCCTCTTCGCCGCCGATGGTCGTCTCGAAGACCTTGACGCCGTCCAGAGTCACGAGAACCGTGTTCTCGAACTCCATGTTGTAGACCCACAGCGCCGCGGCCATGTTGCCGATGTTGATCTCGTATTCGCCGTCGGCCGGGAAGTAGTGATCGACGGCGAAGCCGCCGCGCGTGCCGAGCGGCAGCCCGGGCCGATGGAGCTGCTGCGTGCCGGTGTCGGTCGCCACGTATGCAGCGCCGCTCGGGCGGGCATCGGGCTTGCCGATCGCCTGCACGGCGATCGTGCGCGCGGCGTTGAGATACTGCTCCATGAACGACGGCGAGACCTGCAGCACGTTCGCCACGTTGTCGAAGCCGTCGCTGATGTCGTCGGGCGGAAGGAGCGTCGCGGGATCGATCTCGAGCGCGAGGAGATCGCGCACCGCGTTCGCGTACTCCTTGCGGTTGAGGCGATGGAGACCCACGCGGCCGGGATCGGAACGCGACGCGGCGGCGTGATCGAGATAGCTCTCCATCCAGGAGATGAACGAGACGTAGGCTTCCTGGTCGGGATGCGGCTCACCCGGCGGCGGCATCAGACGGCCGCGGAGCTTGCGGACCACCTTCTCCCAGACTTCCGCTTCCTCCGGTACCTGATCGGGCGTCATCGTGTCGAAGGCGATGCTGCCCGCCCAGTCCTCGGCGTTGTGGCACTCGGTGCAGTACTGCTCGAGGAACGCCCAGTACTGGTCCGCCTTGTCGAGTCCGGGAAACGCGGCATGCGCCCCGCCTGCCGATGCTCCGGCGTCCGTGGTTGCAGCCGTCTGCACCACGGACTGCGACGGTGCCTGCTGCGACGCATCCTGCGGCTGACCCGCTCCCCACGCCAGCATCGTCATGCCGCCGACGCCGAGCGAGAGGAAGATCCGTCCGATCGATCTGCTACGCATGAACCTCGTCCCGATCTGCACTTCAGTCCGGGCCGACGCGTCCGGGCGCCATCCGCTCAGGAATGGTGCGCCATTGCGGCGTGCCCCAGACTGCTCCGGCCGATGATAACGCGCACCCTGTCACAGGGACCCCGGCCGGAGCCGCCTTCTGTCAAGCTCGCGTCAAGCTTGCCCCGCGCCCCCACTCCGCCGGCATACGCGGTTTTCCCTACGTTCCCCGGCAGAAGCGGTGCAGCAAAGACAGCCTGCCGCGGGCAGTCTGCGCAAGGCTAGTTTGGCCAACTCGACACGGGAACGCGCCTCTCTTGTAACGAGTGTCGCGTGGTGTTGCTCCAGTGGCACGGGAGAGAACTCGAACCGGACGGCCCGGATACGGAGGAGATCGAGAATGCTGCGGGCGGCGCTTCCTGCGCCGCCCGTCGTATCCATAATGAATAAGGAGTATTTCCGCAGCGGCAAAGGTGGGTGCCGCGCAGCGGGGACGGTGCCTTCGGCTGTCAGAAGGGATCGATCCGACCCGTCTGGAAGTTCACGATCTTGCCGCTCGTCTCGGGCGACATCTGCTCGATGTGCTTGATGAGCTTTGCCACCTCGACGTCCACCGGCGACGCGTTCTGCATGTTCTTCATGTCCTTCTTGCTCGCGACGAACACCGGCTGGAACAGGCCGACAAGAATGCCGCGCTCCTTCAGCGCGATGGAGAGCAGCACCGAGTACTTGTTGAGCGCCGCCTTGCTCGCCGAGTAGTTCATCGCGATCGCGCCGGGCAGCGGCTGACCGAAGGAGCCGGCGAGCGAGGTGATGTTCGCGATCTTCTTCTGTTTCGAGCGCTCGATGTGCGGCAGGAACGCCTGCGCCATGCGCATCGGCCCGAGCGTATTGACGTCGAAGTCCGTCCGCGCGTCGTCGAAGTCGATCCTGTCGAACGGCGTGTTGGCCTCTTCCATGTCGGCGGCGAAGGTATCCTCGACGGCCGCCGCGTTGTTGATCAGCACGTCGATCGGCTGGTCGCGGTACTTCTCGGCGACCGCGCGGATCATCTCCGTCTTCGTGACGTCGATCCGCTCGATGACGAGCCGCGGATGCTTCTCCTGGATGGCCCGCAGCTCTGCGAGCCCGGGATCATCGGGCGGCCGGCGCGTGGTGGCGATGACGTTCCAGCCGAGCGCGGCGTACTGGCGTGCGAGCTCGAGCCCGATACCCCGGTTGGCACCCGTGATGAGCACCGTGGGCGCGCCGGGATCGAGCGCAGCGGTTGCGGTGAGCGGCAGGAATGCGAGCAGTGAGAGGAGCAGTATCCGCCTGAACATGTAAAGAAGACCTCACGCAGCGATCCGGGCGCGCAAGATAGCACGGGGGCGCACCGGCGTTGACAATCCGCCGGAGCATGTCAGTGTCTTGTCTTTCGGCCCGGCCGCGGCATGCGGCCGGGCACCAATTCGAGGCGGATGGCGGTCGAACGCCGTCTCCGCCGGGATCTGCAATGCAATGGAAAAGACGACCGATCTGCTCGACTACGAGGTGTTCGCCCGTGTGATCAAGGCGGGGAGTCTCTCGGCCGCCGCGCGCGAGCTGCACTCCTCCCCGGCCATGATCTCCAAGCGTCTCACGCGGCTCGAGGACCGGCTCGGCGTGCGGCTCCTCCAGCGCACGACGCGCCGCCTGACGCCGACGGAAGTGGGACAGAGCTTCTACGAGCGCGTGCTGGCGGTGCTCTCGGCCGTCGAAGAGGCCGAGAACGTCGCGGCCGTCGACAGCGCGCAGCCCCGGGGACTCCTCAAGGTGTCTCTTCCCACGACGTTCGGACGCGTGCACATCGCGCCTCGGCTGAAGTCGTTCCTCGATGCCAATCCGGAGCTGCGGCTCCACGTCGAGCTGCAGGACGAGTACATCGATCTCGTCGCCCGCGGTTTCGACCTCGCGGTCCGTATCGGCACCCTGCCCGACTCGAGCCTGGTCGCCCGGCGTCTGGCGCCGAACCGGAGGGTGCTCTGCGCTTCGCCGATCTATCTGGAGAAGTACGGTGAGCCGCGCGAGCTGCAGGACCTCTACAACCACCGCCTGCTCGCTGCGAGCCCTCAGGCGCTCTGGCGCCTCGAGGGACCGGACGGCCCCGTCTCTTTCAAGCCGCAGAGCTACCTGCAGACCAACTCGAGCGAGGTGGTCCGCGAGGCCGTGATCGCCGGCATCGGCATTGCGTTGCGGTCCACCTGGGACGTCAGTCAGGAGCTGCGTCGGGGGGTGCTCCGCAGGGTCCTCCCGGCGTTCAGCGGAGCTTCAGACGTCAACATCTACGCTGTGTACTCGGGACGGCAGCACGTGCCGGCGAAGATCCGCGCCTTCGTGGACTGGCTGGCGG
This sequence comes from Pseudomonadota bacterium, assembly GCA_003242685.1. GTDB lineage: Bacteria > Pseudomonadota > Gammaproteobacteria > Steroidobacterales > Steroidobacteraceae > ZC4RG24. The sequence continues at coordinate 14,305 of QGVD01000027.1, read as the reverse complement.
GGATCTTCGGTCCGGAGATGCCCTACTGGGATCGGGACATCGAATCCGTGCTGTCGGGTCAGGGTCAGGTGCAGACGGGAACGGTTTGAGTTTGATTCTTGCTGGAAGAGCAAGTCACTTTTCACGGCGCGTGCCGGGATGTGCGCCCCGGGGAGACAGCCCGCGCGGCTCGCGGCGTGCGGCACGTCTGTTACACTCCTGCGCGAGCAAACACCACCAGTCGTTGGGGGACTGAAGGAATGAAGCGCTTTGTGAAATATGGGCTGGCAGCAATGTGTTCCGTGGCCGTGATGTCCACGGCAGTGGCGCAGAACGCGCCCCCGACGCCTGAGCAGCAGGCACAGCAGGCGGTGGAAACGCGCCAGGCTCTCTTCAAGCTGATGAACTTCTCCTTCGCGCCGCTCGCCGCGATGCTGCGCAATCGCATTCAGTTCGACGCCGCTCTCGCACAGAAGGCCGCGGAGCGCGTCGAGTTCCTCGCGCCGATGATCAGCGACGTGTTCCAGCAGGACACGCGCGAGTTCAAGAACCTCAAGACCCAGGCGCGCGACGGCATCTGGGGCAGCAAGGCGGAGTTCGACGCGAAGACGCAGGACATGATCAAGGCGGCGCAGGCGCTCACGGCGGCGGCGAAGACCGGTGACCGGGCGGCGACCCTCAAGGCGGCCGGTGCGGTCGGCAAGGCCTGCGGCTCCTGCCACGACTCGTTCCGCAACGAGTAACACTCGAGGCGCCACGGACGAAAACGCGCGGCTTCCATTCCGGAAGCCGCGCGTTTTTCTTTGCGTATCCCCGGCGATCTAGAAGAAGAACTCGTCGGGCGGCGGAGGCGGCGCAGCCGCCAGCAGCCAGTAGACCGCGCCGGCGCTGATCGCGATGACGATGAGCGCCTTGCCGAGCTGCGAGCTCGTGATCGCCTCGTTCTCCGGCACCCACTCGGCGGGCTTCCTTCCGGTGAGCATCGCCGCCACCAGGTTCTGCCGCTTCACGAACACGTAGTAGAGGATCGCGAGCACGTGAAGCGCGACGGCGAGCAGGATCAGGTTGAAGTTCTGATGGTGGATGCGCGTCAGGAACGACGCGGTCTCGCCGCTCACCGCCGGGTTGTACGGGCCGTAGAACGCGATGTCGTCGGTGACGAACAGCCCCGTGCCCGCCTGCACGGCGACGAGCGCGAGCATCACGATCACCATGAGACCGCCGAGCGGGTTGTGTCCGACGCTGTACACCGGCGTCTTCGCCCGGAGCGAACGGGCGTAGTCGATCCAGCCGCGCGGTCCGGTCAGAAAGCTCGAGAAGCGGGCATGCCGCGGGCCGACGAATCCCCAGATGATGCGGAAGATCAGCAGCCCGATGGTGAAATAGCCCAGAAAGAAATGGACGTCCATCCACTCGAAGCCGAGCTCCGCCGTGATCCACGAGCCGGCGATGCTCGCCACGAGCAGCCAGTGGAAGGCGCGCAGGGGCAGATCCCACACGAGCCGTCGTTCCTGAGTCAGTCGTTCTACTGCCATATTCATCCGTAAGTCGTTACCGCCCCGTCGGCGCGACGGCGAAGTGTAGCGAAGTGTCGCATCGACGTGCGCAGGGAGGATGCCGGTCGGGCCGCAGCGCACGGAATACGCAATGCCCGCACGGCTCCGCCTCATCCGGTGAGCCGGCCGGACGATACACGGCCCGCTCCACCGCTCTTTCCGGACCGGTCGGGCACGCCGTATGCGACCCTGCCGTGCATGACCAGGCTCCGAGTGGCGCTCCTCATCGCCGCGATCGGTGTGCTGACCGCGACGTGTGCCCGCAATCCGGTAACCGGCGAGCGGCAGCTCGCGCTCGTTTCCGAGGCGCAGGAGCTCGAGCTCGGGAAACGCTCTGCCGAGCAGGTGCGCGCTTCGATCGGCCTGGTCGACGATCCGGAGCTCCAGGCGTACGTGCAGCGCGTCGGCAAGGCGCTCGCGGCCAACAGTGAGCGACCGGATCTGCCCTGGAGCTTCGAGGTCGTCGACGATCCGACGCCGAACGCGTTCGCGCTGCCCGGCGGCTACATCTTCGTCACGCGCGGCATGCTCACCTACATGGACTCGGAAGCCGAGCTCGCCGCGGTGCTCGGTCACGAGATCGCGCACGTCACCGCGCGTCATTCGGTGCAGCAGATCAGCCGTCAGCAGATCGCGCAGCTCGGACTCGTGCTCGGGATGATCCTGGTTCCCGAGGCCCAGCAGTTCGGCGACCTGCTGGGGTCGGGACTGCAGCTCCTCTTCCTCAAGTACGGACGCGATGCCGAGCGGCAGTCCGACGAGCTCGGTTTCCGCTACGCCCTGCAGCAGGGCTACGACGTGCGTGAGATGGACGACGTCTTCGCCACTCTGCAGAGCATCTCCGCCGCGGAGGGCGGCAGCCCGCTTCCCGTGTGGGCTTCGACGCATCCCGACCCGGGCGAGCGCATCGCGAGGGCTCAGGCGCGCGTAGCCGAGTTGCCTTCGCTTCCCGACAACTTGCGCCTCGGCCGCACGGAGTATCTGTCGGCGATCGACGGGCTCGTGTTCGGTGAGAACCCGAGGCAGGGCTTCTTCCGCGAGAGTACGTTCATGCACCCCGAGCTCAGGTTCCGCCTCGAATTCCCCGAAGGCTGGAAGACACAGAATCTTCCGCAGGCCGTGGTTGCCGTCTCTCCACAACAGGACGGGGCACTGGAGCTGACCCTCGCGCCTGGCGCGCCGGAGGAAGCCGCGCGGCAGTTCCTCTCTCAGCAGGGCCTGCAGCCCGGTCCCGCCGCGCGCGAGACGATCAACGGGCTGCCCGCGGTGCTCGCGCGATTCGCCGCACAGACGCAGCAGGGCGCTCTTCAGGGCGTCGCGGGCTTCGTCGCTCACGACAACCGGACGTACCGGATCATCGGCTACGCGCCGGTGAGCCGGTACCCTGCGCTCGAGCGCGCCTTCCTGCAGGCGATCTCGAGCTTCGCACCCCTCACCGATCCGGATGCTCTGAAGATCCAGCCCCGGCGCATCGACGTGGTGAAGCTCCCGCGCGCGATGTCTCTCGACGAGTTCGCGCGGGCCTACCCTTCCGCGGTCGACGTCAAGACACTCGCCATCCTCAACCAGCAGCCGGACACCTCGACACCGCTGCCGGCAGGCACGCTCGTCAAGCGGGTGGTGGAGAAGTGAGCACGGCCGAGCGCCAGCCACCGCGCTGAGACGAGCCGGCGTCCCGGTCGCTGTGGCCGGAGATTTCTTGAGCTCGGCAGTGCCCGCTCCCGCCACGCTCGCTCACGCACGCGAGTCATGCATCCGCGGCCCGCTCCAAGTACACTGCGCCACTTCCCGGGGTCGCACCCGCGCGCGGCGCGCGCGTGACTCCACCCGGTGAGGCATCCTTCGGTTCTCCTCGAGAAGCAAGACTTCAACGATGAACAAGGCAGCGGAAGCGGCACGCGAGATCGCGCTCGAGATTCGTTTCGGCCAGGTCGACATGATGCAGGTGCGGATCCGCACCACCGACCCGGGCACCATTCTCGACGAGCTCACCGGGCGCATCGCGACGGCACCCCGATTCTTCGGCCGCACCGCCGTCTCTCTCGACCTGAGTGCGCTTCCCGAGAAGCCCGAACCGGCAGTGGTCCGCACGGTGCTCGACGCGATCCGGCGCGCCGGCATGCTGCCGGTGGGTCTCGCCCAGGGCTCGCCCGGCGTCGAGGAGCTCTCGCGTGCGCTCGATCTGCCCGTGATCGCGCAGTTCCGCGCGCAGAGCCGCAGCGCGCCGGTCGTGCAGCCCGCGCAGCCCCAACCCGAGGGGCTGCCGGCGCTGATGCACCATCAGATGGTGCGCTCGGGACAGCGCATCTACGCGCGCCAGCGCGATCTCGTGGTCACCGCTCCGGTGGGCGCCGGCGCCGAGGTCATCGCCGACGGCTGTGTGCACGTCTACGGACCGCTGCGCGGCCGGGCGATGGCGGGCGCGCACGGCGACGAGACCGCGCGCGTCTTCTGCCAGGAATTCCATGCCGAGCTCGTCTCGATCGCCGGCGTGTTCCGCGTCTTCGAGACCATCCCGGCCGAGCTCGCCGGCCAGCCCGTCCAGGCGTGGCTGGAAGGCAGCGATCTTCGTTTCGCACGCATCGGCGGCTGAGGGAGCCGCCGTCGAACGGCACTGTTCCAGGAGGGTCCAGCTTTGACCGAGATCATCGTAGTTACTTCCGGCAAGGGGGGCGTCGGCAAGACGACGACCTCGGCCAGCGTCGCCTGCGGGCTCGCGCGGCGGGGCAAGAAAGTCGCAGTGATCGACTTCGACATCGGCCTGCGCAATCTCGACCTCGTCATGGGTTGCGAGCGCCGCGTGGTGTACGACTTCGTCAACGTCATCCAGGGCGACTGCACGCTCAAGCAGGCGCTCATCAAGGACAAGCGCATCGAATCGCTCTACATCCTCGCGGCCTCGCAGACGCGCGACAAGGAAGCGCTCACTTCCGAAGGCGTGCATCGCGTGCTCAAGGAGCTCGAGGCCGACGGTTTCGACTACATCATCTGCGACTCGCCCGCGGGCATCGAGAAGGGCGCGCACCTCGCGATGTACTTCGCGGACCGCGCGATCGTCGTGGTCAATCCGGAAGTCTCTTCGGTGCGCGACTCGGACCGGATCCTCGGCCTTCTCGCGAGCAAGACGCTGCGCGCCGAGCAGGGCAACGGCGGCGTGAAGGAACATCTGCTGCTCACCCGCTACAGCCCGCGGCGCGTCGCGGCGGGCGAGATGATGAGCGTCGCCGACGTGAAGGAGATCCTCGGCATCGACGTGCTCGGCGTCATTCCCGAGTCGCCGGACGTCCTCTCCGCATCGAACGCGGGCACGCCCGTCATCCTCAATCAGGAGAGCATCGTGGCCAAGGCCTACGAGGATGCCGTCTCGCGCCTGCTCGGCGAGGAAATTCCGCTGCGCTACATCGAAGAGCCGAAGAAGAGCTTCTTCGCGCGCGTCTTCGGAGGCTGACATGGACAGACTGCTGGCATTCTTCCGCCGTTCGTCCGGCAACTCCGCCTCCGTCGCCAAGGAGCGGCTGCGGATCATCGTCTCTCAGGAGCGCACCGCGCGCGGCGGCCCGGACTATCTGCCGGTTCTGCGCAGCGAGCTGCTCGAGGTGATCCGCAAGTACGTGAACGTCGATCCGGAAGCGGTGCACATCAATCTGCAGCGCGAGGACGGTCACGACGTCCTCGAGCTGAGTGTCTCCCTTCCGGGCGGCGCGCGGAGCTGACCGCGGACGCCGGACCCTCCTGACGATGCGGCCGGCCGCAACCGCCGGCCGCATTCCTTCCTTACTGCACGGCAGACGCCGGCGCGAGCGTCGCATGCAGCGCCGACTGCGACGGCGCAAGCGCATTGACGTCGACGACTTCCGCGCCGAGATCGGTGCTGCGGAATCCCGTGACCGCGACGAGCGCCTCGAACGACGAAGGTGCGGAGCGTCCGAGTTTCGTGCTCAGCAGCTCCTCGAACTCCGCGAGACTCTCGGGCGCGGTCAGCGTTCGCACGATCTGCTGCAGGCCCGCGTTCCGGGCTACGGCGGTGAAGATCATGATGTGATTGCCGTTCGGCCCCTGGAACTTGGCGATGAGGCCGTAGTCCTTGCGGTGATCGCGCAGCTCGCCCGCGGGAAGATACGAAGCCTTCGTCACCAGGTCGGTGATGCTGCGTTCCTCGGTGTCGTAGCGGTAGCGCGACTGGTGGACGTAATGGCCGACCAGAGGTCCGAGCCGCACGAAGGGGCCGATGTAGATGATGTCGTTGTTGCTCAGGTCCTCGGCCCGCAGCTCGTCGTGCACTCTCACCTCGATCTGCCGGTCGGGACGGTCGAGGATCCGCAGGATCGACGCCATACCGACCACGGTGCTCTTGGTGAAGTACGACACGTAGCGCTGGCCGCGCTCCGCGGCGAGCGACGGATTGCTCGCCAGGAATGCCCGCAGCTCTTCGCTCGAGTTGATCCGCGTATCGCGCACCGTCACTTCGCGTCCGGTCACCGGATCGCGCTGCGTGAACATGAACGCGTCGCCGAGCACCAGGATGAGCGGACGATCGCTGGCGTAGATGTCAGCCCAGACCCGGCTCGCCACGACCTGCGCCGAGCCGGGCTCCGGCGGGGCGCGACCGCTCTGCCACAGATGCACGTTCAGCAGGATCGAAGCGGCGAGCAGCGCAAGCGCGCCGATGGTGATCCACCTTCCTGCCCCCGGCTGCGCGACGTCCGGCCGTGGGCCCGGCGCAACAGGTGCGCTGTCCGGACGCGGAACGGCGATCAGACGGTAGCCACCCTTCGGGATCACGAAGTGAATGGCGTCGTTGCGGCCGGGCCCCGCGTAGTACTCCAGGAGCTTCTGTCGCAGCGTGCGGGCGGCGACGCGTACGAGTGAGTCTTCGGCTCCGTTGAAACTCGCATCCTTGCCGAAGACATCGATCGCGATCTCGATCTCCTTGGGCGCCTCACCGCGGAGTGCGCGTTCCGCGAGATAGGCGAGGAGCCTGCGGCAGCTCTCGGACTTGCCGAGCGCATCCGACGCAAGCAGTGCGTCCAGATGCCGCCGGATTGATTCGGAATCGACGCTGTCCATGATCGGACGATCCGATGGACCCCTCCCAGCGCCCAAGCGATTGAATTATTAGCCCGCTACGCGTCGCGCCGCAATGCGCGGCCAGAGGCGGCCGGTCGGGGGAACGCCCGGCCGTGCTCCGTTAGAAGTGCGTTACTAACGATCGGCGGGCTCCTTAATAACCGTTTCGCACTTCCAGACTGCACGCATCGGTAACTAGCTAGCCGGGTTCGCCGGCCCGCGGCTCGCGGGCACTCACGGAGGCACCCCGTTCACCCATGCGCGATGCGCTGACCGCCACGATCGCTCGGATGCTGATCGCCCTGGCGACGACGGCCTGCGGCGCCGCCAGTGCCCAGCTTCCGCCACAGACCGGCGCGGCGGCATCTGAACGGCCCGCACCTCGCTCGACCGGGCATTCTCAGGGGCATTCCGCCCTCCTCGACCGGTACTGCCTCGAATGCCACAACGCGGAGGACTGGGCCGGTGGTGTTGCGTTCGACACACTGACGCTCGACTCCGTCGCCGCGGATGCGCCGGTCTGGGAAAAGACGGTCCGCAAGATCCGCACGGGCATGATGCCCCCCGCCGGCAAGCCGCGACCGCCGCGGGCGGTGCTCGACGCGTTCGCCGAAAGCCTCGAGACCCAGCTCGACGCAGCCGCTGTCACGCATCCCAATCCCGGCAGCAAGTCGCTGCATCGCCTCAATCGCACCGAGTACGCGAACGCGATCCGCGATCTCCTCGCCTACGAGGTGGATGTCTCGACGCTCCTGCCGGAAGACGACGCCGCCCAGGGCTTCGACAACATCGCCGACGTGCTGAGCGTCTCGCCGACGCTGATCCAGGCATACGTCGCCGCCGCGATGAAGATCAGCCGGGGGGCCGTCGGTGATCCTGCGATGGCACCTGTCACAGTGACGTACGAGGTGCCGCGGGATCTCTCTCAGGACCGTCACATCGACGGTCTGCCCCTCGGAACGCGCGGCGGAATTCTCTTCACACACAACTTTCCGCTCGACGCCGAGTACGAGTTCCGTATCAGTGCCGGCAGCGGTTTCCGCTTCTCCGGTCCGGCAGGTGGCCCGCCCCCGGCGATCGACATCACGCTGAACGGTGCACCCGTCTCCGTTCCCGATCCGCGCAAGTTCAGGCTGCGCGTGCCGGCGGGTCCACAGACCATCACCGTCGCGCTCGTCGACCGGCGTCGCTGGCAAGGCGTCGACGATCTTTACGCGCGCGCGATGCCGCGCCGTGACGACATCGAGAGCGTCGTGATCACCGGACCGTTCGATGCCACGGGACCGGGCGACACGCCGAGCCGCAGGGCCATATTCGTCTGCCGACCGGAGTCCGAGTCCGACGAGGCACCGTGCGCGCGGCGGATTCTCTCCCGGCTCGCGACGAAGGCCTTCCGCCGTCCGCTCGGCGAGAACGATCCGGCGGTCGAGACGCTGATGCGGTTCTACGAAGCGGGGCGACGCAGCGGAGACTTCGAGACAGGCATTCAGCACGGCATCGCCCGGCTGCTCGCCGATCCGCGCTTCCTGTACCGGATCGAAGAAGAGCCCGCGGACCTCGCGCCGGGAGCGATCTACAGGATCAGCGATCTCGAGCTCGCCTCGCGTCTCTCGTTCTTCCTCTGGAGCAGCATCCCCGACGACGAGCTGCTGGAAGTCGCGAGCCGCGGTGCGCTCGGCGATGCACGCGAGCTCGAGCGGCAGGTGCGGCGCATGCTCGCCGATCCGCGCGCATCCGCTCTCGTCGAGAACTTCGCCGGCCAGTGGCTGCAGCTCCGTCAGCTTCGCGATGCGCAGCCGGACGACCGCGAGTTCGACGAGAACCTGCGCCGCGCGTTCGAGCGCGAGACCGAGCTGCTGCTCGAGACGATCATGCGCGAGGACCGCAGCGTCCTCGAGCTCCTCGACGCCGACTACACGTTCCTCAACGAGCGGCTCGCGCGCCACTACGGAATTACCGGCGTGCGCGGAGACTACATGCGCCGCGTGCAGCTCCCGGAAGACAGCCCGCGGCGCGGCCTGCTCGGGCACGGCAGCATCCTGACCGTCACGTCCGTCGGAGACCGCACCTCTCCCGTCATCCGCGGCGCATGGATCGTCGAGAACCTTCTCGGAGCGCCCGTCCCGCAGCCGCCGCCCGGCGTGGAAACCAACCTCGAACCGGACACCGCAGCGCGGCCCACGAGTCTGCGCGAGCGGCTCGAGATCCACCGCGCGAATCCCAACTGCGCGTCGTGCCACGAGATCATGGACCCGATCGGCTTCACCCTGGAGAACTTCGATCTCGTCGGCCGCTGGCGCGAGCGCGACGGCGAGGTGCCCATCGACGCTTCGGGCACGCTCGTCGACGGCACACGGCTCGACGGGCCCCACGACCTGCGTCGCGCCCTCCTCGACCGTTCCGAATCCTTCGTCACCGGCCTGATCGAGCGGCTCCTCACCTACGCGCTCGGCAGGCATCTGGAGCACTACGACCAGCCGGCGGTGCGCACCATCCTGCGTGAGGCACGCGCGAACGACTACCGCTTCTCGTCCATCGTGCTCGGCATCGCGCGCAGCGTGCCGTTCCAGATGCGGACGAAGAGCTCACCCAGGGACTCGCAGGCACCGGCTCACCGCGAGCTGCAGGCGAGTCTGTCAGAAACCCGCTCGAGGCAGGCAAACGAATGAACCAGAACGAAAGTACGGAGACCTCCACCACGGCCCGGCGACTCACGCGCCGTGAGGCGCTGAGCGCGTTGAGCGCCGCGGCCGTGGCTTCTTTTGCGCCGTACACGAGCCGCGCCCAGTCCGCACCGGCGGAGCGCTCGCAGCTGCCTCTGCGCACCACGGGGCTCGAGCACATGGGCACCGTCGTGCCCGATGTCGCGGCTTCGGGCCGCTTCTACGGGCAGCTCTTCAATCCGTTCCTCTACAAGGAGAAGGAGCCGCCGCTGCGCTACTACGTGACCCTCGATCCGGGCTACATCGCGCTGGGCAGCCGCGCGAACGCGCAGCGCGCGTTCTTCGATCACTTCTGCGCGCTCGTCGAGGACTACGACCCCGCTGCGATGGCCCGCGAGCTCGAGGCCGCGGGTCTGCCCGCCGGCCGCTTCGGGATCATTCCCGATCCGGACGGCATCGGTCTCCAGCTTCTCGGTGTGCCCGGCGGCCTCGCGAAGTCGACGGAGCCGGCCGGACGCATCGTCGAAGCGGATGCGCTCGTGCGTCCTTCCGGCCTCGAGCAGGTGACGCTCTTCGTCTCCGACCTCGAGAAGTCGGCCGGCTTCTACCGCACGTTCTTCGGTCGCGAGGCGGAGCGCGAGCGCGACCGGATGCTCTTCCAGATCGTGAACACGCGCCTCGTGCTCGAGGCCGCACCGCGCGGCGAAGCGCCGCGCATCGATCGCATCCGCGTGAAGGTCGCGCGCTTCGACCGTGAGCTCGTCGCCCGCGAGCTCACGCGGCTCGGCGCGCAGGTCGAGAAGAGCGCCGGCGACACGCTTCGTTTCCGGGATCCCGTGGGGCTCGGCATCGAGCTCGCTGCCGTCTAGCGAATCGTTTCCGCGAGATCACGCCGCACGAGAGAAGGAGGGAATCGATGCACTATCTCACCGGTCGCCATCTCTCCCGCCGCACTTTTCTACGGGGCGCGGGCACCGTGCTCGCCCTGCCCCTGCTCGAATCGATGATCCCGGCCGGCCGCGCACGTGCCGCCGCGGCTGCAACGCCTCCCGTCCGCCTCGGGTGCATCTACGTGCCTCATGGCGCGGTGATGAGCCGCTGGACACCCGCGACCGAAGGCACCGATTTCACCTTCCCCGAGATCCTGGAGCCGCTCGAGCCCTTCCGCAGCCACGTCAACGTGATCAGCGATCTCGCGCTGCCGCTCGCCTATGGGCAGGACGCCTCGGCCGGTGCGAATCACACGCGTTCATCCGCCGTTTATCTCACGGGCGCGAAGCCCGGAGTGGGCGCGGAAGCCGAGCTCGGCATCAGCGCGGACCAGGTGGCCGCGAAGCACATCGGTCAGGACACGCCGCTGCCCTCTCTGGAGCTCTCGATCGAGGACGGGAGCCTCAGCTGCGGCACCGGGCTCTCCTGCGCGTATCGCAACACCATCTCGTGGCAGGCACCGAAGGCTCCGCTCCCGATGGAGAACAACCCTCAGGTCGTGTTCGAGCGCCTGTTCGGCGACGGCAGCACCGCCGAGGAACGCGCCGCGCGGCGCGCGCAGATGAAGAGCATCCTCGACTCGGTGCTCGAGGACGTCGCGTCTCTCCAGCGCACACTGCCGGCCGGCGACCGGGAGCGGCTCGACCGCTATCTGCACGACGTCCGCGAAGTCGAGCGGAGGATCCAGCTCGCGGGGAGACAGATTCCCGAAGGGCTCGAGGTTCCCGACGCGCCGGCAGGCATTCCGGACGATTTCGACGTGCACATCAAGCTGATGTTCGACCTGCAGGTGCTCGCCTGGCAGGCGGATCTCACGCGCGTCACGACGCTGATGTTCGCCAAGGAAGTGAGCAATGCGGTCTATCCGGCGAGCGGCGTGCGCGATCCGTTCCACAATCTCTCGCATCACTCCAACGTCCCCGAGAACATCGCCCGCCTCGCGAAGCTCAACCAGTATCACGTACGCACGTTCACCCATCTGCTCGCGAAGCTGCGCGACACGCCCGACGGCGACGGATCGCTGCTCGATCACTGTCTCGTGCTGTACGGGAGCGGCATGAGCAACAGCAATCAGCACGACCACGAGCCTCTGCCCATCCTGCTCGCGGGACACGCCCGCGGCCGGGTGAAGGGAGGACGTCACATCCGCGCCGCGAAGAACGCACCGCTCTCGAATCTGCTGCTCTCGATGCTCCACAAGCTCGACGTGCCCGTGGAGTCGTTCGGTGACAGCACCGGCACGGTGGAGATCTGAGGGCATGCGCGGCGCGCTGCTGGCACTCGCTCTGATCCTCGCGCCGCAGCTCGCCTCCGTTGCAGCGGCAGAGCAGCGCGGCTCGCCCCTCGCCGAGGCGGCGAAGCGGCGCGACATGCAGACGGTGCGCGCTCTGCTGCGCACCGCCGACGACCTCGACGCCCCCAGCGCCGACGGAACGCCGGCGCTGCACTGGGTCGTGCGCATCGAGGACCACGACACCGCCCGTCTCCTGCTGCGCGCGGGCGCCAACCCGGATCTCGCGAACCGCTACGGCGTGAGGCCCCTGCATCTCGCGATCGGCAACGGCGACGTCGAGATGATCCGGCTGCTGCTCGGTGCAGGCGCCGATCCGAACTCCCGCGACGCCACGGGCGAGACCTGCCTCATCATGGCCGCGCGCACGGGCAGCCTCGAAGCCGTACGTCTCCTCCTCGATGCAGGCGCGGGCGTCGACGACCGCGATCCGGAGTACCACCAGACTCCGCTGATGCTCGCCGCGCGGTTCGGGCACACCCCCATCGTGCAGCTCCTCATCGGACGCGGTGCAGACGTCAACGCGCAGACGCGCACCGGCGAGGTTCCTGCATTCCGGCCGCCGAGCGCCAACTCGGGTTCCAAGGGCGAAGGGATCATCCGCGGCGGATGGCCCGAGCGCGGCGAGCGCGATCCCGTCCCGGGTGCCAAGACGCCGCTGCTGTATGCGGCACGTGAAGGTCATCTGGAGACCGTGCGCGTGCTGCTCGACGCCGGCGCGAACATCGAGCAGGCGGATGCGGACGGCGTGACACCGCTCCTCATGGCGATCCTCAACGAGCGGCTCGACGTGGCCCGGCTTCTCGTCGAGCGCGGTGCGAACGTCAACGCGATGGACTGGTACGGCCAGACGCCGCTCTGGGCCGCGGTCGACGTGCGCAATCTCGACGTGCCGGGTCCGACCCGTGACAACGGTGTGGACCGCCCCAAGGCGCTCGAGCTGATCCGGCTGCTGCTCGAGAAAGGCGCGAACCCGAATGTCCGCACGAAGGAATATCCGCCACAGCGGCGCTGGATCACCCGCCTCGGCTCGCTTTCCTGGGTGGATTTCACCGGACAGACGCCGTTCCTGCGCGCCGCGCTCGCCGGAGACGTCACCGTCATGCGACTGCTCCTCGAGTATGGCGCCGATCCGAACATCCCGACGTACGGCGGCACGACGCCGCTCATGGCGGCGGCCGGCATCAACTGGGTGGTCGCACAGACGTACGACGAAGGCCCCGAAGCGCTGCTCGAAGCCGTGAAGCTCGCGTGGGAGCTCGGCAACGACGTCAACGCGGTCAACTCCATGGGGCTCGCCGCGATTCACGGCGCCGCGAATCGCGGATCGAACGAAATCATCGAATTCCTGGCAGAAAAGGGCGCCGCGCTCGACATCCCGGACAAGCACGGGCGCACGCCGCTCACCTGGGCGAAGGGTGTGTTCCTCGCGACGCATCCGCCCGAAGCCAAGCCGGAAACCATCGCGCTGCTCGAGCGGCTGCTGCGCGAGAGACGCACGGCGGCCGGTCCGGACCGCAGCGGCTAGCGCGAATTCATCTCTGCGGCATCACACGCCACGACTTGAGGGAGGGGGAAGATGAAAACGACAAGAGTCTCACGCGCAGTTGCCAGCATTCTCAGGACCGCCGCGGCGTCGCTCGGCGTCGCAGGCGCCGCGCTCGCCCAGACTGCCGGCAGCTCGCCGGCTGCGGACATCGGCACCGGGCCGCTCGAGGAGGTGCAGGTGACGGGCTCGCGCATCCAGCGCGACGGCATGACGACGCCGACGCCGGTGACGGCGCTCTCGATGGACGACCTGCAGGTGCTCGCACCGACCACGCTCGGCGCGGCCGTCACACAGCTGCCGCAGTTCATCAACAGCGCGGTTCCTGAAGGCGCTCCGGCATCGGGATGGACCGGCGCCTCCGGTGCCAGCATCCTCAATCTGCGCGGCGTGGGCCAGAACCGGACGCTCGTCCTGCTCGACGGCAGACGCGTGGTTCCCTCCTCCCGCCGCGGGACGCTCGACGTGAATCTCCTGCCGCAGTCCCTGGTGCAACGCGTCGAGGTCGTCACCGGCGGCGCGTCCGCGGCCTACGGTTCCGACGCCGTGAGCGGTGTCGTCAACTTTCTGCTCGACACCGACTTCACGGGCTTCAAGTCGGACATCCGGGGCGGCATCACCGAGATCGGAGACAACGAGAACTACAGCGTCTCTCTCGCCGGAGGCATGCCCATCGGCGAGCGCATGCACGTGATCGGCGCCGTCGACTTCTATGACGCGCAGGCCATCAAGGACATCACGGACCGTGACTGGTTCCAGAGCTGGGGCGTGATTCCGAATCCGCGGGCCGGGCAGCCGGGCGAGCCGGCGCGCCTGACACGCCCGAACGTCCGCTCGCGTCAGTACACGACGGGCGGGCTCATCCTGAACACCACCGGACCTCTGGCCAACATCCAGTTCCTGCCCGGCGGTGTTCCCGCGCCGTTCGTCAGCGGCAGCGACGCGACCAGTGCCTCGCAATCCGGCGGCGACGGCGTCGATCCGGCCTGGTTCAACTACTTCACCCCCGATGTGACCCGCGGCAGCGCGTTCACGCACCTCACCTTCGAGGTCAACGACAACGTGAGCGCCTTCGTGCAGGGCCTCTACGGCTACAACGAGACCTCGTATCTCTCGCCGCCGGCAGGCGCCCAGTTCGGCACGTGGGCCGCGACGATCTACCGTGACAACGCGTTCCTGCCGGACTCCATCCGGCAGATCATGGAAGAGAACA
>QGVD01000101.1 GCA_003242685.1 Pseudomonadota bacterium | reverse complement strand
GCCGAACGGGCAGCGCCCGCTGCGCCTCTATCAGGTGGTCGCCGACCTCGCCGCACGGCGCTGGAACCGCAACGGCAACTGCCTGCTCGTGGTCGGCGCCACCTATCCGCGCGAGCTCGCGGAAGTGCGCGCGATCGTCGACGACATGCCGTTCCTCGTACCGGGCGTCGGCGCACAGGGCGGAGACGTCGCGCAGGCCGTGCAGAACGGCCAGACGCCGGACGGCACCGGTCTCATCATCAGCTCCTCGCGCGCCATCCTCTATGCTTCTTCCGGCGAGGACTTCGCAACGGCCGCACGAGCCGCCACGCAGCAGCTCCGTGACGAGATCAATCGCCACCGTGCCGGCCGCTCCGGCCGGGCGCCGTGAGTCGCAGGAGGGTCGCCTGACCACCGCGCCGCCGGACCGTGCGGGCCGCGTCGCGCACCACGCGCGTGCAGCGTTTCTGGCGCTCGCGGCATCGCTGCTGCTCGCATGCTCGCCGGCGCCGCAGAGTGGCGCGCCGTCGGATGCGGAAGGCTCGACCGTCCTCGTCCGCGGCAACGGGCCGGAGCCGGATTCTCTAGATCCTCAGAAGGCGCGCACGATCGAGGCGCACACGATCCTGCGCGATCTCTACGAATGTCTCACGTCGCTCGCGAAGGACGCATCGGTCGCACCAGGCGTCGCGCGCGAGTGGGAAGCGAGCGAGGACGGACTGACCTACACGTTCCGGCTGCGAACCGACGCGCGCTGGTCGAACGGCGATCCGGTCGTCGCGGAGGACTTCGTCTTCGCGCTGCGGCGGCTGGTCGATCCCGCCACCGCTTCGCAGTACGCGCAGATCGTCGACGTCATCGAGAACGCGCGCGAGATCATCGCCGGCGAGCGCCCGCCCGATTCGCTCGGCGTGGCGGCGCCGGATCCCGCGACGGTCGTCGTCCGCCTGGCCGGTCCCGCGCCGTATCTGCCCGGACTGATGTCGCACCCGAGCACCTGTCCCGTGCATCGCCCGACACTCGAACGGCACGGCAGGGACTTCACCCGGCCCGGCGTCACGGTGTCGAACGGCGCCTTCGTGCTGGCCGACTTCGTGCCCGGCTCGCACGCGTACGCGGTGCGCAACCGCCACTACTGGAACGATGCGGCCACGCGCATCGACGCCGTGCGCTACGTGCACATCGCGGACGAGAACGCCGAGCTCACGCGCTACCGTGCCGGCGAGCTGCACGTCACCAACACCGTGCCGCGCGGGCAGTTCGACTGGATCCGGGAGAATCTCGCGGACGAGCTGCACATCGCACCGCAGCTCAACACGTACTACTTCGGCTTCAACCTCGAGCGCGAGCCGTTCCGCAGCCGGCCGCAGCTGCGCCGCGCGCTCTCCATGGTCATCGACCGCGACCGACTGGCGCGCGCGGTGCTGCGCGTGGGCGAGCTGCCGGCGTGGGGCTGGGTGCCGCCCGGCGTGCACGACTACACGCCGCAGTCCTTCGACTACCGGGACTGGCCGTACGAGCGGCGCGTCGAGGAAGCGCGCCGCCTCTACGCGGAAGCCGGCTTCTCGCGGGAGAAGCCGCTGCGCTTCGAGCTGCGCTACAACCAGGGCGAGGTGCACAACAAGGTCGCGGTCGCGATCGCCTCCATGTGGAAAGAGGCGCTCGGCGTCGACGTGAAGCTCGTCGCCATGGAGTTCAGAACGCTCCTGCAGGAGATCAACCAGGGTGACGTCGAGGTCTTCCGCTCGAGCTGGAGCGGCGACTACAACGACGCCTACAGCTTTCTGCAGTATCTGAGGAGCGACTTCGGCATCAATCTGCCGCGCTACCGCAGCGCCGAGTACGACGCGCTGCTGCGGAAGGCCGCCTCTCGAGCGGATCCTGCCGCGCGCCGCGCGCTCCTCGAGCAGGCCGAGCGCACGATGCTGCAGGATCACCCGATCCTGCCGATCTACTTCTACGTGAACAAGCATCTCGTGAAGCCCGAGGTCCGGGGCTGGTACGACAACGTCATGAACGTCGTCTACAGCAAGGACCTCGCGCTCACGCCGCGCTGAACGCGCGATCAGCTTCCCATGCCGAGGCTGCGCAGGACGGGCCTCGCGGCACCGGTGGTCGCACTGCCGGGGCTCGCGGGTACCGCCGGCACGCGCCGCTCGCCCGTCAGATCCTGAAGGAACGTGCCGTACCAGTAGTGAATGTCGCGGCGGCGCACGGCCTCGAGCATCTGCTGATGTCGCTGACGCCGCTCCTCGAGCGGCATGTTGAGCGCGGTCTGCAGTGCGAGCGCCATGCCGCGCTTGTCGTAGGGATTCACGTGCAGCGCGCCGGTGAGCTCGCGCGCGGCGCCTGCCATCGGCGAGAGGATCAGCACGCCGGGATCCTCGGGATCCTGTGCGGCGACGAACTCCTTCGCCACGAGATTCATGCCGTCGCGCACCGGAGTGACGAGCGCGACCTTCGCGGCGCGCAGGAAGCCCATCAGCGTGCCGTGCGTGAAGTTGCGGTTGAGATAGCGGATCGGCGTCCAGTCGGCCTCGGCGAAGCGGCCGTTGATTCGCCCCGCCATCTGCTCGAGCGACTGGCGGATCTCGCTGTAGGCGAGCACATCGGAGCGCGACAGCGGCGCGATCTGCAGGAACGTGACCTTGCCCTGGTTCTCGGGAAAGGTCTCCAGGAAATGCTCGAACGCCGCGAAGCGCTCGGTGAGTCCCTTGCTGTAGTCGAGGCGGTCAACGCCGATGATGAGCTTGCGGCCGACGAGGCTCGTGATCATCCGCTGCACGCTGTCCTCGGACATCGCCGCTTCGGCTTCCGCGCGCACGACCTCGAAGTCGACACCGATCGGATACACGCCGGCGCGCGTCGTGCGTCCGCCGATCGTGATCTCCTGTGCATTCGGCGCGACGGTCGCGAGTCCCGCGTGCTCCACGCACGAGAAGAACGAACGCAGATCGTCCTCGGACTGGAAGCCGACCAGATCGTAGTGACACATGTCGCGCACGAGCTCGGTGTAGTTCGGCAGCAGCCGCAGCACCTGCGCATGCGGGAACGGAATGTGGAGGAAGAATCCGATCGGACCGCGGAAATGGAGCTGACGCAGGAGGCGGCCGAGCGGAATCAGGTGATAGTCGTGCACCCAGATCACGTCGCCCGGCTCGACGAGCTTCATCACCTGACGCGCGAACAGCTCGTTCACCGACTGATACGCGTCGTGCTCATCCTGCTCGTGACGGAAGCGGCCCGGAAAGTAGTGGAACAGCGGCCACAGCGTGCTGTTGCAGTAGCCGTTGTAGTACCGGTCGAACTCGCTCGGGCGCAGATCGATGGTGGCGAAGCGGATGTTCGCGCGCGTCAGCACCTCCGGTTCGTCCGCAGGGTTGTCGTTCGTCTCCCCGCTCCAGCCGAACCAGACTCCGCCCGTATGCCGCAGGGCAGCGAGCACGCCGACCGCGAGTCCTCCGGGAGCCGCGGAGCGCCGCGGCAGAGTGATACGGTTCGAGATACAGATGAGACGTTTCACAGACCCTCCTTCCGACGACGCGCACCGCGTGCGCGCGCGAGGATGCCGGTTGCCACCGTCATTGCAGCAGGCTCCGCAGCCATTCGCGCACGGCGCCTGGGTTCGGCAGCCAACCGCGTCCGGACTCGGGAGAGGGTCCCACGAACAGGGCGTGGCCGCCTTCCTGCTCGACGTACTGAAAGCCGTCTCGATCGGTGACGTCGTCGCCCAAGAATACAGGAACACGCCCGGCGAACGGGGGTTCCTGCATGAACTGCTCGATGGCGGTGCGCTTGTTCGCCGCCGCGCTCTTGATCTCGATGACGAAATGGCCGGGCTGCACCTGGATCTGCGGCGGGAGGCTCGGCAGCAGCGTCTGCACGAAGGCCTGAACCTGCCGCTCGAGGTGCGGGATCTGACGGAAGTGGATCGCGAGGCTCCGGCCCTTGTCCTCGAGCAGCAGTCCGGGATGCCGCTCGACGAAGCGTCGCAGCTCGATGCGCGCCGGATCGAGCGCTTCTGCCGTCAGGCCCGAGTAATGCATCCGCCCCTGCACGTCGCGCCGTTCCACGCCGTGGATGCCGGCCGCAGGGAAGCGGAAGGGCCGGAACAGCTCGTCGAGCACGGCGATCGGCCGGCCGCTGATGAGCGCGAGACTTCCGCCGAAGCGCGTGCAGAGCCGGTCGAGCAGCTGCGGCAGCCCGGGGCTCACGCGCACCGAGTCCGGCGTGGGGGCGATGTCTATCAGCGTGCCGTCCACGTCGAGGAAGAGAGCCCAGTCATCGCTCGGAGCCGGTACGATCCAGTCGGAAGCCATCGTTCTGCAGGAAACCGCAATCGGTTCCGCCGTGCAACGCGCAGGGAGCCTCTCGGGGAGAGGCGTGCGCAAGGTTTCGGGCGCACGCAGCGCACCTTTAAGAGCAAGATTTGCTCCCGGCGGAGCAGGCCCGATATGAGGGCGGTCAGAGCGATTTCAATGCTCCCGGCCTGAAGCCGGGCCCCGTCAGGTGGCCATCTCGTGGATCAGCACGCGCCCCATGACGGGCCAGAATTCGAGCCGGCGCGCCGCGCCCACGGCGATATCGGGGGACGCGGCGGTGACACCGGCATCGCGCAGGAAGAGGCTCACGAGCGGCAGCACGGATCCGACGGCCTTCTCCACGTGCAGGTCGTCGGGAAGCTGCGCGACGATGCGCGCCTGGAGGCTCCGCGCACCGGGCATCGCCTCACGCAGGGCTTCGAGGCAGCGGTCGAGCAGCAGCAGCTCGGTCGCCAGGGTCGTGTCGGTGACGTCGGCAGGCTTGCCGCTGCGGACCACGAACCGCAGATGCAGCAGCGCACCGGCCTCTTCGACGGCGTCGTACAGGCAGACGGCGATCGCCGAGCGCAGCTCCGCGGTGAGCAGCGCATCGTCGGCGGCGACCTCGAAGTGATCGGGAGCGACCCGGATCTCGCGGCGTGTGCGCATATGGGCCCTCCCGTATACCGGGCCGCCACGCGGAATGCGTGGTTTTCCTGCGCAGATTATGAACTGACTCACGCGAGGGCTCGCGATGTGCCGCGAATCTGCGACAATGCGCGCATGAACACTCAGGCAATCGCGAACTCGTTCCGCCGCGCGCGGTTTCCGGCCCTGCTGTGTGCCGCGCTGTTATCCACCGCCGCCTCTGCGCAGGAAGCGATCTTTCCGCAGCCGCCGCCGTCCATCCGCTCGTCGGGCGATGCGGTCGTCACGGCGAAACCCGACCGCGCGCAGATCGACATCGGCGTGATGAGCCGCGCCACGCAGTCGCAGGATGCGGCCACGCAGAACGCGCGCCAGCTCGAGGCGGTGCTCGCGGCGCTGCGCAAGCTCCTCGGCGCGAACGCCGACATCCGCACGATCAGCTACAACCTCACGCCGAACTACCACTATCCGCGCGACGGCGGTGAGCCCACGGTCACGGGATACACCGCGACGAACACCGTCCGCGTCACGCTCGACGATCTGACGCGCGTCGGCGCGGTGATCGACGCCGCGACGAAGGCCGGCGCGAACCAGGTGCAGAACATCAGGTTCATGCTGAAGGACGAGCAGGCCGTGCGCGCGCAGGCACTGCGCGAGGCCACCACGAAGGCGCGCGCTCAGGCGGAGGCGATGGCGTCCGCTCTGGGCCTCAAGATCACGCGCGTCCTCTCCGTCAGCGACAGCGGTCCCGTCGTTCCCGTGATCAACGAGATGCGCATGATGGCGGCGCGCGCCGAAGCGGCCGACGTGTCGACGCCGGTCATTCCGGGACAGATCGAGGTGCGCGCCAACGTGACTCTCACCGTCGAGGTCGCCGGTCCCTGAATTCACGCCGTGGGCATGCTTCGTGCTCCAAGCGCCGTGCCGCGACGGCCGGCGCGGGGAAGCGGGAGCACGAGCGATGCTGCATGGCGTGAAGAAGCTGCGCGGATGCCGCGTCCGCGCGAGTGACGGGGAGATCGGCGAGGTCAGAGAAGTCTATTTCGACGACGAGCGCTGGGTCGTCCGTTATCTGATCGTCGACACCGGCGGGTGGCTCGGCGGCCGCAAGGTGCTCATCTCACCGTACGCGGTGCGGCACGTCGACTGGGACCGCCGCACGGTGAACGTCGACCTCACCCGCCAGCAGGTCCGGGAGAGTCCCGGCATCGACACGGACAAACCCGTGTCGCGCCAGCAGGAAGCGGAGCTGCATCGCTACTACGGCTATCCCGCGTACTGGCCCTACACGACACTGTGGGCATGGGGTGCGGTGCCCGTCGCGATGCCGCCGGATCCCGAGCTGCGCGAGCAGGTGCTCGCGCAGGACGAGGACGCATCGCTCGAGCGTGAGCACGAGAGCGGCGACTCCCATCTGCGCAGCAGCGCCGAGGTGACGGGCTATCACATCCAGGCGACCGACGAGCCCGTCGGGCACGTCGAGGACTTCCTGTTCGACGACGAGAGCTGGGCGATCCGGTACTTCGCCATAGACACGCGCAACTGGCTGCCGGGCAGGCACGTGCTCATCGCCACGCAGTGGATCGACGAGGTGAGCTGGCCCGAGCGCACGGTGCACGTCGGGCTCACGCGCCGGCAGATCGAAGAGAGTCCGGAATACGATCCATCGAATCCGCCGTCGCGTGCGTACGAGGCGGATCTGCATCGACACTACCGCCAACCCGGGTACTGGCAGGAGCGCCGTTAGCGAGGGGTCGGCTCATTCGGCATCCGATGCAGCGGCGCGCCGACCGATCGCGCCGGGCGCCTGCGCGCTCGTCCGCCACTCGTCGGCGTACGTCTCGCGCAGGAAGAGCGACCCGACGACGACCGTGAGCAGCGCGATGCCCACGGGATACCAGAGTCCCGCATAGATATCGCCGGTGGCCGCGACGATCGCGAACGACGTGACGGGAAGGAAGCCGCCGAACCATCCGTTGCCGATGTGATAGGGCAGCGACATCGAGCTGTAGCGGATGTGCGCGGGAAAGAGCTCCACGAGCCACGCCGCGATCGGTCCGTACACCATCGTCACGTAGATCACGAGCAGCGTGCAGATGGCGATGACCATCGGATAGTTGATCGAGCCGGGATCCGCGCGCGTCGGATAACCGGCGTCGGCCAGAACGGTCCGGAGCTCGCTCGAGAAGCGCTCGCTCTCGCGCGCGAACTGCTGCCGGCCGAGTCTCTCGCCCGCGAAGGACGGAACGACGATCGCACCATCCCCCTGACCGATGCGCACCTGAGCCACTGCACCCGCAGGCGCACGCTCGTTCGAGTACGGAATGCCGGCGCGCGCGAGCGCCGCTTTCGCGACGTCGCAGGAGCTGGTGAAGAGCCTTCGGCCCACCGGATCGAACTGGAACGAGCACTCCGCGGGATCGGCGACGACCGTGACGGGAGCACGTGACACGGCCGCATCGAGCGCCGGATTCGCGAAATAGGTGAGCGCCTGGAAGATCGGGAAGTACGTGACGGCCGCGAGCAGGCAGCCCGCGAGGACGATCCTCTTGCGCCCGATGCGGTCCGAGAGCGCACCGAACACGATGAAGAACGGCGTGCCGATGAGGAGCGCGGCCGCGATGATGAGGTTCGCCGTCCGCGCCTCGACCTGCAGGATCCGCTCGAGGAAGAAGAGCGCATAGAACTGTCCCGCGTACCACACTACCGCCTGTCCGGCAGTCGCGCCGAGCAGCGCGAGCAGCACTACCTTCAGATTTCCCCAGCGTGCGAACGCCTCGGTGAGCGGCGCCTTCGACAGACGTCCCTCGCGCTTGATCTCCTGGAATACCGGCGATTCCTGGAGCTTGAGGCGGATGTAGACGGAGATGGCGAGCAGCACGATCGAGAGCAGGAACGGCACGCGCCAGCCCCACGCCTCGAAGGCTTCCGCGCCGAGCAGGGTGCGGCACGCGAGAATGACGAGCAGCGACATGAAGAGACCGAGCGTCGCCGTCGTCTGAATCCAGCTCGTGTAGAGACCGCGCCGTCCCTGCGGTGCGTGCTCCGCAACGTACGTGGCGGCGCCGCCATACTCGCCACCGAGCGCGAGACCCTGGAGAAGACGCAGAGTGATGAGCGCGATCGGCGCGGCGACGCCGATCTGCGCGTAGCTCGGCAGCATCCCGACCAGCGCGGTCGCCGAGCCCATGATGACGATCGTGACGAGGAACGTGTACTTGCGTCCCGTCAGGTCGCCGAGCCGCCCGAAGACGAGCGCGCCGAAGGGGCGTACGAAAAAACCGGCCGCGAACGCCAGCAGGGCGAAGATGAAGCCCGTGGTCTCATCGACCCCGGAGAAGTACTGCCGCGAGATGATCGCGGAGAGCGAGCCGTAGAGATAGAAGTCGTACCACTCGAATACGGTGCCGAGCGAGGAAGCGAAGATGACTCGCCGGTGGGCGCGATCGATACCGCCCGCGTGCGCGACGCTTCCGGCCGGCGCTGCGCCGACCGCCCCCTGTTCTTCTTGTCGCATGCCGAGGACTCTACGCGCAGGCTCGCGTCCCCGACAAGGTCGCCCATGCGCCGTGACGCGCGCGGGACGAAGCGCTAACCTCGCAGGAACGCAGGGCTGTGGCCGGTCCGCCCCATCTCATCGCGGGCCGGCAGGAGGGGAACCATGGTCACGGTGAAGCACCTGCTCGGTGCCAAGGGAAGGGCCATCTACGCCATCGGGCCGGAGGATCCGGTGCTCGAGGCCATCGAGCTGATGGCGGTGCATCACGTGGGCGCGCTGCTCGTGATGAAGGGCGAAGAGCTCGTCGGCATCGTTTCGGAGCGCGACTACGCCCGTAAGGTGATTCTGCACGGCCGCTCCTCGAGCGAGACGCCGGTCTGGCAGATCATGAGCTCACCCGTCATCACCGTAACGCCGGAGGACTCGGTCGATCACTGCATGCGGCTCGTCACCGACCGCCGCATCCGGCATCTCCCGGTCGTCGAGAACGGCAGGGTGGTCGGCGTGGTTTCGATCGGCGACCTGGTGAAAGCCGTCATCGAGGAACAGCAGCACACCATCGAGCAGCTCGAGAGCTACATCCACAGCTGACGAGCTCACTGGTGACGCCGCGACACCTTCCGCGGTGCTGCCGACGTCTGCGTCTGCTTCGGCCCGCCCGCACGTGACGGGGAAGTCGCGCGGCGCCTCGCGATGCCGATCGATCAGAGCGTGTCCCGCGTCATCACGATGATGTTGAAATCACCATCGAGCTTGATGTCGTACTGACCGATCTCGCACTGTGCGTCGTCGACCTCGAACAGGGACGCGCTTTCCTTCTCGACGACGTCCGCCTTGCAGTTGATGCGTCCGATCGCCTCTTTCACCTTCGCGACTTCCTGCGCGGAAGCGAGCTCCGCGCCGGATCCGGTCTTTTCACGCTGCTGCGCCCCCGCAGCCCCGAAGACGAACGAAAGTGCAATCGCAGCGATGATTGAGCGGCACATCACGGGACCTCCTGTTCCGTACGCACAGAGGATCGCACGTTCGTGCGTGCGCAGGAACCGCGGCGACAGCCAGGCTTGAACGCGAAGCACAGGCGGGGCCGGCTGCGCAGGCGCGGAATTCTGCGCAGCCGGCCCATCGATCCGGGCGCATCGCGGGCGAGGGCAGCCGGACGAGCCTCTCCCGCTGCGCTCGCCCGGACCTTACGCCAACCTCGGGGCGAACGCCGGAATGCGC
>QGVD01000100.1 GCA_003242685.1 Pseudomonadota bacterium | reverse complement strand
CCAGCCTATCGCGCGGATGTTCGCGTCGGGGCCGTATGCCGGACGCTGCAGGCGGGCCGTGCCCCCGGAGGAGGGGGGCGAGTGCGCCGGCTCCCACGCAGCGAGCAGCAGCCCCCGCCTGCCCTTGCGCTGCAGATGCCACGCCGTCCACGCGCCGAAGACCCCGGCGCCCACGACGATGACGTCCCGGCTCTCGTCTCCTTCGGTCACGCGGCGTGCGGGCGCCGCATCGGTCTGCGCCATCGAGACTCCTCCGAGCGAGGCCGCGGCAAGCGTCTGCGTCGCGAGGCCCAGCATCTCGCGGCGAGTGAGCCGCGGCCGTTCTTCGTTCGAATCCGATGACCGCGGCTCACTCACCGTCCTGACGCCCCTCCCTCGAGCGACTCACGAGACCTAGAAGCTCCGACGCAGCATCACGCCGTAGGTGCGCGGCTGGTTCGTGAGATATCCCACGCGCGCACGCTTGCCGCGCTCATAGTCGAGCGCGAGGAATGCACGCTCGTCCCACAGATTGTTGACGAACGCGGCGGCTTCCCACTCGTCCGCCCGCACGCCGATGCGGAAGTTCCCGATCTGGTAGTCCGGCAGCTTGGGATCGAACGTGAAGCCGTCGATCGTCGGATTGCCGAAGGGGATGAAGCTGTCGGGTCCCACGGTACCGAAGCCCGGCTCCTGGTCCTCGAGCTGTGTGTACGACGAGCCGACGTGCTGCACGGTGAGGGTGGCGAAGCCGTCGAGCCCTGCGGACCACGGCCACATGTACGTGACGCTCGCCGCTGCCTGGAACTCAGGCGACGTGGGCAGACGATTACCCTTGCGGATGCCTGCGAGTGGCTCGGTGCCGCCACCCGTAACCGACGTATCGATCTCGGCTTCGAGCCAGGTGGCGGCGAGGCCGAAGTCCCAGTGCTCGTTCGGCCGCGCGAAGAGCTCGACCTCGACGCCCATGGCATGCGCCTCGGGCACGTTCACCACGATGCGCGAGGAGCAGCTCCCGGCGTTCACGTTCGCCTGCAGATCCTCGATGTCGGAGTAGAAGGCGGCCGCGTTGAAGAGCACGCGCCCGTCCGCGAGCTGCATCTTCGTGCCGATCTCGTAATTGAGCGCCGTCTCGTCTTCCCAGGCCGTGGAGAAGATGCTGCCGTAGATCGCGAGGTCCTCCGGCGTGCAGAGCGGAGCGTTGAGAGGATCGTTGATGCCGCCCAGGCGAAAGCCGCGCGCGACCTGCGCGTGGAAGCTCACGTCCTCCGACATGTCGTACGTGAGGATCACGCGCGGGGAGACACCGTCCGAGCTCACCTTGCCGGGCTCGTCGACCGTCACGGTCGCGAACGCACCGCCGAAGTTGAGGATGCGTTCCTCCTCGAAGTCGTACCAGCGTATTCCCGCCGTGAGGCTCCACTGCTCGTTGAACCGGTACGTCGCCTCGCCGAAGAGCGCGATCTGCTGGAAATCGTAGACGAGATTCGAGAAGAACGGATTGTCGCGCGGCGCGTTGAGCTGCGTGTTGTCGATGCCGAACGCGGCGTCCCAGCCGATCGTCGGCAGGGACTGACCGTACTCGCGATCCACGTCCTGATAGAACGCGCCGACGACCCACTCCAGGCTGCCCACACCTCCCGGAGGCGACGCCAGCCGCACTTCCTGGCTGAAGGCCTGCAGGTCGGTGGTATCGATCAGCGGGGAGTCGATCCTCACCAGCTCCGACGGCGCGTCGAACGCCGTCACGCCGATGCTGCCCGTCAGCGAGGTGGCGTCGCGCGTCACCACCACGTCGCGATCGGTGTAGGAGCTCACGGCCGTGAGCGTAGCCCAGGGGAAGTCGTACGTGATCGTGAGGTCCGCGAGCGTGAAGTCGTCCTCGAGGCCTTCTTCGAGCTGCGTGAACTGACCGCGCCTGCGGAGCGTGACCGGCGGCTCCGTCGTCGTGAACGGGTTGCCGAGGATGTTGTAGATCTCGATGCGCGGGAAGCCGTCCGTGTCGAGCTTCTGGTACACGATGCGCGGCATGATGGAGAAGCTCTCGTTCGGCTGATAGAGAAAGGCGATGCGCCCGCCCTTCTTCTCGCCGCCGTCGACGTTCTCCTTCACCGAGCCTCCCGGCTGCGTGGCGTCGATGAATCCGGCGAGCTCGTTGTAATAACCGACCACGCGCAGCGCCGCGGAGTCGCCGAGCGGCAGATTCACCGCACCGCGCACGGCGCCGCCGAAATCCGAATCGCTGCCATCGTGCAGCGAGAGCTCGGCGACGCCTTCGAAAGCGCCGAGTCGCGGCGGAGTCGTGATGTATCGCAACGTGCCCGCGAGCGAGCCGGCGCCGAACAGCGTGCCCTGAGGGCCGCGCAGCACTTCGAAGCGCTGCAGATCGAAGAGCTCGAGGTCGGGCGTGAAGAGCGCGATGGAGATCGGCGACTCGTCGAGATAGACGCCCACCTGTTCCTTGACGCCCGGCTGATCGCGCACCACCTGTCCGGCGCTGATGCCGCGTATCGCGACCTGGCTCTGGCCCGGTCCGAGATCGGTGATGGTGAGACCCGCGACGTTGCGCGCGAGATCGACGATGTCCTCGGAGCCCGTCGCGCGGATGTTGTCCTCGGTCATCGCGGCGACCGAGAACGGGACGTCCTGCAGCGTGGCCTCGCGCTTCTGCGCGGTGACGATGATTTCCTGGATGGCTCTGTCGCGGCCGGCGCTCGACTGCTGTTGCTGCTCCTGAGAGAGCGCGAGCGAGGGCAGGGCCACCGCACCGATGCCAAGGAGGATCGACGAATGACGAGCGATCATGCCGGACACTCCTTTGTCCCAAACCGCGAGCGCGGTTGTTGCCGGGTGGTGACGAAGGAGTATCCCGCCGAA
Source organism: Pseudomonadota bacterium (assembly GCA_003242685.1). Lineage (GTDB taxonomy): Bacteria > Pseudomonadota > Gammaproteobacteria > Steroidobacterales > Steroidobacteraceae > ZC4RG24. The sequence goes on along the minus strand of QGVD01000100.1, from coordinate 6,869 downwards.
CGCCGTGCGGGGAAAGTGGCGCTTCGCGGGAACGCTTCGTGTTGCGCGAGGCCTACAAGCTAGGCAACGAGCCTTCGCTCGCCCGCGCGCAGCCGCTCGCGCGCGAGCTGATCGGCGACGGCGCTCGTGGGGCGGTTCTCGCGCCGGCTGCGCTCGAAGATCTCGAGGAGCCGATCCGCGATGCGGTGCACCTCGCTTTTCACCTGCTCTTCTGTTGCACCGCCTAGATATTCGCGCGCGACGCTGATGATGCCGCCCGCGTTGATCACGTAATCGGGCGCGTAGAGCACGCCGGCCGCGTGCAGCCGCACACCGTCATCCGCAGTGGCGAGCTGATTGTTCGCTGCACCTGCCACGATCGGTGCCTTGAGACGCGGAATCGACGTGGCATTGAGCACTGCACCAAGCGCACAGGGTGCAATCACGTCGACCGGCTCGAAGAGAATGCTTTCCGCAGAAACCGGCGTAACGCCGAGCTCGCTCACCACACGATCGAGCGCTTCCGCCCGCACGTCCGCTGCGCGTACGCGCGCCCCTTCGGCCGTGAGCAGCCGGCACAGGTGATAACCGACGCCGCCCGTGCCCTGCACCGCGACGCTCACGCCTTCCAGAGACTGGCGGCCGAGCTTGAACTTCACTGCAGCCCTGATGCCGAGAAAGGTTCCGAGCGCGGTCCAGGGTGACGGATCACCGCCGGCTCCGCCTGCGCGTCTGTGCAGTCCGCTCACGTACCGCGTGACGCGCGAGATCACTTCCATGTCGGCGGCCGTCGTGCCGACGTCCTCCGCGGTGACGTAGCGTCCGCCGAGCGACTCCACCACCCGGCCGAACGCTTCGAGCAGCTCCGGCGTCTTGTCGCGCCGCGGATCGCCGATGATCACGGCCTTGCCGCCGCCGAGCGGCAGATCCGCCATCGCGTTCTTGTAGCTCATGCCGCGCGAGAGACGCAGCGCATCGGCGACCGCGTCACCGCTCGAGGCGTAACGCCACATGCGGCAGCCGCCGGCCGCAGGTCCCAGCGCGGTCGAATGCAACGCGACGATCGCGCGCAGACCCGTGCGCGCATCCGATGCGAATACCACCTGCTCGTGATCGTCGAAGTCGGGCAGCTCGAATACGTTCATGCGCACACTCCCCTTGCTTCGCGGTCCTCCTGCGTGTGAAACGCCCAATGGAGGCCGCGAGGCTCATCGCCAGTACCTCCCCTTCTAGGCTAGGCCTGCCCGCGTGCTCGAGGTGTTTCATTTTTTGCGTTTCATGGCCGACAAATGCGATATTCGTTTCATTTATCAGGCTGAAAGCGCACGTAATCATGCACATCAAACTGGACCGGACGGACCTGCGCATTCTCGAGGTCCTGCAGGAGCACGGAGCACTGTCGGCGGCGGAAGTGGCGGAGCGGCTGAACCTGACCGCGTCGACCTGCTGGCGCCGCATCAGCCGCCTCGAGGATACGGGCGTCATCCGCGGCCGCGTCGCACTGCTCGATCGCGAGAAGCTCGGCCTCAGCGTCACGGTCTTCGCGCACGTGAAGCTCTCGACGCACGGGCGCGACGCGCTCGCGCAGTTCGAGCGCGCGGTGCGCGAGCATCCCGAGATCCTCGAGTGCTACACCATGATGGGCGAGACGGACTTCCTGCTGCGGATCGTGACGCGCGACATCAAGAGCTACGAGGCGTTCTTCCTCGATCACCTCTCGCGCTTTCCGGCCGTGCAGGTCGTGAACTCTTCGATCGCGCTCTCGGTGATCAAGGAGACGACCGCGCTGCCGCTGCAGGCGCGATAGCCACCGCCGCGCTGCGCAGCACCTCGAGCTTGCGGAGCACGTCCTCGACGCTGCCCATCAGCATGCCTTCCGTGAGCTCGAGCGAAGTCCCTGCTCAGTGAGACTGCTGCCCGGCGCTCTCGCGCGGCACCGCCTCGGGGCCGGCCAGCCGCCCTGCGACGCCCACGAGGCTCGCCACGCCTGCGATGAGCTCGTGCGGCTCGACGGGCTTGGTAATGTGCATCTGATAGCCCGCGAGGAGCAGGCGCTGGCGGTCCTCGGCGCGCGCATAGGCGGTGACCGCGATCGCGGGGATGCGCGCGTTGGGGCTGCCGTCGCTCGCGCGCACGCGCGCGATGAGGCCGTAGCCGTCCATGCCCGGCATGCCGATGTCGCTGATGAGAATGTCGACGGGATCGGCGGCGAGCACGTCGAGCGCCTGCTGCGCATCGAGCGCGAGAACGACGCGCGCGCCGCGCTCCTCGAGGAGTCTCGCGACGAACAGCAGCGTGTCCACCTCGTCGTCGACGATGAGCGTGCGCACGTCGTCGAGGCGCGGCAGCACGAGCGCCGCTTCCGGCGTGAGCGCGCGGCGCCGCTCGGGTCGCGCGTTCTCCTCGTGACGGACCTGCGCGAGCGGCAGTGTGACGATGAACGTCGCGCCCTGTCCCTCACCCGCGCTCTTCACGCGCACCGATCCGCCGTGCATCTCGACCAGACTCTTGACGATCGAGAGCCCGAGCCCGAGTCCGCCGTAGCGGCGCGTCGTCGACGCGTCGGCCTGACGGAAGCGATCGAACACGTACGGCAGGAAGGCCGGCGCGATGCCGACGCCCGTGTCCTGCACGCTGATCTGCGCGGAGGAATCGATCTGCTCGAGCGTCACGCTCACCGATCCGCCTGCCGGAGTGAACTTGACGGCGTTGGTGAGCAGATTCCACAGCACCTGCTGCAGGCGATTGGGATCGCCGCGCAGCGTCGTGAGATTCGGGTCGAGCCGGCAGTCGAGCTCTATGCACTTCGCTTCCGCCGCTGCGCGGATCGCCTCCACCGCCGCTTCGATCACCTGGTGCAGATTCACCTGCCGCATGTCGAGGTGCACCTTGCCCGTCATGATGCGGCTCATGTCGAGCAGGTCGTTGATGATCTGCGTCTGCGCGCGTGCGTTGCGCTCGATGGTGTCGAGGGCGCGCTCGAGCTCGGGATTGCCCTCGCTGTAGCGGCGCGCGATGTGCAGCCAGCCCACGATCGCGTTGAGCGGCGAGCGCAGCTCGTGCGAGAGGGTCGCGAGGAACTCGTCCTTCAGCCGGTTCGCCTGCTCCGCTTCCTGACGCGCGGAGCGCTCGCTCTCGAGCAGCGCCTCGCGCTCCTCCTGCACCTGCTTCCACGCGGTGCGGTCGCGCAGCAGCCTGGAGAAGCCCACGACGTGGCCTGCCGCATCGACGACCCGGCTCGTCATCCCGCTCGCGAAGAACGCGGTGCCGTCCTTGCGCCGCAGCCAGCGTTCGTTCGAGACGCTGCCCTCCTCGGCCGCGCGCCGCAGCTCCTCGCGGTGCACGCCGGCCGCGATGTCCTCGGGCATGTAGAGCATCTCGCTCGGCAGTCCGATGAACTCCTCGCGCGACCAGCCGAGCACTCGCTGGACGCCCTCGTTCCACGTAGTCGCCCGCCCTTCGAGATCCACCGCGAAGATCGCGTAGTTCTTCACCTGGTCGATGAGCGCGCGATAGAGATCCTCGCTCGCGCGCAGCTCGTCCTCGATCTCCCAGCGCTCCGACCAGTCGGTCGTCACGCCGACGATGGATTCGACGCGGCCGTCGCTTCCGCGCTCCGGGAAGAGTCGCGTCTCGAAGTGGCGAGGACCGGACGGCGTCTCGTAGACGAAGTCGTGGATGCGCGGTGCGCCCTTCTCGAGCACCTGGCGGCAGGCGGCCTCGAACGGACGCCACAGTGCAGGATCGACTCCGGCCTCGAGCGCCGTTCTGCCGATGAACCTCTGCGGCGGCCAGCCGGCGATGCCGCCGATTGCAGGGTTTACATAGAGGTGCCGCAGATTGCGATCGAGCCGGAAGACGACGATCGGCAGAATCTCGACCAGTCGAGCGATTGAGCTGTCGCGTTCGCCGGAATCTCCCCCGTTCTCTGCAGATTCTTCGAGCATTTCCTTCTCCCTGACCCGGCTTCTGCAAGGGTCGTGCCCGCATGCACCGTTCCGGGGCGGAGGAGCAGGCGAGAGAACCTCTTTCGCGGAATGTGGCCTGCAGCCCCATCCGTCGCTGGGCCGCCGGAGCAGGGCCGTGCCGCGCCGCAGGGTCTCGCTCACGGCGGTTCCGCCAGCGTTTCCGCTTCCAGCGTGGTTCCAGCGTGGAATGAACTAGGGAATCAGCACCGTCGAGCCGGTCGTCTGGCGTGACTCGAGCCGTCGATGCGCCTCCGCTGCTTCCGCGAGCGGAAGGCGTGCGTGAATCGGAACCTTCACTGCGCCACTCGCGACCACGCCGAAGAGGCTCTCGCTCATCGCAAGCACGTCCTCGCGCCGCGCGAGATGATGAGGCAGCACCGGCCACGTGGCGTGCAGCGAGCCCTTGATCGCGAGGGTCGTGATGTCGAAAGGCTCGATCGATCCCGACGGCGTACCGTAGCTCACGAAGCAGCCGAAGCGTCGCAGACAATCGAGCGAGCCGGGAAAGGTCGCCTTGCCGACACCGTCGTAGACGACGTGGCAGCCTTCGCCGCCGGTGATCTCCTTCACGCGTGCGACGAAGTCTTCCGTGCGGTACTCGATGACGTGGTCGCAGCCGTGCCGGCGGGCGATCGCGACCTTCTCCGGCGACCCCACCGTGCCGATCACCGTCGCACCGAGATGCTTCGCCCATTGCGTGAGCAGCAGTCCGACGCCGCCCGCTGCCGCGTGCACGAGAACGACGTGACCGGACTCGACGCGGAATGTGCGATGGAGAAGGTACTGTGCCGTCAGACCCTTCACGGTCATCGCCGCGGCGGTCGCGAAGTCGATGGAGTCCGGAAGCGGGATGACGAAGTGAGCGGGGACGACGTGCTCTTCGGCGTAGGCACCCGGTACGGGGCAGTAGTATGTCACCCGGTCTCCGGGCGCGAAGTCGCGAACGCCTTCAGCGACCGCCACGACCTCACCCGCTCCTTCGAGGCCCGGAGTGAACGGAAAGGAAGGCGCCGGAAACTCGCCCGTGCGGTAGTAGACGTCGGCGTAGTTGAGACCGATGGCCCGGTTGCGTATGCGGACCTCACCGGGTCCGGGATCGCGGGCATCGACGTCCTGGTAGACGAGCACTTCCGGCCCGCCGTGACGATGAACGCGGATCGCTTTCATGAGCATCGATCCTCTGCGCGACACCGTTCGGGTAGCGGAAAGATAGTTCGCGTCCGGTCTCGGGACCAGACGGTGCGCAGGACACCGCAGGAGACCGGCTCATGACATGGTGGGTATGACGAAGGCGTCTCCCGACGTGCCCGTGCCGCCGGGCCATCGCTGTGTCACGGTCTTGACCCGCGTGAAGAAGCGGACTCCGTCCATGCCGTACTGGTTGAGATCGCCGAAGGCCGAGCGCTTCCAGCCGCCGAAGGTGTGGTACGCGACCGGCACCGGGATCGGCACGTTGATGCCCACCATGCCGACTTCCACGGACATCGCGAAACGGCGCGCGAAATCGCCGTTGCGCGTGAAGATGGCGACACCGTTGCCGTACTGATGGCGTGACGGGTAACTGATCGCCTCGTCGAAGCTGTTCGCCCGCAGGATCTGGAGCACCGGACCGAAGATCTCGTCCCTGTAGCTCTGCATTTCAGGCGTCACACGATCGATCAGCGTCGGTCCCAGGAAGAATCCGTTCTCATAGCCGGGAACCGCGAGACCGCGCCCGTCAATCACGAGCTCCGCACCCTCGTCCACCGCCATCTGGATATAGCGCTCGATGCGCGCCTTGTGCTGCGCGCTGACGACGGGTCCGTAATGCGCTTCAGGATCGGTCGAGATGCCGACGCGCAGCTCGCGGATGGCTCTCACGAGCCGCTCGCGCAGTTCCTGCGCCGTCCGTTCCCCGACAGGCACTACGACGGGCAGCGCCATGCAGCGTTCACCAGCGGATCCATATACTGCGCCGACGATGTCCCGCACTGCCTGATCGAGATCGGCGTCGGGCATGACGATGCCGTGGTTCTTCGCGCCGCCCATGCACTGCATCCGCTTGCCCGCTGCCGCGCCGCGCGCGTAGACGTACTCCGCAATGTCTGACGAGCCCACGAAGCTCACGGCCTCGATCGCGGGATGATCGAGGATCGCATCGACGATCTCCTTGTCGCCGTGGACGACGTTGAGAATGCCTCTCGGAAGTCCGGCTTCGATCGCGAGCTCCGCGAGTCTCACCGCCGCCGAAGGATCGCGCTCCGAAGGCTTCAGGATGAACGCGTTGCCGCAGGCGATCGCCGGAGCGAGCATCCACAGCGGAATCATTGCCGGGAAGTTGAAAGGCGTGATGCCCGCGACCACTCCGAGCGGCAGACGCATCGAGCAGACGTCGATGCCGGGACCTGCGCCTGCGGTGTGCTCACCCTTGAGCAGATGCGGAATCCCGCAGCAGAACTCCACCACCTCGAGCCCGCGCTGGACGTCGCCTCGCGCATCCGCGAGGACCTTTCCGTGCTCGGAAGAGATCAGCCGTGCGAGCTCGTCCATGTGCGCCTCGATCAGCTCCCTGAAGCGGAACATGACGCGCGCGCGGCGCTGCGGATTGAGCGCCGCCCAGGCGGGTTGGGCCGCGAGCGCGGCATCGACCGCGAGATCCAGCTCGTCGCGCGTCGCAAACGCGACCTGCGCCTGGACCTTCCCGGTATTGGGATCGAAGACGTCACCGCGCCGCGACTCACGCGGCTCGACGGCAGCACCGTTGATGAAATGAGTGATCGTGCGCATGGGAAATCCTGTCGGCTCAGTCAGCCCGGAGGAGTTGTCGCTCGCGTTCCGGTCGAGCGATGCGGGGCCGTGCGGGTAAGTCGGCAGCGCCCATCATCGCTGCAGACTCGCGGCTGGGACCTCCGCAACCCGACGGATCCAAACGGTGCCCGGGAA
>QGVD01000099.1 GCA_003242685.1 Pseudomonadota bacterium | reverse complement strand
CGGCCCTCGACATCCTGCGGCTCGCGAGCCCCTTCGATCCCTTCCCTGCCGAGCTCGCGCGCGAGTACCGCGTGCTGCGCTTCGCCTACGAGTGGCAGTTCGTCGGCGGCCGTGTCGAGGGCGGAAGCGTCTCCACGCTTCCTTGAAGCGGCCGGCCGCTCGCGCCCATACTCTTGAGCATGAGCGGCTTCACGAATCTCACCAACCATCTGCTGATCGCGATGCCCACGCTCGCCGATCCGAACTTCGCTCAGACCGTTACGCTCATCTGCGAGCACACGGAACGGGGCGCGCTCGGCATCGTGCTCAACAGGCCGTTGCCGATGCGCCTGTCCGACGTCCTGTCGCAGATGAAGCTCGAGCCGAGCAGCGAGGAAATCGCCGCGCGGCCCGTGCTCTGCGGCGGTCCGGTCAACACGGATCGGGGCTTCGTCCTGCATCGCCCGGGCGGCCGGTGGGATCACACGCACAAGGTCTCGGACGCCGTGCAGGTGACGACGTCGCGGGACGTGCTGGCCGCGATGGCCCGCGGCGAGGGACCGGAAGACGCCTTCATCGCGCTCGGCTACGCGGGCTGGGAGTCCGGGCAGCTCGAGCGCGAGATGCGCGAGAACGCGTGGCTTTCTCTGCCCGTCGACCCGCGCGTGGTCTTCGACCTGCCATTCGAGGAGCGCTGGCACGCGGCCTGGCGGCTGCTCGGTATCGACGTGCAGCGCCTGAGCCTCGTTGCAGGCCATGCCTGAAGGTGCGGCCGCGTACCGCACTCGCCTTCGACTACGGTGCGAGGCGCATCGGCATCGCCTCGGGCGACACGCTGACGGCAAGCGTCGCGCCGCGTGCGACGGTACGAGTGCTCGAGTCCGGACCGGACTGGGCGGCGATCGCCCGCGAGATCCGTGAGCTGCGGCCGGACGTGCTCGTGGTGGGCGCGCCGTATAATGCCGACGGCAGCCCGAGCGCCCTGACCGCCGCGGCCCGAGCCTTCGCTGCCGAGCTCGAGCGCCGCTTCGGTCTTCCCGTTCATCAGGTCGACGAGCGCTGGTCGTCGCTCGAGGCCAGCGCGCGCCTGAAGGAGCGGCGCGCGAGCGGTGCGCGCCGCCGGCGCGTCAGCCGCGAGGACATCGACAGCGCCGCGGCCGCAGTGATCCTGGAGCGATGGCTCGCGGGCGAGGGATCCGATGGCGGCGCAGGGGGATCTGAACGCACATGAGTGAATACGACGGTGTGAGCCAGCTGCGCGCGGACGGCTCGCTGCGTCATCTGCTGAGCCTCGAGGGGCTGCCGCGCGAGCGGATCGAATGGCTGCTCGAGCGCGCGCAGCGCTACGTGCGGCCCCTCGGCGAGCCTCCGGCCCGCTCGAACGAGCTCGCCGGTATCACCGTCGCGAATCTGTTCACCGAACCCTCGACGCGCACGCGCGTGTCCTTCGAGCTGGCGGCGAAGCGGCTGGGCGCCGACGTCGTCAATCTCGAGGTGCAGCTTTCCTCGCGCGTCAAGGGCGAGAGCATGCTCGACACGCTCTTCACGCTCGAGGCGCTCCACGTCGACGTGTTCGTGATACGTGACTCCGAGCCCGGCGTCCATGGGCTCGTCGCCGCGCACGCGGCACCGCACGTCAGCGTGCTCTCCGCGGGCGAGGCGCACGTGTCGCACCCCACTCAGGGCCTGCTCGATGCGCTCACCGTCCTGCAGTGCAAGGGTCGCTTCGACGGACTGTGCGTCGCCATCGTCGGCGACGTGCGCCATTCGCGTGTCGCGCGCTCGGCGTATCAGGTATTCCGCACGCTGGGCGTCGCCGAGATCCGCATCATCGCGCCGCCCGCCTTCATGCCGGAAGAAAACGAGTTCGCGGGCTGCGCGCGCTTCACCTCGCTCCGCAGCGGCCTCAAGGACGCGGACGTCGTGATGATGCTGCGCATCCAGAAGGAGCGCATGAGCCAGGCCGCTTTTCCCGATCCGGACCGTTACTTCCAGAAGTACGGGCTCACGCCGGAGCGGCTCGCGCTCGCGCGCCCCGACGCCATCGTCATGCACCCGCAGCCGATGAACCGTGGCATCGAGATCGCATCCGATGTGGCCGACGGCCCGCAGTCGGTCATTCGCCGGCAGGTGACCAACGGCATCGCGGTGCGCATGGCCGTGCTCTCCGCCGTGATCGAGGGCCGCGGGGGCGCCGCGTGAGCCGCGAGCATCGCGGCACGATCTTCCTCGAGGACGCGCGCGTGCTCTCGCGCACGGCTCTCGAGGCGGATCAGTTCATCACTCGCGTCGCGGCGCCGCGCTGTGCCGCGCACGCGCAGCCCGGCAGCTTCGTTCACGTCCGGTGCGATCCCGCCATTCCGATGCGCCGGCCGCTCTCGATCATGCGCGTCGACGCGGAAGCCGGGTGGATCGAGTTCCTCTACAAGATCCACGGCCAGGGACTGCGCGCGCTCTCCGAGCGCAAGCCCGGCGACATCGTGAGCGTGCTCGGTCCCATCGGCCGGGGATTCACGCCTCATCCCGAACGGCCGCGCCCGCTCCTGATCGGCGGCGGTGTGGGCATTCCACCGATGGTGTTCCTCGCCGAGCGGCTGCGCGGGCGCACGGACGCCGAGTGGAAGCCGCTCGTCCTCATGGGCTCCGAGATTCCGTTTCCGTTCCGCACGAGACCGTCGCAGATCGTCGTCGGCGGGATGCCGCCCGGATGCATCGCGTGCATGCCGCTCCTCGACGAATGGGGCATCGCGAGCCGGCTCGCGAGCCGCTCGGGCTTTCCCGGCTGCTTCGACGGCTTCGTGACCGAGCTCGCCGACGCCTGGCTCGCGACGCTCTCCGCCGATGCGCTCGCGGAGATCGAGGTCTTCGCCTGCGGTCCGACGCCGATGCTGCGTGCCGCCGCGGAAGTCGCGCGCCGGTATTCGCTGCCCTGTCAGGTCTCTCTCGAGGAATTCATGGCGTGCGCGGTCGGCGGCTGCGCCGGCTGTGCGGTGCCCGTGCGCACGCCTCAGGGCCTCGCCATGAAGCGGGTCTGCGTCGACGGCCCGGTGTTCGACGCCGCCGACGTGTTCTGACTCGGCAGGCGGCGGGAGCGCTCAGCCGAAGTTGATCTTCGCCTGCAGGTTGGTGCGCGAGTCGGCGTTCGCGAGCGCCTCCTCGAGCTCGATGCGGTTCTGCTTGTAGAGGTTGTAGAGCGCGACGTCGAAGCTCTGCACCCCGCGCTCGCTGCTCGCGAAGATCGCTTCCTTGATGCCGACGACGTCGCCCTTCTTGATGAGCTCGGCGATGTGCGGCGTGTTGAGCATCACCTCGACCGCCGCCACGCGCTTGCCGTCGCGGCCCATCACCAGGCGCTGCGCGAGTATCGCGCGCAGGTACTGCGAGAGATCGAGGAAGATCTGCGAGTGCTGCTCGCGGGGGAACATGTTGATGATGCGGTCGAGCGTCTCCGCGCAGTTGTTCGCATGGAGCGTGGCGAGCACGAGATGGCCCGTGCCCGCGAGATGGATCGCGGCCATCATGCTCTCGCGGTCGCGGATCTCGCCGATCAGGATCACGTCCGGCGCGGCGCGCATCACGCCGCGCAGCGCCCGCGCGAAGGAGTGGGTGTCTAGCCCCACCTCGCGCTGGTTGACGATGGAGCGCTTGTTCGTGTGGAGGAACTCGATCGGATCCTCGATCGTGACGATGTGGTCCGAAGAGTTCTCGTTGCGGTAATTGATCATCGCGGCGAGCGTGGTCGACTTGCCGCTTCCCGTGGCGCCCACCACGAGAATCAGCCCCCGCTTCAGCATCACGAGCTCGCGGGTCACCTCCGGCAGACCGAGCGCTTCGAGGCGCGGCATGTCGGCGGTGATGTAGCGCAGCACCATCGCGGGGTAGCCGCGCTGCATGAACACGTTGACGCGGAAGCGCCCGAGGCCCGGCTCGGAGATGGCGAAGTCGAGCTCGAGCTCCCTCTGGAACTGCTCGCGCTGCTCCGGCGTCATGAGCGCATATGCCGTCTGACGCACCATCTCCGGCGTCAGCACGTTCTTGTTCACCGGAAAGATCTGGCCCTCGATCTTGATCTTGATGGGCGCGTTGCAGGTGAAGAAGAGGTCCGAGGCCTTCTTCTCCACCATGAGCTTGAAGAGCGGCTTCGTGTTGAGCTTCGGATGGCTGCCGGTGGTGGAGCCTTCCGAGCTCTTCAGAGCCTTGTAGACGCCCGTCGTCCCGGACACCTGCTCGGTGCCCGCAGCGGTGCCCTGCTCCGATGCCTTTCCGGTCGATTCCACGTTTCCGCCTCGCGGCTGCTACGGAAAGCCGTCCTACAGGCTCCGGCCGTGATCTTCCTCGACGATCTGCAGGCCGCCGCCGTCGTTGAGCTCCTTCGGCTCGCGCTTGCTCTCGAGCTTGATGCGCAGGCGCAGCTCGTTCTTCGAGTCGGCGTTGCGCAGCGCGTCCTCGTAGGAGATGAAGCCGGTTTCGTACAGCTCGAACAGCGACTGATCGAAGGTCCTCATGCCGAGCCGCGTCGAGCGCGCCATGACCTCCTTGATCTTGGCGACCTCGCCCTTGAAGATGAGGTCCTGGATGAGCGGCGAGTTGAGCATGATCTCCATCGCCGCGATGCGCCCGCTGCCGGACTCGCGCGGAATCAGGCGCTGCGAGATGAGCGCGCGGATGTTGAGCGACAGGTCCATGAGGAGCTGCTCGCGCTTCTCCTCGGGGAAGAAATTGATGATGCGGTCCAGCGCCTGGTTGGCGCTGTTGGCGTGCAGCGTCGCGAGCACCAGGTGACCGGTCTCGGCGAACTGGATCGCGTATTCCATGGTCTCGCGGTCGCGGATCTCGCCGATCAGGATCACGTCCGGCGCCTGGCGCAGCGTGTTCTTGAGCGCCGTGTGCCAGTTCTCCGTGTCCACGCCGATCTCGCGGTGCGTGATGACGCAGCCCTTGTGCGGGTGGACGTACTCGACCGGGTCCTCGATCGTGATGATGTGCCCGCGCGTCTTCTCGTTGCGGTAGCCCACCATCGCGGCGAGCGTGGTCGACTTGCCCGAGCCGGTGCCGCCGACCACGATCACGAGGCCGCGCTTCGAGAGCACGACCTCCTTGAGGATCGGCGGGAGGTCGAGCTCCTCGAACGTCGGAATCTTCGCGTTGATGAGCCGGATGACGCAGCCGATGCAGCCCTGCTGCACGAAGGCGCTGACGCGGAAGCGCCCGATGCCGGGCGGCGCGATCGCGAAGTTGCACTCCTTCGTCGCGTCGAACTCCTTGAGCTGCCGGTCGTTCATGATCGCGCGCACGAGCATGGCGGACTGCTCCGCCGTGAGCGCGCGCTCGCTCTGCGGCCGGATCTCGCCGTCGACCTTGATGGCGGGCGGGAAACCGGCCGTGATGAACAGGTCGGACGCCTTCTTGTCGACGACCCGCCGCAGGAGGTCCTGCATCAGCTTTATGGCCTGATCGCGATCCATCGTGTGCCCTCGGTCGCGTTCCTACCCGCCGGCACGCGCGCTGCCGTGCGGACCGGAAACCTTCGTGCCTCGCATCAGATAGCGTCCTTGTTGTGCGCCTTGTAGCGCGCCTCTTCCTTGCTGACGATGCCCTTCGCCACGAGATCGGCGAGGCACTGGTCGAGCGTCTGCATGCCCTGGGCCTGGCCGGTCTGGATCGCGGAGTACATCTGCGCGATCTTGCCCTCGCGGATCAGGTTCCGGATTGCGGGTGTGCCGATCATGATCTCGTGGGCCGCCACGCGCCCGCCACCGATCTTCTTGAGCAGCGTCTGGGAGATCACCGCCCGCAGACTCTCGGAGAGCATCGAGCGCACCATCTCCTTCTCCGCTGCCGGGAACACGTCGACGATACGGTCGATGGTCTTGGCCGCCGAGCTGGTGTGCAGGGTGCCGAACACGAGGTGGCCGGTCTCCGCGGCGGTCAGCGCCAGGCGGATGGTCTCGAGGTCGCGCATCTCGCCCACCAGGATCACGTCCGGGTCCTCGCGCAGCGCCGAGCGCAGCGCCTCGGCGAAGCCCAGCGTGTCGCGGTGCACCTCGCGCTGGTTGATGAGGCAGCGCTTCGACTCGTGCACGAACTCGATCGGATCCTCGATGGTGATGATGTGATCCGGCCGGTTCTCGTTGCAGTGGTTGATCATCGCCGCGAGCGTCGTGGACTTGCCCGACCCGGTCGGCCCGGTGACGAGCACGAGCCCGCGCGGCAGCATGCACAGGTCGCGGAAGATCTTCGGCGCGTTCAGATCGTCGAGCGTGAGGATCGTCGACGGAATGGTGCGGAACACCGCACCGGCGCCGCGGTTCTGGTTGAACGCGTTGACGCGGAAACGCGCAAGCTTGGGAATCTCGAACGAGAAGTCCGTTTCGAAGAACTCCTCGTACGCCTTCCGCTGCTTGTCGTTCATGATGTCGTACACCATGCTGTGCACTTCCTTGTGCGTCAGCGGAGGCATGTTGATCCGCTTCATGTCGCCGTCGACGCGGATCATCGGCGGTACGCCGGCGGACAGATGCAGATCCGAAGCCTTGTTCTTGACGGAGAACGCCAGCAGTTGCGCGATGTCGACAGCCATTCAGGCTCCTCGGGAGCGATGCTTGCGCAGGTGGACCGATCGCGGGCGCGATACCTGCGACAAGAGCTTGCGGCAGTATAGCGGAGGGGGTTGGCGTCCAATATGTTAATGAGTCCGCAGAATTTGGCTGAGAACGTGGCGAGCGTGCGCGAGCGCATCGCGCGCGCGGCGGCGCAGTGCGGACGAAGTGTGGAGTCCATCACACTGCTCGCGGTGAGCAAGGGTCAGCCCGTCGAACTGATCGAGGCGGGTGTGCAGGCGGGCCTCACGCACTTCGGGGAGAACTACGTGCAGGAAACGCTCGCCAAGATCGAAGCCACCCCCCGGGTCCCCATCCGGTGGGCCTTCATCGGCCAGCTCCAGGCGAACAAGACGCGGCCGGTCGCCGAGAACTTCGCGTGGGTCCACGGCGTCGACCGACTGCGCATCGCCGAGCGTCTCTCGGCGCAGCGTCCCTACCACGCACCGCCGCTCAACGTCTGCATCCAGGTGAACCTCGCCGGCGAGGCAAGCAAGGGCGGTGTCGCGCCGGACGAGCTCCCCGGGCTCGTCGCGGCCGTCGCGGGACTGCCGCGCATCCGGCTCCGCGGGCTCATGTGCATTCCGCCCTTCGAGGAAGACCCGGAGCGCCAGCGTCATTGGTTCGCGCAGCTCCGCCGGCTGCTCGAGTCCCTCAACGCGCAGGGTGCGCAGCTCGACACGCTCTCGATGGGCATGAGCGCGGATCTCGAAGCCGCCGTGCTCGAGGGTGCGACGATCGTGCGCATCGGCACCGCGCTCTTCGGACCGAGACCCGCGAAAGCCTGAATCTCGACCGGAAGCGCCTTCGAGCCGGTACAATCGGCGCCCACTGTGACAGCATCGAGAATCGCATTCCTTGGCGGCGGCAACATGGCCCGCGCGCTCATCGGCGGACTCGTCCGCCGCGGCACCGCGTCCGAGCGGATCGCGGTCGGTGAGCCGTCCGAGGCCGCCCGGAGCGCGCTGGAGCGGGACTTCGGTGTGTCGACGTTCGCCGACAATGCCGCAGCGATCGCCGGCGCGAACGTCGTCGTCGTCGCAGTGAAGCCCCAGGATGCGCGCGCCGTGCTCACGCCGCTGCGCGCACGGCTGGATGCCGAGCGGCCGACCGTGCTGTCCGTCGCCGCGGGCATCCGCATCGCGTCGCTCGCGCGCTGGTGCGGAAGCGCACCCGTAGTGCGTGCCATGCCGAACCGCCCCGCGCTCATCGGCGCCGGAGCGACCGGCCTCTTCGCGCCTGCGACGACACCGCAGTCCTCGCGTTCCGCAGCGGAGGAGATCATGTCCGCCGTGGGCACGGTGGTATGGCTCCCCGACGAGGACGCGCTCGACGTCGTCACTGCGTTGTCCGGCAGCGGACCCGCATACTTCTTCCTGCTCGGTGAGCTGATGGCACGCGCGGCCGTCGAGCTCGGACTCGATCCCGCCGCCGCTCGACGGCTCGCCGTGGCGACGCTGCACGGTGCCGGTCTCATGGCCGGCACGGGCGACGGCGATCTCGTGCGGCTGCGGGCCGAAGTCACGTCGAAGGGAGGCACGACGGAGGCTGCCGTGCGCACGCTCGAGGCTGCCGGACTCGAGGGACTCGTGACGCGGGCGCTCGGCGCCGCGGCACGGCGCAGCCGGGAGCTCGCAGCCCAGTTCGGCGATGAGGACCCCGCTGCACCTTCCCCATCTCCCGGGAACGAGGACCGGCGATGAGCGCCATCATTTTCATCATCGAAACGCTGCTCAAGCTAGCTTTCGTCGCGTTCCTCCTGCGCCTCCTGCTGCAGCTTTCGCGCGCGGACTTCCGCAATCCCGTCTGCCAGGCGATCGTGAGGCTCACGAATCCCCTGATCGTTCCGCTGCGGCGCATCCTGCCCCCGGCAGGCCGGATCGACACGGCCTCGGTGGTCGCCGTCGTCCTCATCGCGCTCGTGGAAGTCGGCGTGGCGGTCGCTCTGCGCGGCTTCGGACTGCCTCCGCTTCTTTCGTGGATTCAAGTAGCTGCGCTCGAGATCGCGCGTACCGTGTTATGGACGTACTTCTACGCGATCTTCGTGTACGCGCTCCTCAGCCTCATCGCACCGGGCGGCTACTCTCCGGTCCAGTCCGTGCTCGCCGATCTCTGCGAACCGGTGCTGCGTCCCTTCCGCAGACTCATCCCTTCGGTCGCCGGCCTCGATCTCTCGCCGCTCTGGGCCATCATCGCCATCCAGGCGATCCTCATACTGCTGCGCTAGAAGAGCGCAGCGCCTGCCGCATCGCGCACCGCGTGCGTGCGCCCGTCGAGATCGCCGCTCGCGCGACCGGCGCGCAAACCCTAGAAAAAAAGGGATTTCGAGCACACCCCGACGCGAGAAATCGCTTGCCAAAGTCGTCGCATGTGCTATTTTCCGCGCCGATTCTCTCGGCGCGGTCGGTCCGCGCTCACGGTCACAACATTCAAGGAGTATCGCAACATGGCGAAAAAGGGTGGCGCCCCGACGAAGTCGGAGATCCTGACTCAGATAGCCAAAGACACGGACCTCTCGCGCAAGCAAGTCGGAGCCGTCTTCGATTCCCTGAACACCATCATCAGGAAGAGCCTGCGCAGCAACGGCCTGTTCACGCTGCCCGGCCTGCTGAAGATGAAGGTCGTCAAGCGTCCTGCCACGAAGGCGCGTGAGGGCATCAACCCGTTCACCGGCGAGAAGATGATCTTCAAGGCGAAGCCGGCGAGCAAGAAAGTGCGCGTGGTGCCGCTGAAGAACCTCAAGAACATGGTCAGCTCCTGAGACTCTTCAGGAAGATTCTTCAGGGAGAAGACTTCTGGAAACCCGGTCGGGGCGTGCCCCGGCCGGGTTTCTGTTTGGCCGGAACGGCGCTCACGCGCCGTCCGGCAGATCCTTCATGAAGCTCATCACGGCCTCGCGCAGCTCGGGAAGATGGCCGTGGAAGAAGTGAGTCACGCCGGGCAGCACCTTCACCGTCGGTGAGGGCGTGAGGCGCGCGGCCCAGTCGAGCACCGCGCGCGCGTCGATGATCTCGTCGGCATCGCCCTGCACGATGAGCCAGGGACAATCCGGCACGCGCACGTCGCGTACGTCGAGCCGGGTCACGGCGACCCTGATCCCCGCCAAGCCCGCGGCCCCCCCCGGGCCCCCCCGGCCCCGCGGCGCGGACCCCCCCCAGGAGAAACCCCGGCGCGGCGGCCCCGCCCCGGGCAACCCACACGCGCCC
>QGVD01000098.1 GCA_003242685.1 Pseudomonadota bacterium | reverse complement strand
GCGCTGGATCCTCGCGCTCGAATGACGCGACTCGAGTGAGGTGGCCGGAAAGTCATTGTACGGACTCGGGCTCGACGCAGCGGGACCGGCTCCGCGGCTCTCGCCTGCCGCATCAGTGCGGACGCGAACGCGCCTCATCTGAAGGACGGTCCGCGACCTTCGCCTGCGGCGCGTTCAACGGTTGCTGCACCCGGCGCACGAGCCGCGCGAGGTTTTCGAGGAGCTGTGCGATCAGCCCGCGCGACGTCTCGTCGGTGAGATTGCCGTCCGCGTCGAAGGCGTTCGCAGCATCGGCGATCATCACTTCCGGCTCCAGCACCGAGGGCATGCCGAGGAACACGAATATCTGACGCAGGTGGTACTGCGCGCGCGCCGTGCCGAGGCGGCCGATGGAAGCGCCCATGATCGCCGCCGGCTTGCCGTACCAGGCGTTGTCGCCGTAGGGACGTGAAGCCCAGTCGATCGCGTTCTTCAGCACACCTGGCACGGAGTAGTTGTACTCCGGCGTCACGAACAGGATCCCGTCGGCGGCACGGATGCGCCGCTTGAGCTCCACGACCTGCTGCGGCGGTCGCTTCTCGAGATCCTGATTGAAGCCCGGAATGCCGTCGAGCTCGAACGTCTCGATGCGCATCCCCTGCGGCGCGAGCTGCTGGGCGGCGCGCAGCGCGGCGCGGTTGTAGGAACCGGCACGGAGGCTGCCGGCGATGCCGAGGATGGTGAGCTCACCGTTCATGGCGTTCCACTTCCCTGAGCGTTCGGGGGACTGCGGGTACGGAGCAATCCCCATGCCCGTGCGGAATACGACGTGTCCTGGAGGAACGCCGAACGCCGGCGAAAATGCCGGTGGATCAGCGCGACTCTACGGCCGCGCCGCCGCCGGCATCGGCCGCGGCCAGTGGAACTGTCTCGGATGCCGGTGCTTCGATCGGTCTCTCGGAGGCCGAAGCGGGCGCCTGCCCGCCGTCGAGACCATGAGCCGGCATGCCATCAGGCTCCTCGGCGGGATCATCGAAGATCGCTTCGATGCCGACGACTGCCGGAATGCCGTTCGCCGCCTGCAACGTCTCGAGCGCGTACTCCCAGTGGATCGCCACCGGCTTCTCGCCCAGGATCTCGTCGAGCCGCTTCACGAGCTGATCGACGTCGGGCTCGATGGTCTGCCCTTCGGCATCCACCGGCGGATGCACCTCGAGGAGCAGCTCGCCGTCGACGAAGGCGATCTTCACCGGCTCGTTCAGAATGGTCACCTTCGTACCCACGGGGACGAGCGGGAACAGCTCCTCGATGTCCTCCGGGTACATGCGGATACAGCCGTGCGTGACGGCCATGCCGACAGCCGCCGGATTGTTGGTCCCGTGAATCAGATAGGCCCCGGAGGGAATCCCGAGGCGCATCGCGTACTCGCCGAGCGGATTGTCGGGCCCTGGCGGTACCGCTCGCGGCAGGTACTCGCCGCGTGCCGCATGCTCCTTGCGCACCGATTCGGGCGGAAACCATGTGGGCCGCTTCTGCTTGCCCACGATCGTCGTCCGGCCGATGGGTGTGCGCCAGTCCATCTTCCCGATGCTCACCGGATAGGTATAGACCTTCGGCTTCTCACCCTTCTTCGGCTTCGGGAAGTAGTACAGGCGATGCTCGGGAAGGTTGATGACGATGCCCTCGCGGGGCCCGGGCGGCAGGATGCGTCGCCCCGGAATCACGATCTCGGTGCCTTCGCCGGGCAGCCAGGGGTCCACGCCAGGGTTGACGCGCACGATCTCCTCGTAGCCGAGGCTGTAGCGGCGCGCGATGTCGAGCAGCGTGTCTTCCCACTTCGTGGTGATGCGTTCGACTTCGCCGAAGACGAGCGGCGTGTCCTCGCCGAGCTCGTAGACCGTGGCATTTGCAGCCGCGCACGTCAGCCATCCGAGCACGGCTGCGGCGCAGATGCGGAGATTCCGTGTTCTCGTCGTCATGACTGCTGAAGGACCACTCCAGGTACCCGTCCCGGCCGGCGCGCATTGTATTGAAATCCCCGGACATGCGCTGGCGAACCGGGTCTCACCCGCGTGTCAGTCTGCCTGAGCTGTCGCAATTTGCCTACAGCAGCGGGAACCCCGATTGCTGGACGCTCACCGAGGCAAGCGTCGTCGCGCTTTGCAGAAGGCACGCAGAGGACAGGAGGTATTCATCTATGCGTTCAGCCATCAGAGTGGGAGTTCTCGTGATCGCCGCGGCGCTCGCGGGCACAGGATGCACCATGCTTCGAGGTGAGCAGTCGCCGGGAGCGTACGTCGATGACTCGGCGCTCACCGCTCGTGTGAAGGCGGCACTTCTCGACAGCGAGGAAGTCAAGGGCACCCAGATCAACGTCGATGCGTACAACGGCCAGATCACGCTGAGCGGCAACGTGGACGACGAGCAGACAAAACGCCGCGCCGAGGAAATCGCGCGCCAGGTACCGGGCGTAAAGTCCGTCCAGAGCACGATCCGCGTTGCGGAGGCCCCCGAAGCCTCGAGCACCGAAGCCGAGAGCGAAGGCGAACCAAGGTGAGCCTGCTCGCTTCGTAACACACACGGCGTACGGGCCGCACCGGCCCGCACGCCGTTTTCCTTAATGTGCCGGCGCGCCGTTCTTCGCCGGGCATTCGCGCGAGACTCTCCCCGCCCCTTCGCGATCACGCCATTTCTTTCGTAGACTGCGCGCAAATCCAGTCTGCACGTGAATCGCGCCGCCGGCGCGGTTCTGCGGGGAGGTCGTTTGATGCACGAAAGTTGGCGCACCGCGCTGGTACTCGGCGCGCTGCTCGCTGCGGGCTGCGCTGCGCAGGCCGGACGCGAAACGGAAGAGACGCGCGAATCACAAGCGATCGTAAGTCCCACCGATAGAGCCGATCCCTACCCTTCCACCTATCATCCAGCACCGAGTGAACCGACACTGATCCGCGGCGCGACGGTGCTGACCGGCACCGGCGTACGGCTGGATGGAGCCGACGTCCTGATGGCCGATGGGAAGATCGTCGCCGTCGGTCCAGGGCTCGAGGCCCCGGCCGGTGCCCGCATCATCGATGCACAGGGCCGCTGGGTGACGCCCGGCATCATCGACGTGCACTCTCATCTCGGCGTGTATCCGACGCCCGCGGTCCGGGCACATTCGGATGGCAACGAGGCGACGTCGCCGACGACTGCCGAGGTGTGGGCGGAGCACGGCGTGTGGCCCCAGGATCCCGGCTTCGCCACGGCGCTCGCCGGCGGCGTGACCACTCTGCAGATCCTGCCGGGATCCGCGAACCTCATCGGCGGCCGCAGCGTCGTCCTCAAGAACGTGCCCGCCGCGACGACTCAGGCGATGAAGTTCCCCGGTGCGCCGTACGGCCTCAAGATGGCCTGCGGCGAGAACCCCAAGCGCGTCTACGGCGGACGCAGTCAGACGCCTTCGACGCGCATGGGCAACGTCGCCGGGTATCGCAAGCAGTGGATCGAGGCGCAGGAGTACCTTCGTTCGTGGGAGCGTTACGCGAAGAAGCTCGCGAACGGCGACGAGGACGCCGAGCCGCCGAAGCGCGACCTGCGGCTCGATACGCTCGCGGCGGCGCTGAAGGGCGAGATTCTGGTGCACCACCACTGCTATCGCGCGGACGAGATGGCGATCGTCCTCGACATGGCGCGCGAGTTCGGTTACCGGCTCGCGGCGTTCCACCACGCGATCGAGGCCTACAAGATCGCGAACCTGCTCGCGGACGCGAAGGTCTGCGTCGCCACGTGGGCCGACTGGTGGGGTTTCAAGATGGAGTCCTACGACGGTATCCCTGAGAACATCGCGCTCGTCGATGCCGCGCAGGGCGGCTGCGTCATCGTGCATTCGGATTCCGAGGAAGGCATCCAGCGGCTCAACCAGGAAGCCGGGAAGGCGATCGCTCACGCCCGGCGCATCGGCATCGAGATTCCGCCCGAGCGGGCCATCACATGGATCACGGCCAATGCCGCGCGCGTGCTCGGCATCGACGACCGGACCGGCACGCTCGAGCCGGGCAAGATGGCCGACGTCGTCGTGTGGAACCGGAATCCGTTCAGCGTTTACGCGCTCGCGGATCTCGTGTTCATCGACGGGCATCTCCACTACGACCGCGCAGCGTCGGACGAGAAGCCGCGTTCCGACTTCCTGCTCGGCCGGAAGGACCGACCGCTGAACGGCGTCCTGGCGGGAGGTGCGCGATGAAAAGACTCACCTCTCTCCTCGCGCTCGCCGCCTGTTTCGCCTCCATGAGCGCTCCGGCGGCGACGCTCATCCGCAATGCGACCGTTCATACGCTGACGTCTGCAGGGACGCTCGAGAACACGGACGTCCTCATCGACAAGGGCCGCATCGCCGAGATCGGCCGCGGCCTGCGTGCACCCGATGGCGCCGAGATCATCGACGCGGCGGGGCGGCCCCTGACACCGGGCCTCTTCGGCGGTCTCGGGCATCTCGGTCTCCTCGAGATCGGACTCGAGCCGCCTGCGGCCGATGCACGTTTCGGGCTCGGTGCGATGCGGCCGGAGTTCGACGTCACGCTGGCGTACAACCCCGATTCGGCAGCCGTCGAGGTCAATCGCGCGGCAGGCATCACGTTCGCGATGCTGATGCCGAGCCCGGCGGGGGACAGCGGTCCCCGCGGCGGCTCGATCCTCACCGGTCAGGGCGGCATCGTCACACTCGATGCGGGACTCGAGCCGCTGGCGCGCGCGATGTTCGTCGACCTCGGAGGCGATGCGAGCGCACTCTCGGGCGGCTCGCGGGCCGCGCAGTTCATGCTGCTCGAGCAGGCCTTCACGGAAGCGCGCACACCGGACCTGCTGCGGGCCGGTGACCCGCGTCAGCTCACGCCGATAGGACGCAGGACACTGCGGACGTACCTGGAGCGCGGCGGACCCTTCGTCTTCCACGTCGACCGCGCGGCGGACATCCTGCAGGTGATTGCGTTCGCCCGGCGCGAGAAGCTGCGTGCCGTGATCACCGGCGGCGCGGAAGCCTGGCGCGTTGCGCGCGAGCTGGCCGCCGCCGATGTGCCGGTGGTTCTCGCTCCGCTCGACAATCTTCCGCAGAACTTCGACCAGGTCGGCGCGACGCTCAAGAACGCCGCACGGCTGCACGCTGCCGGAGTGCGTGTCGCGTTCTCGCTGAGGGACACCGAGCCCCACAACATCCGGAAGATCCGCCAGGCCGCGGGCAATGCCGTCGCGCACGGGCTCCCGTGGGAGGCCGGGCTCGCTGCGATCACGCGGGTTCCGGCGGAGGTCTTCGGCGTCGGCGACCGCATGGGCAGCATCGCAGTGGGCCGGCCGGCCGATCTCGTGCTCTGGAGCGGCGATCCGCTCGAGGTGACGAGTCTCGCCGACCACGTGTTCATCGGAGGCGAACCTCAGCCGCTCGAGACGCGACAGACCGAGCTGCGCGACCGTTACCTGGACCGGGTGCGGCGCGGCGCGGCGCGCTGAGGGCGCCTCGCGTGCAGCGTCGTTGAGTCGCGACCGGCGCGCGCTAAGATAGCGCGGTCATGAGCCGGGCAACTCTCGCACTGACCGTCGTGGCAGTCGCGGCGACTGCCACGTCGTTCTTCCTGTGGCGTGAGTTGACCCGGCAGCAGGAGCGCTACGACGCGCTGTACGCGCGCGTGGTCGAGCTCCAGCGGCAGCAGCGGGCGTGGACGACGCCCGCGGAAGTGCCCTCGACTCCCCGGGAAGCGGGCGCTGCGCCGGATCACTCCGCAGCGAAACCAGACGTCTCCACAGCGCCTGCGCAGCCGTCCGCGTCTCGATCACCGGCGCGATCATCCGCGCCATCACCCGCACCATCTTCCGCACAGCCTCCGGTCGCCGTGGGGCCCATCGTGAGCCCGATGGGCATACCGATGGCGCGATCCGCCGAGCTCCTCAAGAACCCCGAGTTCCGCGCGGCGATGCTCGAGCAGCAGATGTTCTCACTGCGGCGGATGTACTCCGACGTCGGCGAGGCGCTGCGTCTCTCGCCCGAGGAAGTCGACGCGCTGTTCGAGACGCTCGCCGATCACCAGCTCGAGAGCATGGAGCTGGCTCAGGAGTTCCTGCCACGCCCCGGCAGCGCGCCGGATCCCGACCGGGTGGCCGAGATGCAGCAGCGCATGGCGGAGATCCAGCGGAAGCAGTACGAAGCGATCGCGAGCCGCCTGGGTGAAGCCCGCGCGCAGGAGTGGCAGCAATACCTCTCCACCGTGCCGGCGCGCTGGGAAGTGCGCGAGCTGCGCGCTGCGCTCGCGGAAGCAGGTGAGCCCTTGAGCAGCCAGCAGATCGAAGTGCTCGTCGACGCCATCGCGCAGGAGCGCCGGCGTCCGACGTCGGTCGCTCAGAATGCGCCGCAGAGCTTCTCCGGACCGCCGAGCACGCGCGAGCGCATCGCCTTGCTCGAGCAGAGCTTCGAGCGGATCGAGCAGAGCAACCGCCGCATCCGGGAGGCGGTGGCGCCCTATCTCTCACCCACACAGCTCGCTGCGCTCGAGCGCCACCAGCAGCAGCAGCTCGAGATGAATCGCGCGGGCATGCGGCTGAGCCGCCTCCAGAGGCAGGCTCTGCAGCAGGGCGGCGCGATCGATGCCACTGGCGCGGCGGTCATGGGCTTCGTCGCGGTCCCCGTCGAGCCTCCGGCCGATTCATCACGCTGAACGTGACATTCTCGGGACCGTGCGGAGCGTCCCGTTCAGGCGTCGCGCATCGACAGCCGATAGAGCCGCAGCGCGTTCTCTACCAGCACCGCACGCGCACGACGTTCCCCGAGCGCCTGCACGACGAGCTCCACGTCCGCGGGCGTGAAGGGTCGCGGCGCGCGCGTCGAGGGCAGATCCGTTCCGAAGACGAGCGCGTGCGGATCGATCTCGTCCAGCCGGCGCAGCACGTCAGCCGGCTCGAAGTCGAGGCGGCCGAAGCCCGTCGCCTTCACGCGTACGCCACGCTCGACGAGCCATTCCAGGACTGGCAATCCGCGCGCCGTGAGGCCCAGATGGTCGATAACCACGCTGGGGAGCGCTGCGAGACGCGGTGCGACGGGTTCGAGCGTGGCCGCATCCGCGTACAGCTCCACGTGCCAGCCGGCAAGAGCGTGGATCCGGCGCGCGAATCGCTCGAGCCGGTCAAAGTCCTCTGCCATGCCGCGGAAAAGATTGAAGCGAACTCCGCGCACTCCGGCCGCATCGAGCTCGAGGATCGCGTCGTCAGGCGTGTCCGGAGGCAGCTGCGTCACACCGACGAACCCGGCTCCCAGCTCGCGCAGCGCGGCACGCAGGTACTCCTGATCGAACCCCTGGAAGGACGCCGAGACGACCGCGCCTCCGACGACCTCTAAGGCCGAGACGGCATGCCGGTAGTCCTCGACGCGGAAGGCCGGCGGCAGGAAGCCCTGGTTCGCGACGAGTGGAAAGGCGGGATCGATGACGTGGAAATGGGCGTCGAAGAGCTTCACACGGCGCTCAGTCTTCACGGTGCGCCGTCACGCGGGCGAGGACGCCCCGCTCGTCCACCTCTGCCGTGATCTGCATCGGACGACAGCACACCTGGCAGTCTTCGATCCACGTACGGTCGCCGGTGGTGAGGTCGACCGACGTTCCCGAGACTTCGCCGCACCACGGGCACTGGAATTCCACGAACTCGCCGAGCGCACACCGCGGATCGGCGCTCGCGGGCTCGAACACGGGCTCGAGACCGTACAGCCGGTCCACCTCCCGTGGATCGAGGTCCGCGATGCGCTCGAGTAGTGCGTCGATCCTTCTGCGTCTGGATGAGCGTGTCGTCATGCCGGCAGCAAGGATAGCTCGATCGGGACGTTCCGCGTGCGCCCCGAGTGCCTCCCGCGGTCATCGCTGCTGCACACGCGGTTGACAGCCCCGCCGTTGCACGCGAGATTGCGTCGCATGAGCTCGAACCCGGAGCGCGAAGGAAGCCGTCAGAGCGCGGCAGACAGCAAGCAGAGCGAACCCCCGCGTGAATACAGCTCACCGGCCTGCCTGATGCACGAGCTCGAGAGTGAGTTTCTCGCGGCCGACATCGGCGGACCGCTGCCCGATGCCTCAGACTGGGAGTCGGTCAAGGCGTG
This sequence comes from Pseudomonadota bacterium, assembly GCA_003242685.1. Classification (GTDB taxonomy): domain Bacteria; phylum Pseudomonadota; class Gammaproteobacteria; order Steroidobacterales; family Steroidobacteraceae; genus ZC4RG24. The sequence continues at coordinate 1,963 of QGVD01000098.1, read as the reverse complement.
GCGCAAGCGCGCGCGGGAAGCGCTGCTCCAGCGTCGCGAGGCACTGGGTGCCCGTGAGCGGCGCGAGCGCGGCGAACGCGCGAAGGAGCGCCTCCTGCAGAGCGTCGATCTGAAGGCGTACCCGGTGATCGGAATCTACTGGCCCTTCCGCGGCGAGATCGACGTGCGCGACATCGCGCGCGCGCACATCGAGGCCGGCGGCGAGGCTGCGCTGCCCGTCGTCGTGCAGAAAGGCGCGCCTCTCGAGTTCTGGCGCTGGTATCCCGACCGCAAGATGGACCGCGGCGTGTGGAACCTTCCGATCCCGAAGGAGCGCGAGGTCGTGCAGCCCGATGCGCTCATCGTGCCGCTCGTCGGATTCGACCGCGCGGGTTACCGGCTCGGCTACGGCGGCGGCTACTACGATCGCACGCTCGCGGCGATGGCGCGCCGTCCGGTGTGCATCGGGCTCGGCTACTCCGCCTGCGAGATCCCCTCCATACTGCCCCAGCCGCACGACATCCCGATGACGATGATCGTTACGGAAGGCTTCTGCCGTCCCGCTCAGGCGCAGGCACCGCGCCCCTGAGCCGGCGGAAGCGGGATCGAAGTTTCCTGCAACACGCGTTGCAGGCCGGAGAACCAGAAGACCACAGCGGGGCCCCTCTGCTCTTACGTGAGGTGCGCGGCGAGCTCGGCGAGATCCACGGGCTTGACGAGATGCGCGGCGAAGCCGGCCGCGCTCGAGCGCTCGCGATCCGCCTCGAGTCCGTAGCCCGTGACCGCGATCAGCTTGAGATTGCGCGTGAGCCCCGGCACGCGCCGCATCTGGCGCGCGAGCTCGTAACCGTCCATTACCGGCAGCCCGATGTCGAGGAGCGCCACGTCGGGCTGGAACGCGCGCACCATCTCGAGCGCCGAAGGTCCGTCGGAGGCCGTGGTGACGATGTGGCCGAGCGACTCGAGGGCTCCCTTCAGCATCGCCGCCGCGTCGGTGTTGTCGTCCACGATGAGCACGCGCCGCGCGGGCGCATGTCCGCGGATCTGCTGCAGCGGCGTGCCGGCATGTGTGGCGGTCTCCTCCGTGAGCTCGATGGCGGGCAGCGACACGGTGAACACGCTGCCCTTCCCGAGGCCGCGGCTGCGCACCGAAACCTTTCCTCCGTGCAGCTCGATGAGATTGCGGACGATCGCGAGACCGAGGCCCAGTCCCCCACGCGAGCGGTCGAGCGACTGCGGCTGCTGGAAGAAGAGATCGAACACCTTGTCGATCATCTCCGGTGCGATGCCGATGCCCTCGTCGGCGACGCTCACCTCGACGTTGCGTTTCGTGCGGCGCGCGGTGATGCGGATGCGCGAACCGGTATCGCTGTACTTCGCCGCGTTGTTGAGAAGGTTCGCGAGCACCTGCGAGAGCCGGTCGGGATCTGCATTGACCGAGAGTCCCGAGCGCTCGACGTTCACTTCGAGGCGGTGCTGCCGGCTCTCGAGAAGCGGGCTCGTCACTTCCACCGCGCGCAGCACGGCCTCGTAGATCTCCATGGGCCGCTTGCGCAGCTCGATCTTGCCGCGCGTGATGCGCGAGACGTCGAGCAGATCGTCCACGAGCCGCGTGAGGTGCGTCACCTGACGCTCGAGGATCTCGAGCTCGCGAGAGACGGCGCCGCGCATGCGCAGGAGCTGCAGCGCCGTGCGCATCGGCGAGAGCGGGTTGCGCAGCTCGTGTCCGAGCATCGCGAGGAACTCGTCCTTCATGCGGCTCGCCGATTCGGCGGCGTTGCGCAGGGCAGCCAGCTCTTCCCGAGCACGCACCTCGCTCGTCACGTCGAGCGCGATGCAGAGGACACCGTCGACGCCGCCGTCTGGACCGCGCAGCGGGGAATAGACGAAGTTGAAGTACAGGGTCTCGACGCTGCCATCGGGCCGCAGCAGAGGTGACGGCGTTTCCTTGCTCTCGCACGGGCTGCCCGTGGCGTACACCTGC
>QGVD01000026.1 GCA_003242685.1 Pseudomonadota bacterium | reverse complement strand
TGCCTGATTTTTCAGCCGTTGTACTGCACCGCTGCCGTTCTGCGCACCATTGTAGAGCAGCGTTCGAGAGGCTGCGCTCCCACTTGGTGCAGACGCGCAGGTGCTATTCTCGCCGCGGATGATCGAGCGCGTCGTCATCGTCGGAGCCGGACAGGCGGCCGCGCAGGCGGTCGACACGCTGCGCCGGCGCGGCTTCGGCGGCTCGATCGCGCTGGTGGGCGAAGAACCTTACCCGCCCTATCAGCGGCCTCCACTCTCCAAGAAGTACCTCGCCGGCGAGCTCGACGCCGCGCGACTCCTCATCCGGCCCTCCGCCTTCTACACCGAGCAGCGCGTCGAGACGCACTTCGGCCGCCGCGCCGAAGCGATCGAGCGGCAAGCGCAGCGCATCCGCCTCGATGATGGAACATCGCTCGCCTACGACGCGCTGCTCCTCGCGACGGGTGCCCGCCCGCGGCCACTCGCCGTGCCGGGCGCGGAGCTTTCCGGTGTGCACGTCCTGCGCAAGCTCGCCGATGCCGACGGGCTGCGTGCCGGGCTCGGCACCGCACGGCGGATCGTCATCGTCGGTGGCGGTTACATCGGCCTCGAAGTCGCGGCGACGTGCCGCGGTCTCGGGCTCGAGGTGACGGTCCTCGAGACGGCACCGCGGGTGATGAGCCGCGTCACGTGTGACGAGGTCTCCGCCTTCTTCGCCGCCGAGCACGAGCGCCACGGCGTACGCATCTTCTGCGGGACGCGCGTGAGCGCCATCGCGGCCGACCCCGTGTCGCGGCGGGTGCGCGCGGTCGTCTGCGCGGATGGCAGCGAGCATCCGGCCGATCTCGTGCTCGTCGGCGTCGGTGTCGTGCCGGCGGACGAGCTGGCGGCGGATGCAGGGCTCCGCTGCGAAGACGGAATCGTGGTCGACGAGCACTGCAGGACCACCGATCCCGCGATCTTCGCCGCGGGTGACTGTACGAACCAGCCGAGTCCGCGCTACGGCGGCCGGGTACGGCTCGAGTCGGTGGACAACGCGTTCGAGCAGGGCACGACCGCCGCGCTCAACATGCTCGGCATCACGACTCCACACGACAAGGTGCCGTGGTTCTGGTCCGATCAGTACTCGCTCAAGCTGGTGATCGTCGGCCTCTGTCGCGATCACGATGCGACGGTGCTGCGTGGAGATCCGTCCTCGCGCAGCTTCAGCGTGTGCTATCTGCGCGCGGGCGAGCTCGTCGCGGTCGATACGGTGAACAACCCGAAGGATCAGATGGCCGCGCGCAGGCTCGTCGCCGCACGCGTCCGCCCGGATCCCTCGCGGCTCGCGCGAGCCCGCAGTGCGTGCCGCTCTGGTCCGATGCTTGCAGTCGCGAATGCGACAGAGCTTGCGGACACGACCGTGCCAACGCCATATTCCGTCAAACCGGCCCACCGTGCGTCGAGGAATGTGACCTCGCGCACGCGCCCCACGCTCGCGCATCGGTTACACAGACAGCCAGGCGCACGAAACGAACGTTCAACAATCACCGTGCGCGCGATCCGCGAGGGGATATCAATGCCGATCCGTTTTCATGCCGCGCTGGTGCTTGCGGGGCTGATCGCCGCCGCCGACGCTCATTCGGCATCGCGGCACCTCACGGTTCTGCACCACGAATCGATCGCGCTGTCCCGGGAGAGGACCGGTGCGCGGAAGGAACGCGTCTCGTTCGAGGCCTACGGCCGGCGTTTCGATCTCCTGCTCGAATCAAACGAGCGGGTGCGGCGCGCCTGGCCGAACGCGCGCAACGGCGTCGAGCCGCTGCGCGGCACCGTCGAAGGGATGCCCGGCTCCTGGGTCCGTCTCACGCGCGATGCGGCCGGACGCTGGCGCGGCATGGTGTCCGACGGCAGCGACGTCTATGCGATCGAGGCGGCTTCCGACATCGCCTCGTCCGCGGTGCAGCCCATCGACGCCGATTCGTCGGCACCGGTCGTCTTCAGACTTTCAGACGCGATTCTGCCGCTCGACGTCGGCTCCTGCGCCGTGGCTCACGTCGATGCTCCCGAAGAAGAGATCTCGGCACAGGCGGCGTACGAAGCGCTCACCGGCGAGCTGCAGATCGCCGCCGCGCAGGCCGCGCCGACGCGCAGGCTCACGGTGGGAGTCGTCGCCGACACGGAGTTCGCGGCCGTCTTCGACCGGGGCATGGGTTCCGCGGAGCAGGCGATCATCGCGCGCATGAACATCGTGGACGGCATCTTCTCCGAGCAGCTCGGCGTCGAGATCGTGCTCGCCGCGCCCACGGTGTTCCGCGGCACTCACGATCCGTTCACGAAGTCGGATCCCAAGGAGCTGCTTGAAGAGGTTCGAAAGTTCCGCCGCAACTCTCCGGAGCATCTCGCGCTCGGTCTCACGCACCTCATGACCGGCCGCAACATGGACGGCGAGACGGTCGGCATCGCCTACCTCGGTTCCGTATGCAAGAGCGACGTCGCGGCGAGCCTGTCCGAAGGCACGCGCTCGACGACCTCGGCGGCGCTCATCGCCGCGCACGAGATCGGGCACAACTTCAATGCGCCGCACGACGGCGAGCCCGGCGCGTGCGAGAGCACACCGCGCACATACCTGATGGCGCCGCGCCTCAACGGCAGCGACGTGTTCTCCGACTGCAGCATCGCCCAGATGCGCCCCGTCATCGCGGGCGCACAGTGCCTCGCGCACGTCATTCCGCCGGACGTGCGCGTGCAGCCGTCCGTTTCCGCGGTCCAGGCGAACGTGAACGAGACGTTCGGACTCACGTTCACGGTGTACGCGACCGGTGACCACGCATCGACCTCGGTGGTGGCGCAGGTCGAGGTTCCCGCGGGCCTGCACGTCGAGGAGGCGAGCGCGTCCGGCAGCGTCTGTGCGATCGGCGCGGGCGCCGTCGACTGCACGCTCGGCGAGCTCGGCGCGGGTGACGCGCGCACCGTCTCTCTGCGGCTCAACGGCCGCGAACCGGGGACCAGCTCGCTCCTCATCGCGGTGAGCTCGGCGAACGACAGCGTCGCGAACAACAACTCCGCACAGGTGTCCGTCACGGTCGTCGATCCCGCCGCGAATCCGGTCGCCCCCGCACAGAGCTCCGGCCAGCCCGGACCGACTGCATCGAGCGGAGGCGGCGGCCGGATCTCCGCCGTGCTCCTCATGGCGCTCGCCTGCCTGCTACTGTTCACGGTGGGGCTGCGGCGCCGGACCCGGCCGATCACCGTGCGCGTCGAGTCGCGTGACGCAGCGGCGACCAGGAAGGCGCAACGGACGCCGGAGCATCCCTGGGCTTCCTGAGACGACGGCGGCGCGGAGCCGCCCGGGCGGAGAAATCACGATGTCGTGCGGGCTCACCTTCCGCGCCCTGAGGGCGCTGCTTGCGTGTCTTGCATTGGCCTCGGCCGGAGCGTCTGCGCACGCCTCCGACGAGCGCCGCATTGCCATCGCCGTGCACGGCGGTGCGGGAGTCATCGCACCCGCGGAGCTGACACCCGAGCGCGAGGCTTCGATCCGCGCCGCGCTGCAGGCGGCAGTGGACGCAGGATATGCGGTGCTCGAGCACGGCGGATCGAGCCTCGATGCGGTCACCGCCGCGGTGCGCGTGCTCGAGGACGATCCGCAGTTCAATGCCGGCCGCGGTGCGGTGCTCACGCACGACGGCGCGGCGGAGCTCGACGCCTCGATCATGGACGGCCATTCGCTTCGTGCCGGAGCGGTGGCCGGTGTGCGGCACGTGAAGAATCCCATCGAGCTCGCCCGACTCGTGATGGATAAGTCGCCGCACGTGTTCCTCATCGGCAGCGGCGCCGAGGAGTTCGCTCTCGCGCAGGGACTCACTCTCGTTCCGAACGAGTACTTCCGCACACCCGAACGGGAACGGCAGCTCGAGCGAGCGAAGCAGTCGGAACGCGCGGGCGGCGCGAAAACCTCCGCCACCGGCACCGTCGGCGCAGTCGCGCTCGATCGCGACGGCAATCTCGCGGCCGCCACATCCACCGGCGGCATGACGAACAAGCGCCATGGACGCGTCGGCGATTCGCCGATCATCGGCGCCGGCACCTACGCGCGCAACGGCGTGTGCGCGGTATCCGCGACCGGTCATGGCGAGTACTTCATACGACTCGCCGTCGCGCATGACATCTGCTCACTCGTCGCGTATCGTGGGCTCACGCTCGACGAAGCCGTGCGCGAGGTGCTGCACGTGAAGCTGCAGGGCCTCGGCGGTGACGGCGGCGTGATCGCGCTCGACGGCGAGGGAAGCATCGTCATGGACTTCAACAGTCCCGGCATGTTCCGGGCGGCGCGCGACTCTTCCGGCCGGCGCGAGATCGCGATCTACCGCGACCGCTGACGGGAACGGAAGGTCTGGAGCTCCCATGTACGCGATTGCCATCCACGGCGGCGCGGGCGCAATGCCGCGCGATCGCCTTTCGCCCGAGGCACAGCAGCGGCTGCACGCGGGTCTTCAGAGCGCACTGGACGCGGGATATGCAGTGCTCGAGCGCGGCGGATCGAGCCTCGATGCGGTCACCGCCGCGGTGCGCGTACTCGAGGACGATCCGCAGTTCAACGCCGGCCGCGGCGCGGTGCTCACGCGTGGCGGCACCGTGGAGCTCGACGCCTCGATCATGGACGGTCGCTCGCTGCGCGCCGGCGCCGTGGCCTCGGTGCGGCACGTCAGGAACCCGGTGGAGCTCGCGCGACTCGTCATGGAGCACTCGCGCCACGTGCTCCTCGTGGGCAGCGGCGCCGAGGAGTTCGCTCTCGAACACGGCATGAGCCTCGTCGCGAACGAATACTTCCGGACGGAAGAGCGCGCGCGGGAGCTCGCCATCGTGCGGGCGGGCAGTCGCGTCTCCGAGCTGATTCCCGTGCCGGGCGGCACCGTCGGCGCAGTCGCGCTCGATCGCGACGGCAATCTCGCGGCCGCCACATCCACCGGCGGCATGACGAACAAGCGCCATGGACGCGTCGGCGATTCGCCGATCATCGGCGCCGGCACCTACGCGCGCAACGGCGTGTGCGCGGTATCCGCGACCGGTCACGGCGAGGCGTTCATCCGCGCCGTGGCCGCGTATCACGTCTGCCTGTCGGTCGAGCAGCGCGGACTCACGCTCGAGCAGGCGGTGCGCGAGGTGCTGCACGAGCGGATCGGTGCGCTCGGAGCGCGGGGAGGCATCATTGCGATCGATGCGCGGGGAAACGCCGTGCTGGAGTTCACGGCCGAAGGGATGTTCCGGGGCTGCCGGGACTCGCGCGGCCGCAACGAAGTCGCCCTGTTCCGCGATCCCTGAAACGTCGCCGCCGCGGCGTCGGGCCGCTCACACGGCGTCTCTGAACGGCTCCTCCGTTCTGCCCGGCGCTGCCTCGCGCTCGTGCGTGCCGTCCCAGTACACCCAGCCGTTCCGGCCGCGCGCCTTGGCGAGGTAGAGCGCGCGGTCGGCGAGCTGCACGCCGACATCCTGCGCCTCGTGCGCGAACGACAGGGGTGAATCGGGCTCCAGAGTCGCGGCACCTATGCTGACGCTGACGTGCTCACGCGCGTCAGATGCCTCGTGCGAGATCCGCAGCGCGCTCACCGCATCGATCACGCCGCGGCAGACGCTCTCCGCGTGCGCGCGATCCGCGCCGAAAAGCACGACGATCAGTTCCTCGCCGCCGTAACGGGCGACCAGATCCTGCGGGCCGCGGTGAGCGGCTTCTCGTACTGCATGCGCGATCTCGCGCAGACAGCGGTCACCGGCCTGATGGCCGTAACGATCGTTGAACGCCTTGAAGTGATCGATGTCGATGAGCAGGAACGAAACGGGCAGCCGGTCTTGCACGGCCTTCTGCCACAGGCGACGGAACCTCTCCTCGAGCGCGGTGCGGTTGAGGAGACCCGTGAGGCCGTCGTGCATCGCGACTTCCGCGAGCCGGCGGCGCTCGAGGAACGCCACCCGGTTCGCATGCTCGAGGGCGTAGCAGCCCGCCGCCCCGATCAGATTCGCGCAGCCCAGCACGAAGAGCTGATAGGTGGCCACGGTCGGCGCCACCGCGCCGAACGCCGCCGCGGTCGCATACGCGACCACCAGGATCGCGTTGCTGCGCAGGGCCGCGTGCAGCGTCATCCCCAGCATGAAGTAGAAGAAGAACGCGACGAGTATCAGCCGCGCGGCGACGAGCGGCAGCTGCTCGGGCGTGGTCGTCATCGCCATCCACACATGGCCCAGCGCGAAGAGCGGCGCGCAGATCTGGATGGCCGGCTGGTAGAAGCGCGCATAGAAGCGCCGCGCCGTCAGGGCCAGCATGAAGAGCACGAGCGAGAGCTGGATCGCGAAGCGTACGAAGTCGAATCCGCCGCGGCGCGATCCCCCGAGCACCCAGTGGTCGATCACCGCGAAGCCGAGCACCGTCGACAGCGCGACGAGCAGGCTGAGCCGCACCCAGCGCCGGGCGGACGCGCGATAGGCGGCGAGGAATTCCGCTTCGAGCTCAGGCAGGAAACGCAGGCGCAGGAGCCCGCGCCGCGGGACGTCCTTCGCGACGTCCCACACGTCCGGCAACGCGGACTCGGTCAAGGACCCTCCCTGGTGCTCCGCGCGGCTCGCTCTTCAGGGACCGCGCGGCTCGCGACGAGCGCTATCGCCCGCTTCCTTGATGCGCGTACGCCAGACCTCATAGGGATCCCAGCCTCCGGATCGGGTGCGATCCGGCGTTTGCGCCTGCGCCGCGGGATCAATGGCGTCGTCGTTCGCGGCGACGAGTGGGCGCGGATAGGTAACGAGCTCATCCTGATTGTTGAGCATGGCTTCTCGTCCGGCTTGTTGTTCTGGTTGCCAAACTTCCCTGAGCGGCAGGGACGTCGATTGTAGCTCGGGCGGCCCCCATTGTGCGCCGGAAACCTGCCGGCAGCCCGTCGCAGCTCGGGACCTGTGAACTAGTCCGCAAAATAGCGCGCCACGTACTCCTCGAAGCTCATCGTGTCCGCCGCCTCGATGGCGCGCTGCCGCAAGTGGGACTCCTCGGCTTCCGCAGCGAGCTCCTCGAGCCGCGCGGGGTTCGGGGCGTACAGGTCGAGAAAATAGGCCTTGTGCGTTGCGGACATGCGCAGGGCGAGCTCGCGGAAGGACTCACCGGTGCTCTCCAGCTCCGCCATGAGGCGCGCCGAGGGCGTCAGGCGCACATCGTCGAGCTTCGCGGCCTGTGCCGCGAGCGCCTGCCCGTAGGGCCGGACAGGATCGCCTTCATCCAGCACCTCGCACACCCCCACCATCTGGTCGAGAAGCTCGCGCGCCCACTCCACCATCGGGACGCTGCGGCCGTCACGCCATAGCTGAAGCCCCGGCTCGCGCCCCCGCCGCGCGACCAGCAGGTGGTTCTCGTCGAGCAGAGCCTGCTCACTCTCGCCTATGGGTGGGCTGTCCCTGAAAAGACACAATGCGAGGAAAGCCTCGAGGAAGCGCAGCTTGTTCTGATTGACGCCCACGGGATCGAAGGCGCTCACGTCCAGCGCGCGCACCTCGACGTACTCGACGCCGGCGCGCTGCAGCGCCTTCGTGGGCCGCTCGCCCGGGCGCGCCACGCGCTTCGGACGGATGAAGCTGTAGTACTCGTTCTCGATCTGCAGGATGTTGGCGTTGAGCTGCTGGTACTCGCCGCCCACCTTCACGCCGAGCGCCTCGTACGGCGGATGTGGCGTCATGATCGCGCGCGTGAGGTCGCGCACGTACTCCTCGAGGCTGTTCACCGAAACCGTGAGCCCGGCCTGATTGCGGTTGCGGTACCCGATGTCGCTCATGCGCAGCGAGGTCGCATAAGGCTCGTACGCGCTGCTCGTGCCGTAGTCCTGCAGGGTCACGTCGTCGCGGCCGGCGAGAAAGGAGCGGTCGACCACCGGCGACACGCCGAAGAGATACAGCACGATCCAGCCGTACCTGCGGTAGTTGCGCAGGAGATCGAAGTAGCGCGCGGAGACGAAACCCTGACCCCTGTCCCGCGACCGGCAGACGTCGGCGTACGCCTCCCAGAACCTCGCGGGAAACGAGTAGTTGAAGTGCACGCCGGAGATGGCCTGCATGATGCGGCCGTAGCGCAGCCCCAGGCCCCGCCGGTACACCATCTTCATGAGGCCGACGTTCGACGACCCATACTGTGCGATGGGGATGCTCGCCTCGTCGTCGATGGCACATGGCATGCTGGTCGCCCACAGCAGCTCGTCGCCGAGGTGCCGGTACACGAACTGGTGGAGATCGAGCAGGTACTGCAGCAGCTCCCAGCTCGTCGTGAACGTCGGCGTGACGAGCTCCATGAGCGCCTCGGAGTAATCCGTCGTGATGTGCTCGTTCGTGAGCGCTGAGCCGAGCGCGGGCGGGTGCGGCGTCTGCGCGATCCGCCCGTCGGGAGTGACGCGCAGCGACTCCTTTTCCACGCCCTTGCGCCCGCCCTGCAGGATCTCGGGCTCGCCGCTGTTGACGAGCGCGGACAGGCGTCGTTCGAAGACGCGATCGACCGCGTAGCGTGGCATCGGCGTTACCAGGGAATCCGGCCCGTCAGCACGTCGCGCAGCATCGTGAAGTCGCCGCGCAGACTGTAGAAGGGATATCGGAAGGTGGCGGGCCGGTTGTGCTCGAAGAAGAAATGCCCGACCCACGCGAAGCCGTAGCCGCAGATGAACGGCAGCCACAGCAGCTCCCAGCGGCGAGCGAGCAGCAGCGCGCCGAGCAGCACGACGCCGAGTGAAGTTCCGAGCACGTGCAGGCGCCGCGACGTGCGGTTCGAATGTTCCTTCAGGTAGAAAGGATAGAAGTCGCGGAACGACTCGAAGCGTGCGGGTACGCCGTCGCCGCGCCCGTTCATCTCGTTCATGGCTCGTACGCTCCGCGTTTCACTCTGTGCCCATGCGCTTCGGGAGCTCGCGGACGCGCGGCGGGGCGTGCCGCGCCGATGGCCGGATGACCGATCCGCGTCGCACGGTCCCGCCGTTCCGGCGGGCTCGGCGACGGAAAGGTCTCTGCGCTCACTCGATCGCCCCTTCTCGATCTTGTTGCAGGTACGCTCTTTGAGGCATCTTGCCGCGACGCGGGCCGCCCGTGCAAATGGGGTGCCGCGGTGCGCGCGCTTCGCGCGCCCTTGTTTCCGCGGGTTTTCCGCAGGCCGACGAACGGGTGCAGCATGATCGGAATCATCGGAGGTACCGGGCTCTACCGAATGGACGAGCTGCAGGTCACGGAGACCCGCAGCGTGGACACGCCTTTCGGAGCGCCTTCCGCGCCGATTGTCCTCGGTACGCTCGGCGGCCGGAGCGTGGCATTCCTCGCGCGGCACGGCGTCAATCACGAGCTGCTTCCGGGCGAGATCAACTACCGCGCCAACGTGTGGGCGCTCAAGAGCGTGGGCGTGCGCACCATCGTCGGCGTGTCGGCCGTCGGGAGCCTGCGCGAGGAGATCCGCCCCGGCGACCTCGCGCTGCCCGCACAGTACATCGACTTCACCCGCGGAGTGCGCGCGGCGACCTTCTTCGGCCGAGGCCTCGTCGCCCACGTCTCGACGGCGCAGCCGACGTGCCGCGCGACCGCGCGCCTCATCGCGGAAGCGGCACGCGGGATGGGACTGATGGTGCACGAGGAAAAGACCTACGCGTGCGTCGAAGGGCCGCGGTTCGGCACGCGCGCGGAGAGCTTCTTCCTGCGCTCGGCGGGCGCCGACATCGTCGGCATGACGAACGTCCCCGAAGCCTTCCTCGCGTGCGAGGCGCAGCTCGGCTACTGCACGATCGCCGTCGTGACCGACTACGACTGCTGGATGGACGATCCCGCGCAGCACGTCGCTGCGGAGACCGCGATGGCCATGTTCCATGAGAACCTCGCGCGCGTGCAGCAGCTCCTCGTGCGCGTCGTGGCCGGATACAGCGACGACGAGTCGCGGCCGTGCCGCCATACGCTTCGCGGTGCGATCGTCACGCCGCGCGAGAGAATGACCGAAGAGCAGCGCGCGCTGGTGGATTTCCTTTCGAGCTGACGCGGCGCGTCCCCATGCGTCACGACAGCGGTGCCTGCGATTCGCACAGCGTGCGCAGCCGCCTCAGCATCTCGGGCAGGTCGCGCTGCAGCGTGACTCGCATCAGTCGACCCGGTACCGGCAACCGTGGCGCCGCATGCGCCCGGTAGACGACGATCGTGGCCGTCGCAGCATCCCCGGCCGGACGCAGCTCCCACAGACCCTCGTTCGTGCGCAGATCGCCGCGCACGCCTTCGATGCGGATGCGCTCGTTGGGGTCGTATCGCGCGCGGAACACGTAGCGCATGCGGGGCGCGTACCAGCCGTAGTCGACCTCGTGCTCGATCAGTTGCCATGAGCCGTCCACGGCGGTCTCGAGCACCTGACAGCGATCGAGGTGCGGCACGTATTCGAGTGCCGCCGCACAGTCGGTCATGACGCCGAACACGCGGCCGGCCGGCGCATCGATGCGAACGGCGGCGCGGAACTCCGTCGATCCGCGCTCACTCTCGAGCGCCTGCACGAGGATCTCACCGCGCTCCAGGCGGGCGAGCTCGCGGGCATCCGGGCTCCACTCCTGGGCGGAGGCGTAACCGGCGGCCGCGAGCGCCGCACCGCTCAGCAGCGCGGCGAGCATACGCCGCAGCCCGAGCCGCGGAGGCCTTACTTCCCCCGGCACGGAGGACCGTACCCTCGGCAGGCCGGGCAGCAGGGTTCCCGCAGCGCGTTGCACGCTCATGAGCGACGACTCCGGATCATGAGTACCGTTCCGGTTCATTGCCTGTTCAGCACGGCGGGAGTAGGGTCGATGGCATGAAGGCATGGGCCGCCGTGCTGCTCGTTTCCGGTCTCGCGCTCGCGCTGCCGGCGCACGCGTTCCGCTGCGGCACGCAGCTCGTCAGCAAGGGAGACACCCGCTCCGCCGTGCTCGCCAAGTGCGGCGAGCCGACGGAGATCGATCGCCGCTCCGTGTGGCGCCGTCCCGTCGTCTGGCTGCGGGGCCGCCCGTTCTTCGTCGGCAGCGACCTCGTGGAGATCCCGGTCGAGTTCTGGATCTACAACCTCGGGCCGAACAAGCTCATGCGCCGCGTGCGCTTCGAGGACGGGCTGGTCGTCGAGGTCGACACGCTCGGCTACGGCTTCCGCGAATCGCAGCGCCCCGAGCGCCTCCCTCGCGAGGCATACGACTACGACTGAAGTCCTGCGCCCCCGTACGCGCCGTCGCCGCACCACCCGTCAAAGCCCGCCTCCGGACCTGTAGACTGTCCGCCCCAGACTGTCAGCTCCGGCAGGAGGCTCCATGCTCGTCGGCTCGTCCGTCAGGCGCGTCGCCATCGTCGGCGGCATCCGCATTCCGTTCGCACGCGCACACACCGCGTATGCGAACGTCGGCAACCAGGACATGCTGACCGCCGCGTTCCGCGGGCTGGTCGACCGTTTCGGCCTGCACGGCGTGCGGCTCGGCGACGTGGCCGGCGGCGCGGTCATCAAGCACTCGAGCGACTACAACCTCGTGCGCGAGTGTGTGCTCGGTTCGGGACTCGATCCGCAGACGCCGGGCGTCGATCTGCAGCGCGCCTGCGCGACGAGCATCGAGGCGGCCGTCCTCATCGCCAACAAGATCGCGCTCGGTCAGATCGAGGCGGGCATCGCGGGCGGCGTCGACTCGATCAGCGACCCGCCGATCACCTATCCGAAGGAGTACCAGCGGCTGCTGCTCCGGAGCTACCGGGGGCGCACCTTCGGAGAGCGGATCTCGCCGTGGCTCGGCCTGCGGCCGCGGCACTTCAAGCCGGTGATGCCGGCCGTCGTCGAGCCGCGCACGGGTCTGTCCATGGGACAGAGCACCGAGCAGATGGTGAAGACGTGGAAGATCTCCCGCGAGGATCAGGACCTTCTCGCGTACGAGAGCCACATGCGCGCGGCCGCCGCGTGGAAGGAAGGCTTCTACGACGACCTGGTGATCCCGTATCAGGGCCTGAAGATGGACAACAACATCCGGCCCGACACGACGCCGGAGAAGCTGGCGAAGCTGCGGCCCGCCTTCGACTTCAGCGGCTCGGGGACACTGACGGCCGGCAACAGCACGCCCCTCACGGACGGCGCGAGCGCCCTGCTGCTCGCCTCGGAGGAGTGGGCCGAGCGGCGGAAGCTCCCGGTGCTCGCCTACTTCCGTGCGGCCAAGGTCTGGGCCGTGGATTTCGCGAGCGGAAAGGAAGGCCTGCTGATGGCCCCGGCCTACGCGGTGCCCGCGATGCTGAAGGACACCGGGCTCACGCTCCAGGATTTCGACTACTACGAGATCCACGAGGCCTTCGCCGCTCAGGTCCTGTGCACGCTCAAGGCCTGGGAGTCGCCGGAGTACTGCCGCGACGTGCTCGGACTGCCGGGTCCGCTCGGGAGCATCGACCGCAGCAGGCTCAACGTGAAGGGCGGCAGCGTCGCGCTCGGCCACCCCTTCGCCGCGACGGGCGCGCGCGTGATCGCCACGCTCGCCAAGCTCCTCGCGACGACGCCGGGCGCGAAGCGCGGCCTCATCTCCGTCTGCGCCGCCGGAGGCATGGGCGTCACCGCGATCCTCGAGCGCTAGGCGCCCGCCGAGTTGTCCGCAATCTGCAACAAATTGCCGGGCACGCGGCAGCGTGTATGATGCGGCGCGTTTCGAGTCGCGCCCCCCTGTTCGCACGTGACGGGGGCTCCATTGCCGGGGGTCATCGAATGTTTGTCGCATACGCGCTCGCGCTGCTGCGCGTCTTTCCTGCACATGCCGAGCGCCTCGGCCGCGCCTTCGACCAGGTCGCCGACGAGCTGCTCGAGGACGCGCCGGGCTTCTGGAAGAAGCACCGCTCCAAGGTCGCCATTCTCGTCGTGAGCGCGCTCACGTCGGGCCTCGTCAGCTATCTCGGCGAACGCCTGAACGGCTTCATGTAAGGCGCGGCCGGACCGCTCGAGTCCGCCACACCCTGCGTCTTCCGCCGGACGGCACTTCACCGGCCGCGGTTCCGTGCGTTTTCTTGCCAGAGACCGGGGCCGGCCCTATAGTTTCATTTGAAACTATCTGTCCGACCGCGCCGGGGAACCGCCATGAAGCGCTACATCAGTTTTCCGCGGCTCGAGGGCACGGCATCGCGTCAGGCGCATGCCGACCTGCCGCCGGGCACGTACGAGCGCGAGATCAGCAAGGAAGGCTTCTTCGGCCCGGCCGCGCACCTCTACCACCGCCATCCGCCCACGGGCTGGACGAGCTTCGAAGGCCCGCTGCGTCCGCACGCCTTCGACCTGAACCGCCTCGATCGCGCGGCGGCCTCGCCCTGGGACGCGCCCGAGATCCTCTACAACGGCTCCGTGCGCATCCGTTTCTGGTGCGCGAACGGAAACATGGACCACCTCGTGCGCAACGCGGACGGCGACGAGCTCGTGTTCGTGCATCGCGGCGCGGGCGAGCTGTACTGCGACTTCGGGCATCTCGCCATCGAGCAGGGCGACTACGTGGTCCTGCCGCGCGGCACGATGTGGAGGCTCGAGCTGCGCGAGCCTCTCGCCGCGCTGCTCGTCGAGGCGACGAGCTCCAGCTTCACGCTGCCCGAGAAGGGACTCGTGGGCCATCACGCGATCTTCGATCCGGCCATGCTCGACGTGCCGCGGATCGACGATGCCTTCCGCGCGCAGCAGAGCGACAGCGCGACCTGGCGCGTGCGCGTCAAGCGCCGCGGGCAGATCTCGACGGTCACCTTCCCGTTCAATCCGCTCGATGCGGTGGGCTGGCACGGCGATCTCTCGGTGTGCCGCATCAACGTGCGCGACATCCGGCCGCTCATGAGTCACCGCTATCACTTGCCGCCGTCGGCGCACACGACCTTCGTCGCCGATCGCTTCGTCGTGTGCACGTTCGTGCCGCGCCCCTTCGAGTCCGATCCGGGCGCGCTCAAGGTGCCGTTCTTCCACAGCAACGACGATTACGACGAGGTCATCTTCTATCACGCGGGAAACTTCTTCTCGCGCGACGACATCCGGCCCGGCATGCTGACGCTCCATCCCTGCGGGTTCACGCACGGGCCGCACCCCAAAGCGCTGCGGAACATGCTCGAGCAGCCGAAGCCGGGAACCGACGAGATCGCGGTGATGATCGACACGCGCGATGCGCTCGAGATCGGCGATGCGGCCCGCGCCGTCGAATGGGACGGCTACGTCGACAGCTGGAAGCCGGCGGACAGCAGAACCGCCGCGCCGCGATCGCCATGAAGCTCGCCACCCTGCGTGCGGGAGGCCGCGACGGCACGCTCGTGGTGGTCGACCGCGCGTTGCGCACGTGCGCTCCCGTGCCGCACATCGCGCCGACGCTGCAGCGTGCGCTCGACGACTGGAGCACCGTCGAGCCGCTGCTGCGCGCCGCCGCCAACGAGCTGGAACGCGGCAAGCTGCCCGATACCCGGCCTTTCGATCCTCACCAGTGCGCCGCTCCGCTGCCGCGCGCCTATCAGTGGGTGGACGGCAGCGCCTACGTGAATCACGTCGAGCTCGTGCGCAAGGCGCGCGGCGCGGAGCTTCCGGAATCCTTCTGGACGGATCCGCTCGTGTACCAGGGCGGCTCGGACGATCTGCTCGGGCCGACCGACGACGCGCCTTTCGTCTCTGAAGAGCACGGCATCGATCTCGAGGCGGAAGTCGCCGTCATCACGGACGACGTGCCCCTCGGCACCACGGCGGCGGAAGCGGCATCGCACGTGAAGCTCCTCGTGCTCGTCAACGACTGGAGTCTGCGCAATCTCATTCCGTCCGAGCTCGCCAAGGGCTTCGGCTTCTACCAGAGCAAGCCCGCGACGGCGTTCTCGCCCGTGGCCGTCACACCCGACGAGCTCGGCGAGCACTGGCGTGACGGCAAGGTGCACCTGCCGCTCCTGAGCCACGTCAACGGCGAGCTTCTCGGTCGGCCGGACGCAGGCACGGACATGACCTTCAGCTTCTTCGATCTCATCGCGCACGTGACGAAGACGCGCCGCCTCGGCGCCGGAACGATCCTCGGCTCGGGCACCGTCTCGAACTACGACCGCAGCCGCGGCTCGTCGTGCCTTGCCGAGCGCCGCATGCTCGAGACGCTCGAGCACGGCGCGCCCCGCACCGGTTTCCTCGGGTTCGGCGACCGCGTGCGCATCGAGATGCTCGATCCGCGCGGCGAAAGCATCTTCGGCGCGATCGACCAGCGGGTCGTGCGGGCGACCTGAACCCTCCGCGGGACCGCTGCACTTCCCGTATCAGGCTGCGAGCACCGGCGCTGCGCTGTATTCTTTGTCGCTTCACCGCCGGGAGAATCGCAATGGGAGAATTTCAGACTCTCATGGCCCGCGACGGCCATGAGTTTCGCGCCTACATCGCAGCGCCGTCGGGTCAGCCGCACGGCGCAGTGGTCGTCATCCAGGAGATCTTCGGCGTCAACTCGCACATCCGCGCGCTGACCGACGGCTTCGCCGCCGAAGGCTACGTCGCGATCGCACCGTCGCTGTTCGATCGCGTCCGCAGGGGCATCGAGCTCGGCTATTCGCCGCCGGAGCGCGACGAGGGCTTCGGCTACATGAAGCAGCTCACGCCGGAGCAGTACCTCAAGGACGTCGCGGCCGCCATCGCGGTGGTCAAGCACGCCGGCAGGGTCGGCATCGTCGGCTACTGCTGGGGCGGAACGGTCGCCTATCTCGCAGCCTGCGAGCTGCCGGTCGCCTGCGCGGTGGCCTACTACGGCGGTCAGATCACGCGGTTCCTCGACAGGAAGCCGAAGAAGCCGGTCATGTACCACTTCGGCGAGCAGGACACGCACATCCCCTTGAGCGACGTCGAGAAGATCCGCGCCGCGCACCCGGAGGGCACCTTCCACATCTACCCCGCCGGACACGGCTTCAACTGCGACCAGCGCCCGAGCTACGACCCGCAGAGCGCCGCGCTCGCGCGCGAGCGCACGCTCGCGTTCTTCGCACGGCATCTCGCGCGCACCGGCGAAGAGGATCAGGACTCGTCCGGCGGGGAGAGCGAGGGCTGAAGCTTCTCCAGGCGGAGACGGGGCCGATGCAGCTCGAAGATGGGGCGCTGCTGCGCGATCGCCGCCGCGCCGGCGGTCGGTCGGACACTCGTGCACCGGCGGTCTGAGCCGAGGACCGCCGGGCCGTGAGCATCTCGCAGGAAACAGCGAGCGCCGGGACGCGTGAGGCGACGTCGTCCCGGGGAGTCATCGCGCTGCTCGCCGCGTGCACGGCCACGGGACCGGCGGCGACGAATCTCTTCGTGCCCGCGCTGCCACACATCCGCGCCGACTTCGATGTCAGCGTGGCGGCGGCGCAGACCATGCTCACGACCTATCTCGTCGCCTTCGCGCTGGGTCTCCTGGTCTGCGGCCCCGTCTCCGATCGTTACGGACGGCGGCCGATCATGATCGGCGGGCTCACGGTGCTCGCGGCGGGCTCGCTCATGTGCGCACTGGCGCCTTCGCTCCCCGTGCTCGCGTTCGGGCGCGTGGTGCAGGCGCTCGGCACCGCGTCGGCCTTCACGGTGGCGCGCGCTTCGGTCGCGGATCTCTTCCAGGGCGCGGAGCTCGCGCGGCGGATCGCGACGCTCACCATGGTGATCATCATCGGCACGACGATCTCGCCCTACCTCGGCGGATTCATCGCCGATCACGCGGGCTGGGAGCTCGGTTTCTGGATCCTGTTCGGCGCGGCGCTGCTGCTCATCGTCATCTGCCTGCGTGCGCTTCCCGAAACGCGCGCCCGGCATGCGCGCACGGGCTTCGCGGATCTCGGACGGGCAATCCGCTCGGTGCTCGCGAATCCCGTGTTCTTCGGCTACAGCCTGCAGGTCGCGGTGATCTTCTCGCTGTTCATGGTGTTCATCTCGCTCGCGCCGTACATCATGACCGGCGCGCTGGGTCGCTCGGCCAGCGAGTTCGGCATCTACTACATCCTGATCTCGGTCGGATACTTCCTCGGCAATCTGTACGTGTCGAAGCGCGCGCACTCGACCAGCACCGCGCGGCTCACGGCGCTCGGCCTCTGGATCCAGCTCGCGTGCACCCTGCTCGCGCTCGGCTTCGCGCTCGCGGGTCTCACGCATCCGCTGTGGCTGTTCGGTCCGATGTTTCCGCTGTCGTTCGGCCAGGGGCTCGCCCTGCCGACGATCACCGCACGCGCCGTCGGCCTCGTGCCCGGCTTCGCAGGTGCGGCATCGAGCCTCCTCGGCTTTGCGCAGATGGCGACCGCCGCGGTGTGCGTGCAGGCGATGGGCTGGGCGTCCACGGACACGGCGGTGCCGATGCTGCTCTTCTGCAGCATCGCGTCCTCGCTCGCGCTCGTGCCGATCTACGCGATGCGTCGCGCCTGAAGGTTCAGTCGCGCCAGCCGGGAATCGGCGGCGACTGCTCCCAGCAGTACAGCCACCAGAAGGCGAGCAGCGTCACGGGGCCGCCCAGGACGAGCAGCAGCGCCCACATCACACGGCGGCGGGGCGGCACGTGCGGCGAACGCCAGGCGATCACGATGAAGAGCGTCGTGACGAGGAGGGTGAGCATGCTCACCGGTCCGCCGTGCTCGCGCCAGGCCTCGAAGAACACGCGCGCGCCCTGCGCCTCGATCTCCTCGGCGCCCGGCAGCAGGCCGCTGCTGAGCAGCACCGCAGTCGCGATCGCCGGAAGGATCGCCAGGATTCCGAGCACGATCTTGAGCGGCTGCGACATGGCGGTCGAACGCGGACGACAGGAAGCGGATCAGAGCAGCGTCGCGAACGGCTCGAGCCCGCCGCGGAAATGATCCCGATGCCCGGGCAGGTCGGCGACGAAGCGGAAGCCCTCGAACTCGAATCCCGGCGCGACGGTGCAGCCGACGAGCGACCAGTCGCCGAGGCTCCGTGCGGCCTGCCAGACGTCCGCTTCGATGACACCGACCGGCTCGTGACCGGTGTCCGGCGCTCCGAGAACGCTTCGCCGCAGCGCTCGCGCCCGGGAATCGTAGGCCAGCAGCTCGAGCGGAGCTCCGGCGTAGAAGTGCCAGATCTCGTCCGCATCGACGACGTGCCAGCGGCTGAACCGGCCGCGCTCGAGCAGATAGTAGATGGTCGTGATCGCGGAGCGCTCACCCTGACGCGCGGCGATGCGTGTGCCCGAGCGGAACAGTTCGCGGTACCAGCCGCCCTCCGGATGAGGCACGAGCTGCAGTCGCTCGATGATTCTCTCCGCCTTCACGTCGTGGGTGCTCCCGATCGATGCAACGGACATCCGGCGTGTGCCCGCCGGACGATGAAGATTGGATCGGATGTAATGATGCCAAGCGCCGCGGACGACCCGCCACCCGCCGGGGCGATCCACGTATCGACGCGGCGGGCGGGGGCAGGTATCGTCGCCGCATCGCTCTTCGGGAACCCGCGCTCTTCATGCGTTACATCAGCTCCCCGGATTTCCGCCACGACGGCGCCGAGCGCATCGGCGTGCTGCTCGTCAACTCGGGAAGCCCGGACTCGCTCTCGACTTCCGACGTGAGGCGCTTCCTGCGCGGCCTGCTGTCCGATCCGCGCGTCGTCGAGCTTCCGCGGCCGCTCTGGCTGCCGCTGCTTCACGGAATCATCCTGCGCACGCGGCCGGCGCGCGTCGCGCGCAAGTACCGCAGGATCTGGACGTCGCAGGGCTCGCCGCTCCTCGTGTACTCGGAGCAGCTCCGCGCCGAGCTCACCTCGACGCTCGCCCAACGCATGCTCGCACCGCTCACCGTCGAGATCGGCATGCTGTACTCGAACCCGGGCGTGGGCACTGCGCTCGCCAGGCTCCGGCGCGCAGGCGCACAGCGCATCCTGGTGGTGCCGCTCTTCCCGCAGTACTGCGGCGCCACGACCGGTGCCGTGTACGATCAGGTGAGCTCGGAGCTGCGACGCTGGCGCTGGCTGCCCGAGCTGCGCTTCATCGCCGAGTATCACGACGATCCCGGCTACATCGAGGCGCTCCGCGCGAGCGTCACCGAGCACTGGCAGAGCCACGGACGCACGAAGTATCTGCTGATGTCCTTCCACGGCATCCCCGAGCGCTACTTCCATGCCGGCGATCCCTACTTCTGCAAGTGCCAGAAGACCGCGCGGCTGCTCGCGGACGAGCTGATGCTCGAGGAGTCCGAGTGGGGCATCTCGTTCCAGTCGAAGTTCGGGCCCGGCGAATGGCTCAAGCCGTACACGAGCGATCTGCTCACCGAGCTGCCGCGACGAGGCATCGACGAAGTGACCGTGCTGTGCCCGGGATTCGCGGCGGACTGCCTCGAGACCCTCGAGGAGATCGACATCGAGAACCGCGCGCGATTCCTGCAGGCGGGCGGACGGCGCTTCGAGTACGTGCCGGCGCTCAATGCGCGCCCGTCGCACGCGCGATTCCTCGCGGATCTCATCGCACGCCACTGTCAGGGATGGACTCAGGTGGAGCTCGGCTACCTGCCCGCGGGAGCGGCGCGGGGCGCCTCGACCTGAAGGCCCGCTGATCGACCCTCCGGCAGCGGGCGGACCGCGGCAGAACCGTGCCCCTCGGACGCTTTCTCGAGATCGCCATCGCGACGCCCGACATCCGTGCGTCGGTGGAGTTCTACGAGCGCCTCGGTTTCACGCAGGCGCATACGGGCGACATGTGGCCGCATCCGTACGGCGTGCTCACCGACGGACGGATCTTCATCGGCCTGCACCAGGCACGTCTCCCTTCGCCTTCGCTCACCTTCGTGCGCGCCGGAATCGCCGAACATGTGCCGGCGCTCGAGGCGAGCGGCATCGAGCTGGAGATACGCCGCGTCGGGGACGACGTGTTCAACGAGATCGGCTTCCGGGATCCTTCGGGCCAGTTCGTGAAGGTGGTCGAAGCGCGCACCTTCTCGCCCGTCGACCGCCCCCCGGAGCTGCCCTCGCTGTGCGGAGACTTCGCCGAGTTCAGCGCTCCGGCCACGGATTTCGAAAGGCAGAAGTCTTTCTGGGAGCCGCTCGGTTTCGTCGCGACGGAAGAGACGGACGACCCTTACCTGCGGCTGCCGCTCACCAGCGATCACCTCGAGCTCGCCTTCCACCGGCCGCGCACGCTCGACCGGCCGATGCTGGTGTTCCGCGATCCCGGGATGCCCGAGCGCATCGCGAAGCTGCGCGAGCTCGGAATCGAGCTCTCGGACGAGCTGCCGCGAGGGCTCGACCGTACGGCGAATGCGCTCATCGAGGCGCCGGAAGGCACCGCGCTGCTGCTGCTGCACGACGAGGGCTGAGCGCTCGTCGCAGCGGAGCCTCGCTTCGTCGCGAGCCGCTTGCGACTCGTCTCACCCCGCCCCGATGCTGAGCCTCGGGCTGTGAGTGATCGCCACGCCGTAGATGTAGAGGACGACGCAGAGCGCCGCGACCCATGCCGCGATCCTGGCGCGCTTCGTGCGCGCCCGACGCACGGCGACGTGTCCGAGCACGATATAGAGGATCAGCGCGAGGAGCTTCGCGGTCAGCCAGCCGTGAACGAACGGGTACTGGCGGATCGTGAAGGCGAGCGCGAGCCCGGCGAGGAGCAGAAGGCTGTCCACGACGTGAGGCGCGACGCGCAGCCAGCCGCGTGCCGGGTCGAGCCCGCGTATCGCCCGCAGCGCCCGTATCGAGAACAGGATGGGGCTCACGACTGCGAGCGTGGCGTGGGTCAGAAGCAGCGGGATATAGGCTTGCAGCATAATGGGCGCCGATCGGCACTGCGCGTCCGTACGGACCGAAGGATAAACGATGCACGCATCGAGGTTTTTCGTATCTGCACTGCTCGTCGCCGCCCCTGCGCTGGCGGACGAGGGCATGTGGACCTTTCACGACTTCCCGAGCGATCGGGTGCAGCAGCAATACGGCGTGAGGATCACGCCCGAGTGGCTCGACCGCGTGCGCACCGCCACCGTGCGGCTCGCGAACTGCACGGCGTCGTTCGTCTCGTCCGAAGGCCTGATCCTCACCAATCACCACTGCGCGGCGAGCTGCCTCGCGGAGAACTCCTCGAAGGAGAAGAGCCTGCTCGAGGACGGCTTTCTCGCAAACGGTCGCGAGCGGGAGATCCGCTGCCGCACGCAGGTCGCGGACGTGCTCGTCGAGGTCGAGGACGTCACGCAGAAGATCGCGGATGCGACGCGCGGCATGGACGAGCAGGCCGCGAACGAAGCGCGCAAGAGAGCGCTCACCGAGCTCGAGCAGTCCTGCGAGCAGGCGAGCCGCAGGAACCGGCGCACCGGGCCGCTCAAGTGCGAGTCCGTCAATCTCTACGACGGCGGTCAGTACTTCCTCTACAAGTACAGGCGCTACGACGACGTGCGTCTGGTGTTCGCGCCCGAGATGGGCATCGCGGCATTCGGCGGCGACCCGGACAACTTCCAGTTCCCGCGCTGGTGCCTGGACATGGCCTTCCTGCGCGCGTACGACGCGGACGGAAAGCCCGCCTCGACGCCGAACCACCTGCGCATCGACTTCTCCGGACCCGATGTCGGCGAGCTCGTCTTCGTCTCGGGTCATCCCGGCTCGACCGACCGGCTGCTGACGCTCGCTCAGCTCCGGACGCTGCGCGACATCGATCTGCCGCAGTGGCTGCTGCGCGCTTCCGAGCTGCGCGGCCGCTACATCCAGTTCGCCAAGTCGAGCCCGGAGGCGCAGCGCATCGTGCAGGAACCGCTGCAGACTCTCGAGAACGGCATCAAGGTACGGCGCCGGCTGCTCGACGCCCTGCACGACGACGAGCTCCTTTCGCGCAAGGCGCAGGAGCAGGCCGCGCTGCGTGAGAAGGTCGCGAAGGATCCCGCGCTCGCGCAGAGCATCGGCGATCCGTGGAGCGAGATCGAGAAGGCGCAGGAGATCGAGCGCGCGATCAGCGTGCCGTACACCTTCATCGAAGGTGGTGCGGGCTTCAACTCGCGCCTGTTCCGCTATGCACGCGCGCTCGTGCGCGCGGCCGATGAGCGTGCGAAGCCCAACACCGAGCGACTGCGCGAGTTCACGGACGCGTCGCTCCCGCGCCTCAAGCAGCAGCTCGAGGCAGCGGTGCCGGTGTATCCGGAGCTCGAGAAGCTCACCCTGTCCTTCTCGCTCGAGCGCATGCGCGAGTGGCTGGGACCCGATCACCCGATCGTGCGTCAGCTCCTCGCGCAGGACTCGCCCGATTCGCTCGCCGAGCGTCTGATCGACGGCTCGAAGCTGGGTGATCCGCAGGTGCGCATGAAGCTGTGGGAAGGCGGCGCGGCTGCGATCGCCGCATCCGACGATCCGCTGATCGTGCTCGCGCGGCAGATCGATCCCGAGGCGCGCGCTCTGCGCAAGCGGTACGAGGACGAGGTCGAGGCCGTGGTCGATGCCGCTTCCGAGCGCATCGCGCGTGCGCGCTTCGCGCTGCTCGGCACCAGCGTCTATCCGGACGCGACCTTCACGCTGCGCCTCAACTACGGCACCGTGCAGGGCTGGGTCGAGAACGGCACGCCCGTCGAGCCCTTCACGAAGCTCGAGCGTCTCTTCGAGCGCGCCACGGGTCAGGATCCGTTCCGCATCCCGCAGAGCTGGCTCGACGCGAAGGACCGCCTCGACATGAGCACGAAGTTCAATCTCGTGACGAACAACGACATCGTGGGCGGCAACTCGGGCAGCCCGCTGATCGATGCTCAGGGCTCGATCGTCGGGCTCATGTTCGACGGCAACATCCACTCGATCTCGGGTGCGTACTGGTTCGACACGGAGAAGAACCGCGCGGTCGCCGTGCATCCCGCGATCATGCTCGAGGCGCTGCGCAAGGTGTACAGAGCCGACGAGCTGCTCTCCGAGCTCGGCGGCGCGAGCTGACGAGATGTCCACTGTCCCTCTCTCCTCTCCGGGGAGAGGGGCTCCTTTCCCGTCTGCTCACTCCGCCCCTCCCGCTCCGGGCTCGGAAGGTACCCTGGGCGAATGTGAATCGACGGGACGCGCGACGATGCGGTAACGGATGGTGAGATCGTCGCGCACCCGCAGCGCGCCGAGCAGCACGCTGAAGGGCGTGAGACCGAGCTGCGCGTGACTCACGGTGACCTCGCCGGCAGCGCGCAGCTCGTCGCCCGAGAGCTCGAGACTCACGGGCACGTCGAGCACGTGATCGCGGCCGCGCAGGTTGACCCGGATGCGCGCCGTCAGCCCTTCGGATCCCGGCACGATGCTATCGGATCGCACACGGATGACGGGACTGCGCCCGGCATCGAGAACGGCCTCGCTCAGCATGTTCCGGCGTGTCCCCTCGCGCGCGGAATCCGGCACCTCGGGAGGAAACTCCGGCCCCGCCTCTCGACGCATCTCCGGGTCGTCGACGATCAGGGAAGCTACCGGCAGCTCCAGCCCGAAAGCGGAACGGGCGAGCTCCGGATGAAGGCGTACCGTGCCGCTGACGTCGTGTGACGCCACGACGTGGTTGTGGCCCGCTGCCGCGAGCGGGCCGCCGCGGTAGACGAGCACGGTCACCAGAGACTCCGGGGGCGAAATCCGGAACGTGCGCTCGGGACCGGTGAATCCGAAGGTCTGCGGTGCTGCGCCGGGCAGCTTTCCCGCCTCCTGCCGCGGCGGCGCAGGACAAGCCGTGAGGAGCGAGATCGCGGCGATCCCGCCCAGGAGGGCGCGGATTGTGCAAGTCGCTCTCACGCGAATAAGCTTAAGCGCATGCCCCTACGGAACACTTCCACGCGCTGGGGCAGCGTCGCCCAGGCGCTGCACTGGATCATCGCGGCACTCATCATCGTGCAGTTCGTTCTCGGGCTCGTTGCCGACGAACTGCCGCTCGGCCTGCAGAAGCTCGCGATGCTCGCGCGTCACAAGTCCGTGGGCATCACGATACTCGGTCTCGCGGTGATCCGCCTCGCCTGGCGGCTCGCGAACCCCGTTCCGGAGCTGCCGTCCACGATGCGGCCGTACGAGCGCTTTCTCGCGCACGTCACTCACGGTGCCATGTACCTGCTGCTCTTCGCGCTGCCGCTGACCGGCTGGATGATGTCCTCGGCACGCAATTTCCCGGTGAGCTGGTTCAATCTCGTGCAGCTCCCGGACCTGGTGGGGCCCGACGAAGCGCTGTACGAGACTTTGAATCAGACTCATGAGATCCTTGCATGGACCCTCGCCGCCGTCGTCGTCCTGCACGTCGCCGCCGCGCTGAAGCATCACTTCGTGGTGAAGGACGACGTCCTGCGGCGCATGCTGCCGTTTACCCAGACTCGATGAGGCTGTTTCGATGAACGTACGCAACGCGCTCCTCGCCGCCGTGGCCCTTCTCGCGCTCGCGCCCCTTGCGCACGCGGCCGGTTCGTACGTGCTCGATCCGGCGAAAAGCACGCTCTCCTTCCATTTCGTTCAGGCCGGCGCGCAGAGCGAGGGCCGCTTCTCGAAATTCGACGTGAAGCTCGCGCTGCCGGAGAACGATCCCGCGTCGGGCCGTCTCGACGTCACGGTCCAGGTGGCATCGGTCGACACGAAGGACAAGGAGCGTGACGGAATCCTGCGCGGCGCGGATCTGTTCGCCGTCGACAGGTTCCCGACCGCACGCTTCACCGCGTCGAAGATCGAGAGCAAGGGTTCGGATCGCTACGAGGCGACCGGCAAGCTCACGATCCGCGACGTGACGCGTGATGTCACGATTCCCTTCACGTTCCGCAGCGCGGATGGCGCGGGGCAGATGAGCGGCGAATTCGTCATCAAGAGGCTGCAGTTCGGGGTCGGCCAGGGCGAGTGGAAGTCCACCGAGTGGGTCGGCGACGACGTGAAGGTTAGCTTCAACCTGCGCCTGGTGCCGGAGAAGACGGCGTCCTGAGCCGCGCGGAAGCGGCCGTTCTCACTCTTCCGGCGCGTCTTCTTTCGCGCGCACGGGAAACGGCTCCGAAGCACGCAGGATCCACGCGCTCTCGTGCTGCCTGAAGCCGATCTTCGGGTAGTACTCGCGTGCCTTCGGCGCCGCGAGGAGCGTGAGCATCGAGCGCGGGCCCATCCGGCGGCGCGTCTCCTCGATCAGCCTCGTGCCGATGCCGCGGCGCTGATAATCGGCGTGCACGGCGAGATCGGCGAGATATCCGCAGTAGCTGAAATCGGTGAGCGTGCGCGCGATGCCGACGAGCCGGTCTCCATCCCACGCCGTGATCACGAGATTCGCATGCCGCAGCATGTCGGCCATGATGCGGCGGTCGTCGATCGGCCGGCGCTCGCCGAGCGTGGACGCACGGTAGAGCTCGATGACCGTGTCGAGGTCGAGATCGTTCCCCTCGCGATAGGTGATGCTCATCGCGGCGACCGCTGCAGGCTCACGGCCTCCCGCACCGGCGCGGTGAACAGGCTCACGACCCAGATCGCGACCCACGAGAGGATGAAACCGGGAACGAGCTCGTAGAGCTGTCCGAGCTGACCGAGCAGGGACTGCGGATCGCGAGCGGCGAAGGATCCGAGCCCCTGCTTCCACAGGATGACCGTGAGCCCGCCCACGAGGATTCCCGCGAGCGCGCCCGTGCGCGTCGTGCGCTCCCAGTAGAGCGACAGGATGATCGCCGGCCCGAACGCCGCGCCGAAGCCCGCCCACGCCCAGCTCACGAGATCGAGCACCTTGCTCTCCGGATCGAGCCCGAGCAGGAAGGCGAGCACCGCGATGACGAGCACGGCGAACCGGCCGATCCACAGCAGCTCGCGGCCGCCGGCATCGCGGCGGAACAGGCCACGGTAGAAGTCCTGCACGAACGCGGACGAGGCGACGAGAAGCTGCGCGGATGCAGTGCTCATGATCGCCGCCATCACGCCGGCGAGACAGATGCCCGCGATCGCCGGCGGGAAGAAGTCCGTCGCCATCCGGATGAACACGGTCTCGCGATCCGGACCCTCGAGCCGCTCGGGCAGCGCCAGGAGACCCGTGAGGCCGACGATCACCGCCGCTGCGAGCACCGTGATGACCCAGGCCATCGCGATCCGCCGCGCAAGCGTGATGTGCCCCGCAGACTGGGCCGCCATGAAGCGCGCGAGGATGTGCGGCTGCCCGGCATAGCCGAGACCCCAGCCGAGCAGCGAGATCACGCCGATCCAGCCGAGCGAGGTGCCCTCCACGGCGAACGGATCGAGCAGTGAGGGATCGAGCGCCTCGATGCGTGCCCACGTTTCGCCCGCTCCTCCGGCGAGCGCGATCCCCAGCACCGCGACGAGCACGAGCGCGAAGATCATCAGCGTTCCCTGCAGCACGTCCGACCAGCTCACGGCGAGGAAACCGCCGAAGAAGGTGTACGCGAGCATCACGATGCTGCCCCAGAACATCGCTTCGACGTACGGCATTCCGAAGAGCGCCTCGAACAGCCGCCCCGCCGCGACGAAACCGGAGCTCGTGTAGAACACGAAGAACACGAGGATGAACGTCGCGGTGAGGGTGCGCAGCAGCCGCGTGCGATCCTCGAAGCGCCGCTCGAAGTAGTCCGGAAGCGTCAGCGAGTTGTCGAGCTGCTCCGTGCGCGTGCGCAGGCGCGCCGCCACGAGCTTCCAGTTGAGATAGGTGCCGACCGTCAGGCCGAGCGCCATCCAGACGGAGTCGAAGCCGGAGGCGTACGCGAGCCCGGGCAGACCCATCAGGAGCCAGCCGCTCATGTCGGTGGCCTGGGCGCTGAAGGCGGTGACGAAGCTGTTGAGGCTGCGCCCGCCGAGGATGAAGTCGCCGAGATTGAAAGTGCGCCGGTAGGCGATGAATCCGAGGATCAGGCAGATCCCCATGTAGAGGATCATCGCGGCGACGATCGCGTCGGTGTTCGAGATCACGGCACCCCCGTATGCGCGCGCAGCGTGAGCATGGCGTGACGCCCTGCGGATGACAACAGGGCCGGAACCGGTGCGCGCCGGAAGGCGTTGAGAAGGCGGTATGGATCGGCTCCAGACCGGGAGGCTTCGATGGTCCGGGCCAGTCGACTGACGTACGGCGCGCTCGCCGCGCTCTGCGGCTCGAGTTGCGCCTGGGCGAGCGAACAACCGGAGATCGAACGGCCGTCAGAGCGCACCATCCGCTGCGAGTCCGTCGACGGGCTGCGCGCCTTCTGCGCGGCAAACCTCGGGGGTCTGCGACTCGTGGAGGTACGGCAGACCGGAGAAACGCTCTGTGACGCAGGATGGAACTTCGGTTTCGACGATGAAGGGCTGTGGGTGAACGGAGGCTGCCGCGCCGAGTTCGTCTTCGCCGCCGAACCTGCCATGGCGGGCGATGCGAGTGAAACGCAGAACGAGACACGGGCGCGCGACGCGCCCGTGCGCTGTGAATCGCCGGGGAGGAAGCGCATCGTCTGTCCGGCGGACGGCGCGGTACGCGTGCGTCTCGTGCGGCAGCTCGGCCGCGCGCCCTGCCGCGAAGGCGAGACCTGGGGACTCGGCCCGCGCGGCATCTGGGTCGACGGCGGCTGCCGCGGAGAATTCCAGATCGTTACGCGCCTCGCCGCCGCGCCGTGAGCGTCACTTCGCGAAGAGCTGAGAGGGATCCCTGAACGCCTTGAACTCGAGCGCGTTCCCGGAGGGGTCGTAGAGAAAGAAAGTCGCCTGCTCGCCGACCTTGCCCTCGAAGCGGATTCCCGGCTCGAGCACGAAGCGTGTGCCGCAGGCGCGCAGACGCTCTGCCAGTCGGTGCCACTCGTCCCACTCGAGCACGACGCCGAAGTGCGGCACGGGCACGTCGTGTCCGTCGACGTCGTTGAAATGCGGCTCGGCACGGCGCCGCGGATCGAGGTGCGCCACGAGCTGATGACCGAAGAAGTCGAAGTCCACCCACGTGTCGGAGCTGCGCCCTTCGCGGCAGCCGAACTGCTCGCCGTAGAAGCGGCGTGCGGCGGCGAGATCGTGCACGGGAATGGCGAGATGGAACGGGGCGGGCATGGACGTCTCCGGTATGTCGTGCAGAGTGAGGTCGTTTCGTCTATCGGGCCGCGGCCGCAGAGCAAGCACCCGGTGCCGATGCATCGTGCGGTGTGCGCGCGGCGAGCTCGCGGGCCGTCGCCTCGATGGACGCGAGCAGCACCGGTGGAGCCGCCTCACGCGCACGCTCGAGGTGCTCCAGGGCTTCCTGCGTACAACCACGCTCGCCGAGGACGTGCGCGAGATTGTTGAGCGCGACCGCGTTCGAGCCGTCGAGCGCCACGGCGCGACGGTACGCGGCTTCCGCAGCGGCACGGTCACCCTCGTGATAGGCGGTGTTGCCGATGCCGAGCCACACGAGCGGCTCATCCGGCCAGCGCTTCGCGGCCGCTTCGTAGTTGACGCGCGCCGCGCGCCGCTGACCGACCGCTTCGAGCGCGGCGTTCGCGCTCAGCCAGCGCTCGGGATGCGCCTCCGCGGGCAGCTCGCCCGGTGCGAGCAGCACCAGCGCCCACGATCCGGCCCACGTCCATGTCCTGAGGAACGTGGAATGCCGCAGGCGCAGGCGCTCACGGGTACCCGAACGCAGGATCACGTGCGTCGGAGTGACGCCGACCACGACGGCGAAATGCCAGCGCGGCCATCGGGGCAGCGCGAGATTCTGCATCACGAGGACCGGGCGTCCCGCTCGCAGCTCGCGGGCGATGGCTTCGAGTGAATCGTCGAGCTCGTACGGGAGCCGCGCGTGCTGGCGCGCCGCTGCAACGAGCTCCGTCTGCAGACTGCCCCGGCGCCCGGGAATGTAGACGCGCGGCACGAGCTCTTCGGGCGTGACCTCGACGCCCGAGGCGGACAGCACCGTCGCGAGCGCCGCCGGGCCGCACTGGTGAATTTCCTGAGGAAAGAACGGAACGGCGGTGAGCTCGACCGCCTCTTCCGCGGCGACCCCCGACGAGCCGGCACGGGGCGTCGCGCAGCCCGCCAGCATCACGGCGGCGAGCAGCGCGCCGAGCGCGAGACCGCGCTCAGCGCCGTGCCGCAGGACCGACCGTCTTGAAGATGTCGATGACGCCAACGAGCTCGAGGATGAGCAGGACCACGAATACCGCGCCGATGAGCCCGAGCACGTCGCCGGCGGCCGGTGCGTTCTCGAGCCGCTCGGCGAGCGAGGCGAGCTCCGCATCCGTGAGCGCGGCGAGCCGCGCGTCGATCGCGGCGCGGTCCACTCCGAGTGCCTCGAGCCGCTCGCGCACGCTCTCCTGATCGAGCGCGCGGGCGATGCGTCCCAGGCTCTCGCTGCGCGTCGCGGCGGCGAGCGCCGTCGAGGTATCGATGATCTCCGCACGAGCGGTAACCGGCGTTCCGGTCGCGACGACCAGAGCCGACAGCACACAGACTGCGATCTGCTTCAGCCGAAAGAGCGACATCGCTACTCCTCTCACAATCGGGACCGCATCCGTGCGCGACGACCAGGCGGCTCCACGGCGCCTTCGGGTGGCGGGATTCTCCCGGCCGGCGCGAAGCGCCGTCAAGGAGCTGTCGCCGGACGGCGTCAGTGAACGGACTGCGCCGAACTGCGCGCGACGACGCGCATGATCGCCGCGGCCAGCTTGTCGGGTTCGACGGGCTTGACCACGTGCTCCTGGTAGCCGGCGCGCAGCGCGCGTGCGCGATCTTCGCTGCGCGCGAATCCCGTGACCGCGATGGCGGGAATGTCGCGCGCATTCGGCGCGCCGCATGCGCTGCGCACGCGCTCGAGCAGCTCGTAGCCGTTCACGCCCGGCATGCCGATGTCGGAGATGAGCAGATCGAAGCGCTCGGACTCGAGGCAGCGCAGCGCGTCGGTTGCGCTGTGCGCCGTCGTCACGCGCGCCCCGTACTGCTCGAGCAGCACCTTCAGCATCTCCGCGGCGTCGGGCTCGTCGTCCACCGTGAGGAGACGCAGCCCCTGAAGCGGCGCCGACTGAGGAGGGCTCGTCGCGCGGCTGCTCTCGGGAGAGCTTCGCGATGCGGACGGCTGCGCGGCCGTGCAGGGGAGCTGGATGGTGAACGTCGCGCCGCGCCCTTCGCCTTCGCTCTCCGCACGGATGAAGCCGCCGTGCAGCTCGACGATGTGACGCACGATCGAGAGCCCCAGCCCCAGGCCGCGGCTGCGCCTCTCGACGGGACGATCCGCCTGACGGAAGCGCTCGAACACGTGAGGAAGGAACGCGGGCGGAATTCCGACACCGGTATCGCGCACGACGATCTGCGCGCACGCATCGTGCACGCTCAGTTCGACGGTCACGAGACCGCCCGAAGGCGTGAACTTCACCGCATTCGACAGCAGATTGCTGACGGCCTGCTGCAGCCGCTGCAGATCGCCCGTCACGCGGCAGACACCTCGGTCGATCCGCGTTTCGATGCGGATGTCCTTCGCGGCGGCCGTCGGACGCGTCGTTTCCACGGCGGCTTCGACCGCCACCGCCGGATCGAGCTCGCGCAGCTCGAGCCGGAACTTCCCCGAGGCGATGCGCGAGATGTCGAGCAGATCGTCGATGAGCTTCGCCTGCGCGCGCACGTTGTTCTCGATGGTCTGAGCCGCGCGCATGACCATGGCGGGATCCAGCCTGCCCTGACGCAGGAGGCCCGCCCAGCCGCTGATCGCATTGAGCGGCGCGCGCAGCTCGTGAGACACGGTGGCGAGGAACTCGTCCTTCATGTGATTGGCGAGCTCGGCGGCGCGGCGCTGGCGCTCCGCCTCGTCGCGCGCCTGGCGCAGCTCGTCCTCGCGGTCCGCGGGCTCGTGCGCATCCACGCAGATTCCGACCCACTTCTGCACGCGGCCCCGCGGATCGCGCAGCGGACGGCCGCGCACGATCTGCATGCGCCATTCGCCTTCGGTCCCGGAGCGGCGCAGCCGGCAGCGATGCTCGAAGGGTTCGCCGCCGCCGCGCGCGCGATCCCATGCCGCGAGCAGTGCCGGCAGATCGTCCGGATGAACCAGTGCACGCCAGTCCATCGCGCGCCGGCCGTTCTCGGTGATCTGCTGGAGCGCGCCCTGTGTCGTCGCGGTCCAGATGAGGTGCGACGTGCCTGCGGCGAGCCGGTACAGTCTTTCCTCGTCGAGCTCGAGCGACGCGAGAGCGTTGCGCAGCTCGGCGATGGAGGGTGCAACCTCCGGCGCGGCGCGAACGGCCGGATCGGCGCGCACGCACAGCACTCCCGCGATGTGTCCGTCGTCGTCCGTCAACGGGCTGCAGAGGAATCCGGGCTCCTCGTCGCGCGCGGAAGAATCACTCGTGAGTGAAACGTATACGCCCGCGGAACGCGACTGCCCGCAGGCATCGAACAGGGAACGCAGCCGCGCCACGGCACCCTCTTCTGCGCTGCCGGTGAGCTCGGCGAGCGGACGGCCGAGCGCCGCCGGGTGACGCGAGCCGAGGAGACGTGCGCAGGCATCGTTGTAGAGCAGGATGAGGTCGCGGCCCCAGAGGACCGCCATCGGCACCGGCGACTGCAGCAGCACGCTGACCGCGGAACGCAGTCCCTGCGGCCAGGCAGGCATCGGACCGAGCGGCGTGTCCGCCCAGTTGCATGCATGGATGCGTTCGCCCATCTCACCGCCGGGCGGCACCGTGGTGTCCTGGATCGAGCGCGCGCCGGGATTGGGATTCATGGTCGTGCGGCTCTGTGCAGACCCCGGGAAGAGAGTCGGCAAGGGTGTGCCCTGAGGCCGCTGCAGTCAACTGCTTTGCAGACCGTCCCCGAATCGCGACGGTTCCGCCTGTTTCAGCCGGAAAATCCCTGTCCGTCGCGTGCACGCGACCGCCGTCATTCGCGCGGCTCGGGGCTGCGCGGCACGACGACGGGCAGGGCGTCGGGCAGTACCTCGAAGCGCAACGGCACCTCGCACTCGATCGTCTCGCCGTCTAGCGCAACGCGGATGCGGCGTGCACCTCGCCAGTAGACGTCGACCCGCGAGGCGCAGTGGCGCTGCAGGTTCGGCGCCTGCTCGAGCCTCTGCAGCGCGCCGCGCAGCGCGATGCCCAGCAGCTCGAGTCGGCTCATCGGGCGCAGCGCGAGCACTGCGAGCCTGCCGCGAGCGGTGCACTCCGCGACATCGAGATCGAGCTTCTCGAGCTGCAGCGTGTTGAGGCCGAAGAACAGCATGAGCGTGTGCAGCACCGCCGGACGTCCGTCGAGCTCGAGCTCCACGCGGTAGGTGCGATGGTTGCGCATCAGCGTGATCAGCGCGGAGGGAACGGTCACGAAGCGGTAGCGGCCGAAGCGGTGCTTGTACCGCTCGCGCTCCTCGAGGACGCGGCGATACAGACCGAACGTCGCGTTGATGAGAAACAGCCTGCCGTTGACGTGAGCGACGTGGACGCGGCGTACCCTGCCGTCGACGAGAGCCGCCGCGGCGCGCGCGGGATCGAGGGGAATACCCAGGTCGCGCGCGAAGAAGTTGTACGTGCCGAGCGGTATCACCCCGAGCGACAGCCCCGTGCCGAGAACGTGGCCCGCGACGGCGTTGATGGTTCCGTCGCCGCCGGCGGCGGCGACGATGCGCGGATGTCGTGCGGCGTCGGCGACGGCTTCGCGTGCCGCGCGCTCGAGATCCCCGGGCCGTGCACACGGGACGATGCGGTACTCGCGGCCCGAGCGCTCGAGCGCCTCCTCGATCTGCCGGCGATCGTTCTCCGCGTCCCTGCGCCCGGAGCCGGCATTCATGATCACGGTGATCGGAAGCGCCGGCTCGAGCTCCGTGTCGTTCGCGGACGGATCGGCCCGAGATGAAGACATGCCCGCTCCCACGCACGAGACGTGCCGTGATCTCAGATCGCATTCGCCACGATTCAGCTCGAGCAATGACGCGCGCTGCGTTTCGCTCGGACACCGCGAGCGTCCGCCGCTGCCATGTTGCGGCCGCACGACGGCACGCAGCTTGCTCCCGCCACGTCAGCGGCACCGTGCTCCCTGCACTGTGACGAGTGTGCAACAGACTCCTCTCCAGGCGGGACAGCGGAGCTGCCGGGTCCGGCAATCGGACCCGGGCCACGGAACACGGCGTTCCACCAGGACAGGGAGACACTCATGAAGCGGTCCAGCAGTTCCGTCGCGCGAGCCGTGGCGCTCGCAATGTTTTCCGGTTCAGTACTTCCTGTGGTCACGGCACAGGCTCAGGAACGGACACCGTCCGAGGACATCGAGGAGGTCACCGTCGTCGGCTCACGCATCCGTTCCGCCGACATGCAGGGCATCGCACCGGTTACGACCCTGGGACGCGACGCTCTCGAGCAGCAGGGACTCGCGTCCATCGGCGACATACTGCAGGAGCTCACGACGAGCGGCTCCGCGCTCAACACCAGGTTCAACTCGAGCGGCAATTTCGGCTATCCCGCCGACGCGGGCGGAATCGGCGCGGGCTCGGCACAGATCGATCTGCGGCATCTCGGATCGAAACGCGTGCTGGTGCTCGTCGACGGCATCCGCTGGGTGAACGAGTCCTCCGCGAGCGGCGTGAGCACGGTGGTGGATCTCAACACCATTCCGCTCTCGATCATCGAGCGCGTCGAGGTTCTGGAAGACGGCGCCTCGGCGATCTACGGCTCGGACGCGATCGCGGGCGTGGTCAACATCATCACGCGGCGCGACTTCGACGGTCTCGACGGCAATCTCTACTTCGGCGCGTACGACGAGGGCGACGGCGAGACGACGCGCGCCGATCTGTCGTTCGGCAGCACCGGAGACGATTTCTCGTTCTTCATCTCGGTGAGCTACACCAGGCAGGAAGCGGTCGAATCGAGCGATCGCAACCAGGCATTGTTCCCCGTTCCGGGCACTGGCGTGACGCGCGGCAGCTCCGCGACGCCGCAGGGCCGCTTCATATTCTGCGACCCGCGAGTCGCGGACTGCTCGACACCGCAGCTCGCCGGCCAGAACGCGGTGGACCTGGCGCTCAACACAGGCGCGACGAGTCCCGTCTACGATCCGGCGAATCCCACGGGCGGCGCGAGCACGTACCATCCTTTCACCGACGACGACCGCTTCAACTTCGCGCCCTACAACCTGGTGCTGACACCGAACGAGCGCCGGGCGCTCTTCGGCCAGTTCCGCTACCAGCTCTCTCCCGGCGTGCAGTGGTACCTCAAGGGGCTCTACAACACACGCGAGTCGGTGAACCGCGCAGCGCCGGAACCCATCTTCCTCGGTCCCGATGCGGGCACGGGCGGGCTCGCCGACACCGTCTCGATCTCGGCGCTCAATCCGTACAACCCGTTCGGCATCGATCTCGTCAACGGCCAGAACTTCCTCGTACTCGCTCGGCGCCCGGTCGAGGGCGGTCCGCGCATCTACGAGCAGAACGTCGACACGTACTACTTCGGCACCGGCTTCGAGGGGAGCTTCACGCTCGGCGGCCGCGACATGTTCTGGGACGTGAACCTCGTCGATGCGCGCAACCGGGCCGACCAGACGGCGCGCGGCAACTACAACGTGCTGCACATCCAGCAGGCGCTCGGCGATCCCGCCGTGTGCGCGGCGATTCCGGGCTGCGTGCCGCTCAATCTCTTCGGCGGCGAGGGCACGGTCACGCCGGAGATGCTGCAGTGGATCCAGTACGTCGGCACCGACAAGAGCGAGAACAACCTGCAGCTCGCCTCCGCGAACCTCACCGGTGAGCTGTTCGACATGTGGGCGGGACCCCTCGCCTTCGCGCTCGGCTTCGAGTATCGCGACTACGAGGGCTTCTTCCAGCCGGATTCGCTCAAGATCACCGGCGAGAGCAACGACATTCCGGCTCAGCCGACGTCCGGCTCCTACGACGTCAAGGAGGTGTATCTCGAGCTCAACGTGCCGCTGCTGCGCGACCTGCCCGGTGCCGAGAGGCTGGACCTCAGTCTCGCCGGCCGGTACTCCGACTACAGCACGTTCGGCGGAGAGGAGACGTTCAAGGCCGGTCTGCGCTGGCAGCCCATCGAAGACCTCGTCCTGCGCGGCACTTTTGCGGAAGGCTTCCGCGCGCCGGCGATCGGCGAGCTGTTCGGCGCCGCCACGCGCTTCGACGCCGTGCTGTCGGATCCCTGCTCGAACTATCCGGCGTCGGCCGACGCGACGATCCGCGCCAACTGCGCGGCGCTCGGCATTCCGGCCAACTACGTGCAGATCAATCCGCAGATCTCCGTGATCACCGGCGGCAACGCAGAGCTCGAGCCCGAAACGGCGGACAGCTTCACGGCCGGGTTCGTCTACACGCCGCGCTGGGCGGAAGGCGTTTCCTGGTCACAGCGCCTTTCGCTGGAGTTCACCTATTACGATCACGAGATCGAGGGCGCGATCCAGGCGGTCGACGCGGAGACGCAGCTCACGCAGTGCGTGCGCACGCTCGACCCGGCGTTCTGCACCGGCATCGAGCGAACGCCGACCGGCAACATCTCCGCGTTCCAGAACCGCTTGACGAACATCGGGCGCATCGAGACCGACGGTTTCGACGTGAAGCTCTCGTGGCAGGCGCCCGATTCAGCCTACGGCAGCTTCACGGTGACGTGGTTCAACACATTCGTGAACGACTTCACGGCCCTCGGAGCGACGGGTGAACCCGAGCCGCGCGCCGAAGGCGTGGAGGTCAACGACAGCGCCATCCCCGAGTGGCAGTCGACGCTCGACGTCGGCTAGACGCGCGGGAGTTTCAACGCCAACGTCACGGTGCGCCACATCGACTCGGTGATGGAGTCGTGCTCGGACTTCCTCGACGGAACGCCCAACAGCTTCACCGCTCTCGGGCTGTGCTCGCATCCGAATCCTCAGGATGAGAGCCTGTCTCTCAACGAGCTCGACGCGACCACCTACGTCGATCTGCGCTTCGGGTGGCGCGACGCGTTCGGCGCCGAGGGTCTCACTCTCGCGGTCGGGCTCAACAACGCGCTCGACGAGGATCCGCCGATCTGTCTGTCGTGCTCGCTGAACGGCTACGATCCGTCCACCTACGATCTGCCGGGACGCTTCTGGTATCTGCAGGCCGGCTACAGGTTCTGAGGACGCCGGGTCGCCAGGACGAGAAAGGCCGGGTCACTCGCGGTGACCCGGCCTGCTCCGATTCCGCGTGATCTCAGCGCGACTTCGCGCGTGGGCGCGTGAGCTTCCCGCGCCGGGCGGGGCGCCTGCGTGCCGCCGTTTTCTTCCTTGCGCTCTTCGCGGCGCTTCGCGCGCGTGCAGGTGACGATGCGCGGCGCGCGACGGCCGGACGCTTCGCAGTCTTCTTCGCGCTCTTCGATCTCTTCGTCGCCGCGCTGCTCTTCTTGCGGAGCGCCGCGGTCGAGGTCGCGGACTTCCGGCTCGGCTTGCGCCGTGCCGGGCTCGCACCGCGCCGTGCCTTCTTCACACGTGCTGCGCTCTTTCTTCCCGCGGCCTTCCCGGGCCGTCGCGCCTTTGCTCCGGTATCGACGCCGCGCAGCTGATCGACGATGGCGGGGTTCTCGAGCGTCGTGATGTCCTGCGCGATCTCCTCGCCGCGTGCGATCGCGCGCAGCAGGCGGCGCATGATCTTGCCGGAGCGCGTCTTCGGCAGATTGTCCGCGAAGCGGATGTCGTCGGG
Organism: Pseudomonadota bacterium; assembly: GCA_003242685.1. Taxonomy (GTDB): domain Bacteria; phylum Pseudomonadota; class Gammaproteobacteria; order Steroidobacterales; family Steroidobacteraceae; genus ZC4RG24. The sequence goes on along the minus strand of QGVD01000026.1, from coordinate 6,301 downwards.
CTTCGCGATCGCGCCGATCTGCTCTCCCACCCAGTCGCGCAGCTCCTGCACCAGTGCCTTCGTGTCGCCCGTCGGTCGCTCTCCGCGGCACACGACGAACGCGACGATCGCCTCGCCCTTGATCTCGTGCGGCCGGCCGACGACCGCGGCCTCGGCGACTCGCGGATGGGCGACGAGCGCCGACTCGATCTCCATGGTGCCGAGACGGTGGCCCGAGACGTTCAGCACGTCGTCGATGCGGCCCATGATCCAGAAGTACCCGTCGCGGTCGCGGTGTGCGCTGTCGCCGGCGACGTAGTAGCGTCCGTCGAACTTCTCCCAGTACGTGGCGACGTAACGCGCCTGATCGCCCCAGATCGTCCGCAGCATCGACGGCCAGGGCTTGCTGATCACCAGGTAACCGCCGGCGTCGGGTCGCGTCACGGGCTCGCCGTGATCGTCGACGATGTCCGCCACCACGCCCGGCAGCGGACGCGTGCAGGAACCGGGCTTGGTGGACACGGCGCCCGGCAGAGGCGAGATCATGATCGCGCCGGTCTCGGTCTGCCACCACGTATCGACGATCGGGCAGCGCCCGCCGCCGATCACGCGGTGATACCACATCCACGCCTCGGGATTGATCGGCTCACCGACGCTGCCGAGCAGGCGCAGACGCGAGAGATCGTAACGGCCGGGCAGCTCCTCACCGAGCTTCATCAGCGCGCGGATCGCCGTCGGCGCGGTGTAGAAGATCGTGACGCCGTGCTTCTCGCAGATCTCCCAGAAGCGCCCGCCGTGCGGATACGTCGGCGCGCCCTCGTACATCACGACCGTCGCGCCGGCCGCGAGCGGCCCATAGGCGACGTAGCTGTGTCCCGTCACCCAGCCGACGTCGGCCGTGCACCAGAACACGTCGTCGTCGCGCAGATCGAACACCCACTGGCTCGTCACCTTCGCGCCGAGCAGATAACCCGCGCTCGAGTGCTGGATGCCCTTCGGCTTACCCGTCGAGCCGGAGGTGTAGAGCAGGAACAGCGGATGCTCGGACTCGACCCACTCGGGCTCGCACACGGGCGACACGCCTTCCACGATCTCGTGCCACCACAGGTCGCGCCGCGGCTGCATGGGCACGTGCTGGCCGGTGCGCTTGAGGACGATCACGTTCTCGATCGTCGGACAGCCGTCGGCGAGCGCCTTGTCGGCCGCCGCCTTGAGCCCGATGATCTGGCCGCCGCGATATCCGCCGTCGGCGGTGATCAGAATGCGCGCGCCGGCATCCTCGATGCGGTCCTTCAGCGAGAGCGCCGAGAAGCCGCCGAACACCACCGAGTGAATCGCACCGATGCGCGCGCACGCGTGCATGGCGACGACCACCTCGGGCACCATCGGCATGTAGATCACCACGCGGTCGCCCTGGCGCACACCGAGCTCGCGCAGCGCGTTCGCGAAGCGGCAGACCTCGGCGTGCAGCTCGCGGTAACTGAGGCGCCGCGAATCGCCGGGCTCGCCCTCGAAGATGATCGCCGTCTTGTGCCCGCGCTCCGCGAGGTGCACGTCGAGGCAGTTGTACGAAACGTTGAGCCGGCCGTCGGGGAACCAGCGGTAGGTCGGCGCGTGCGACTCGTCGAGCGCCACGGTGAAGGGGCGGTGCCATTCGAGCTCTTCGCGCGCGAGCCTCGCCCAGAACCCGACGTGGTCCTCCTCCGCCCGGCGATACAGCTCCTCGAGCCGCTCCGGCGTGATGCGGGCCCGCGCCGCGAACTCGGCGGGCGGAGCGAACAGGCGCTCCTCGTTGAGAACCGATTCGATGTTCTTCTGCGCCATTGCAACCCCCGGACGTACCAGTGGCTTCCCCCGCGGGAGCATACCGTAGGTCGCTGCCGTCGCGGCGAGTCGCCGGCTCCCGGCGTCAAGCTGAGGCGAAAACGGTCGCTTTGTCACTCTGGATTGATCAATATTCCCCGTCAGACGGCGGTGCGCCCGCGAACGGTCGCCGGGGCCGCAGAGCCGCCGTCCGGGGTCCATTGCACAGCTCGTCATGTCGGCCTGCCAAACGCCGCTGAACGTCCGCGCGTCCGGGGACGGCCGGCAGCGCGCCTGTCGGGCCGCCCGCGGCATGCTGGGCTTCTCCCTTGCGCTCGCCGCGATGAGCTGCACGTTCGACGAGCCCGTGCGCACCGTCATCGAGAGGCGCTGCCTTCCTGCCGACGGATCGCAGGAAATCCGGCTCACGCTCACTTCCCCGACGAAGGGCCTCCTGCACGTCGGTGTCGAGCAGCGCGGCATCTCCGTCGCGGCACGGCTCGGGGACGGGCTGGCGGAACAGGAAGAAGGCTGGGCGAGCGCCGCCGTCCGGCGCGTCGGACGGATCTCCCTCGCTCGCACGGTCGAGCCGCAGGCGAACGTCCCCCTGCAGATCGTGCCGCGTGATTCACGGGAGGTCAGCGGAGAAGTCTGCGTCACCGCGGAGCTCGTTCCGGAGACGCACAAGGTCCGGGTCGAGGCCGAGCTAGCCGCGGCGGCAGCGGGCCGCGCGGCTCATGAGCGCGACTGGCAACGCGCCTTCCAGAGCCATCTCGCGGCGGCTCGCCGCTTCGATGCGCTCGGATTGCGCGCACGTGCCGGCGATGCACGCCTCGCCATGGCCGAGCTCGCGTATTCGAAACTGCAGCGTGCGGCGGACGCGTACGCTCTCGCCGTCCGCGCGTCAGTCGATCTCCCAGCCGAGACGCACCCGCTCCCTCACGGGGTGCTGCTGTTTCTGCGCGCCAAGTCGCTCCTCGAGACACCGGGCAGCGTCGGCTCCGAAGCGCGGCTTGCGGAAGTCGTGCGACTGCTCGACGCCGCGCGCGAGCGGCTTCGTGCGGCGCTTCACGGAGTGCGCGAGCTGCCGCGCATCGAGATCTTCACCGGCTTTCTCGACTACCGTGCGAACCGGCTGGCCGAGGCGCGGCAGCGCTTCGCCGCTGCAGCCGGACACTGCAGTGAGCTGCGTGACTGGGAGTGCCATGCGCTCGCGCGTCAGAACGAGGCAACGCTCCTCGAGGAAGAGAGCTATCCGGCTGCGCTCCAGGCCTATCGCGACGCGCTGCGCGAGCTCGATCCCGAGATCTTCCCCGACACGGCTTCCACCGTCTGGGACAATCTCGGGCGGCTGCAGGCTTCCGTCGGGCTCTTCGAGCAGAGCGAACGCTCGCACCTCAACGCCGTGCGGCTCTATGCGGGGATCGGCTCGTGCGACGGGCTGCGGCGCGCGCTCTCCCGCCTCGGCGCGCTCGCGCTCGAGACGGGCAGCTTCGGCGATGCCGACGCGTATCTGAGGCACGTCGCGACGCTCGACTGCAGGGATCTGCTCGCGCAGACCGTCGGCTGGGGCAGCAGGAATCCCTCCGGCATGCCGGACTTCGGCACGCGGTCGATGATCGCGGACGAGAGCATCCCGGTGGCGGCGCTGGATTCCTGCGTTCCCGGTGAAGCGCCGCACTCGCTTTCCACGGACGCGAAGCTTCCGGTCTTCAACGCGCTCTCTTCGCTCGGCAGGCTGGCACTGCTCACCGGAAATCCGGCACAGGCGCACAGGTGCATCGACAGCGCGGCCGGCTACGCGGCGACGCCCCGCACGCGGCTGAGACTCGCCATCGCGCAGGGTGACATCGCGCTCGCGCACGGCGACGCACCGGATGCGCAACGCGCATTCGCGGAAGCGCTGCGGATCGCGGATCAGGCGAATCTGCCGCAGACTCACGAGAATCGAACGCTCGCTCACCTGGGGCTCGCGCGAGCGGCGCTCGCGGGCGGGAAGGCGGCCGAAGCGCTCCAGCACGCGCGCGAGGCGCTGTGGATGAGCGGCGCACGAGCCGACGTCGGACAGATCGTGACGTCGCTCGAGCTCATCGCCGAAGGGCTCGAACGGCAGGGTGCGCCCGGAGAAGCCCTGGCCACGCTGCGCGCTGCCGCGGATCTCATCGAGCGCGTGCCGATCGAGGAGCTCGACGGCGAGAAGCGGGCGACCTACCTGGCGTCTCAGCACGCCGTTTTCGCAAGACTCACCGAGATCACTGCCGATCGGGCGCTCGCGCGCTCCGACGAGACGGCCGCCGATGTCGCGTGGGCGGCGTTCGAGACGGCGGAACGAGGCCGGGCGCGCGCGCTGCGCTACGCGGCGACTCAGACGATGGCGGATCGCGAAGCGCCGCAGCGAGCGGACGAGTTCGCCGACCTCCTCGCGGGCGTGAGGCGCATCGTGGACGAGAGCGCGCCCGGGACGGACTGGAACGTCTTTCTCGAGCGGCTGCAGCGGCTCGTGGGCGAGCCTGCACGGACCGCGACGCTCGACAGAGAAGCGCTGCTCAGGCAGCTCGAGCGGCTCGACGCGGCGCTCGTCGAGTACGTGGTCGGGCGCGACGAGATGTTCGCCTTCGTGATCGAGCGCGGGACGATCCGTCTCGTGCGCCTCGCCGAGCACGACCGGATCGCTGCGGCGGCCGACGCGCTGCGCGAGCTGCTGAGGAATCCCGAGGCTCCGGCGCGCGATATCCGCATGCGGGCGGCGGATCTCGCCCGTCTCGTGCTGTGGCCGCTGAGCGGTGGAGTCGGAAGCTCACGTCTCGTGTTCGTCCCCGACGACGTGCTGCATACGGTGCCCTTCGCCCTGCTGCCCTGGAACGAGAGCGAACCCGAGGTACTGGTGCTGCACAGGGCCGCGAGCACGATAGTGCCTTCGGCGGAAATCCTCGCACGCCCCGTCGCCACGGGCCGCATGCAGCGGGGAGCGCTGAACGTCGCGCTGTTCGGCGATCCGGTGTTCCGCATGTCCGACTGGCAGCGCGAATGCGACGACACGCCTCCGGCCATCGCCGCCAGCGTCGCGCGCGTATCGTCTTCCTGGTCGCGGCGCCTCCCGCGGCTGCCGGGCACGCGCGAGGAAGTGATGGCGATCGCCGAGCTGATCAGACGGACGCGGCCGGCGAGCAAGGTCATCACCCGGCTCGGATGCGCGGCGACGCGCTCCGAGCTGCGTTCGGCAGTGGAGGGCGAACCGGCTCTCCTCCACATCGCCACCCACGGTCACGTCGATGCCTGGCGCCCGCGCCTCTCCGCGCTCGCCCTCACGCCCGACGGCGACGAGGACGAGTCGAGCGGAGCGTTCGGATTGCTCGACATCCTCGGACTCAGGCTGCAGGCACGTCTCGTCGTCCTGAGCGCCTGCGAAACGTCCCGCGGCCGACTGCTCCCCGGTGAAGGTGTGCTGGGACCGACTCAGGCATTCCTCCAGGCGGGCGCCTCCTCCGTGCTCGCGAGCCTGTGGCGCGTGGACGATGAGGCGACGGCCCGCTTCATGCGCGATTTCTACGAGTTCCTGCTCGTGGAGCGGCTCGATGCCGCCGGCGCGCTGCGCAGGGCGCAGCTGCTCCACGCGGAAGACGGCCCGGTCCGCGACTGGGCGGCGTTCAGCCTCTACGGCTGGCCGGACGCGACTCTGTAGAGCACGGGAGCGGCGAGTCGATGAGATGAGATAGACGGGCTCCTTGGAGCAGTAGGCAGGTGTGATTTCTGTCACCGCTTGATTCCAAGGAGACGTCTGATGCCCCTCACTGTCCGTGGACTACTGTCCGTCGCAGCCATTTGTCTCATTGGCGCCGGTTCGCCGGCCTGGGCACAGTCCGCATCGATTCCCGAGTACTTCTTCAGTGAATGGACGGTGAGCAAGGACTGCTCTGAGCCTCACGCGGGGATTGGCGGGCATACGCAGCCCGGCCTCAAGTTCCGCGTCTCGCGGAGCTCGCATGACGGGGAGAGCTTCGTTCTCGAAGCGATCGACAACGGGCGGCTCGTGTGGCCGAAGGGCTGGAAGCGGGTGAAGCTCGAGTACCGCCCGGGCACGAAGATGCGCAGCATTCCCGCCGATTTCGAGTGCATCCCCGGCGAGGAAGCTTCGAACCCGTTCCTCGCGATGTCCGGCTACGCGATGACCGCGGAGCCGTGGTACGAGTACGAGCACTGGTACGGCATGGTCACCATTCACGGTGAGCCGCACCACCTGCTGATCTTCCCGCGCGATACGCGCGGTCCGTCGAGCGCGATCATCGTGCTGCACGACGCGGATGCGCACGACAACATCAAGCTCGATCACGACGGCGCGATCCACGTCGAGAACTGACGCAGTTCCCGAGCGTCGCTCATCGGGCGATCGCTGAACGCTTGCGGCGAGGCGGGCCCCGCCCCGGGGCCCCCCCCTCCTTCCAATTGCGGGGGGTCAGACCTCCGGGGGTGGGGGCTCTCACCTGGTTTTTCTTTCCATCCTCCGCCGCCCTCCCCTCAC
>QGVD01000002.1 GCA_003242685.1 Pseudomonadota bacterium | reverse complement strand
ACCGCCGCGTCGATGCCGCAGCGCTTCGCCTCGTTCACCATCCACTCGTTCATCCAGGGCGGCAGGTGCAGCACCTCGTTCATCGAGCAGATGCGGCTCGCCAGCGCGTGCAGCGGTCTGTCGTGCAGCTCGCGGATGTACTGCGGGCCCGCGAACGGCGTGTACATCGACCACACGAACACCGCGCCGTACTTCTCCTCGAGGTCGCTGTAGAAGCCGGTGTCGTGCCAGAGGCCCGCACCGATCCACATCATCCGGCATCGCTCGTTGCTGCTGACGCCTGCGCCGGCGGCGATGCGCTGCGCCACCTCGTCGCGGAAACGCTTCGCGTGAGCCACGGCCCACGGCGATCCGCGGTGCCACTGCGGAATCATCGTGTTGGGCATCTGCTCGGCGATCGACACCGGGCAGGGCCGGGCCTCGCCGATCAGGCGCGCGGCGTCGGCGAGGTACGCCTCCTGCTCGTTGATCGCGTGCATGAGGCTCACGAACTTCTCTTCGTCGAAGCGTCTGCCGGTGCGCTTCTCCAGGAACGCGATGAGCTCGCGCATCTCGCGTACGAGGAGCTCGATGCGGCGCTCCTCGTAGACCTCCTCCCACTTCTGGTTCGACCGCGTGAACCACTGAGGGTCCTTGTGAGTCCAGCCGGGCGCTTCGAGCGGGAAGAACTCCGTGCCGAGCGCCTTCGCCCACTGGCCGAAGACGTGCTCGATGCACTCGCACGTCACCCTCGCGACCAGCACCGTGGGTTTCGGCAGGCCGCCCCAGGGCGCGGTCGAAGGATCACCGTCGAGCGTGCAGGCGAGACCCAGGGAGCAGTACCTGCAGCTGTTGGCGGGATAGCCGAGCTGCTCCAGCACCTGAAAGTAGCGCGGCGAGAGCTGCTTCGCCGAGATGTACGCCGACCACCACTGATTGGTGATCAGCGGAATGTCCATGACGTGGAAGATCTCGTGCGGCGTGTCCGCCTGCGCGATGACGAAGGGCTCGCCGTTGTCGACGACCCTGCGCCTGAGATCGGCGACGAACGCGCGCTGGTACGCGGTGGCCGCCGCGGTGCACTCGAGATCCTTGCGGCTGCGCCTTCCGCCGCCGTGTGGCGCCTGGGTACTCATTTGAAGACTCCCATCGCTTCGAGCTGCTCGATGCGTTCGGCCGGAAGGCCGCACAGGCTGCTCGCGATCTCACGGTTGTGCTCGCCCATGAGCGGCGCACGGAACGGCGCCACGGTGGCACGCGACAGATCGATCGGCGTGCGCACGTGGGCGAAGGGGCCCAGCACGGGGTGATCGAGGGTGATCAGCGCCTGCCGTACGCGAAGCTGAGGATCGCGCTCGACCAGATCCTCGATATCCTGCACGACGCCGGCGGCGATGCCCTGTGTCTGCAACTGTTCCATCAGATCGAAATCCCGCTGCTCGCGCGTCCATGCGGCCAGCGCTTCCTCGCTCTCGCGAGGGGATTTCGCGGGATCCAGCTTCGCGAGCGAGCAGAGGCGCTGCCAGTCGGATTCCGAGTGAAGCGAGATGGCGATCCAGCGATCCTCGCCGCGCGTGGGATAGACGCCCTGATGGAACATCGCGGGATCGTCGTTGCCCATCCGTCGAGGCCGCTCACCTGTGGCTGCAGCGACGATCGCCGCATGCATCTGCTGCACGCAGATCTCGTACATCGATGCGTCGATGTGACATCCCCTGCCGGTGCGGCGCCGGTGGGTCAGCGCGGCGCAGACGGCAGCCGCCATCACGTACGGCACGATGACGTCGCCATACGGCACGGCGCCTGGAATCACCGGGTCGCGATCCGGCCAGCCGGTGAGATACGTGCGTCCCGAGAGAGCCGCGCCCGTGCCATCCACGCCCCATTCCCGGGCGAGCGGACCCGTCTGACCGTAGACGCTGCCCGACACCATGACGATGCGGGGATTGATCTTCGCGAGCGCGTCGTAATCGAGTCCGAGCTTCGCCATCGTCCCGGGCGAGAAGTTCTCGACGACCACGTCCGCCCATTCGATGAGCGGAGCGAGCACCTCGCGGCTCTCCGGGCGCTTCATGTCGAGCGAAAGGCTCCGCTTCGACGTGTTGAGATGAGCGAACCAGGGCTTGTCGTCGAGGCTCCAGCTGCTCGACACGCTCACCTGCACGTCGATGCGCGAAAGACACGGACGGGTGCGCGATTCCACCTTGACGACTTCGCAGCCGAGATCGCCGAGGATCTTCGTGCTGATGGATCCGACGAGCGCCCAGGAGAAGTCGAGCACCCGCACGCCGGAAAGTGGACCGGGACGCGAGCCGCGGCGTGGGCCTGCGTCGTTCGAGGATTTCGCAGCGGATGCAGCAGTGTCCGCGGAGCGGATGTGCACGAAGCGGCCGGGCACGCGCCGCCCCTCGCTTTCCTTCCAGAAGCCTCGCGCCTCGAGGTGCGGATCGGCGAGCACGTCCGCCGGTTCCGCGATGACCGTCGCGTTGATCCCTCTGCGCCGGCCTTCGGTACGGATCTCCTCGCGCGTGCGCGTGGCGAAGAACGCGGCCATCGCCGCTTCCCACCGTGCGCGCGTCTCCGGATCGAGCGCCGAGCGGTCGTAGCGCGTCCAGTCCGTGCCGCGCATCGGGTTGTCGATGCCAACCTCGTCCATCCAGTCGCTGAGCGCCTGATTCGCGGGCGCGCCGAAGCGCCCGGTCATGAGCGAGTGGAAGCAGTATCCGTCCGCAAGTTTCCAGATGCAGCGCACGGTCGCCTTGCCGTAGTGCAGCGCACCGCCGACGCGGTGGAGCTTGCGCCGGTCGAACTGCCACACGAGCACGCCGTTCACGTTGCGCGAGAAGGCGACCTCCTGCACGGAGACGTCGACGTGCTGACCGAGGCCGGTCGACTCGCGCTCGTACAGCGCCGCCATCGCGCCGGCCGCCGCGGCCATCTCGGCGTGGAACCAGCAGGCATCGAGCGCTTCCTTCACGGGCGGACGATCGGGCTCGCCGGTGAGCCGCAGCGTTCCGCCCATTGCGGACGCCACGAGCTCGGAGCCTCGCCAGCGGGCGCGCGGACCGTAGCTGCCGAAAGCCGTGACCGAGACATGGATCAGCCGGCGATTGCGGGCCTCGATCGTCTCCTGCGGCCATCCGGCATCGCTGAGCAGCGCGAGCCCCAGGCGATCGATGAGGAAGTCCGCCTCCGCGAGACGCTCGCCGAGCTCGTCGAGCCGGATGCGCTGGATCCTCGCACCCATGCTCTGCAGAAAGCGCGCGAGCGCGCCATCCGCGGCTTCATCGAGCGCAAGCACGAGCAGATCCTTGAGCGGCATCACTTCAGTTCTTCTCCAGACTCCGGGTGAATCGGACACAGGCTTCGATCGTTTCAGGCGTCACATCCCACTGCTGTCGCGCGAGCGCGAGCACCGGAATGCCGGCCTGTTCCACCGCGCGCGTGAGCGACGGCAGCTCCCAGGCGATGCCGGTGTCTTCCTCGATCATCCAGACGATGGCGGCGGCGGCACGCAGGTCGTACAGGCGCTTGCGGATCTCTTCCGCGGACCTGAGCAGGTTCCTCCCGCGGACGCTCGCTTCGTAGCAGCGGACTGCAATGGACTCGAGCGTGGGCGCGCTCTCGGCAATGTGAGACCACGGCTCGGCCGCCTCACCGATCTCTTCGATCAGATTGGCGCCGGCAGTCTCGACGGCGGCGTGCAGGCGCTCGTCCGGCGGTCTGCTGCCGATGAGCACGATGCGCGGCGACTGCGGACGCCGTTCGGCACCCTCAAGCGCGCTGCGCAGCTCGAGATCGAACGCGGAAGACCAGCTCTGGTCCGCCGCGCGGAACATGCGGTGCCCGATGCTGCCGGTCAGCGGTTCATCCGCGACGCGAGCGGCATGAATCTCCGCGAGCACGGTGCGCCGCTCCGCCACACGCCGCACGGCCTCCGGGAGCGCGGACTCACGCGTGCCCAGCTCGCGCGCGAGGCGCCGGGTCGAGTCGATCGCATGCTCGTGGCTCGTCGGTCTTTCGATTCGCGGCAGGTCGTAGAGCAGCGGCCGCGGGCCGCCGCACTTGCCGCCGCGCTGCAGCTCGCAGATGTAATAGTAGAGCCGCTGCGCGCTGTCGTCCGTGCGCGGCAGCACGACAGCATCGAGCGCACCGTAGACCCCGTTCAGCCACTGTTCGGCGATCGATCGGCTCTCGGGGGAGAAGGTCGGCTCCACGTAACGATCCGCGCGCGGTGTCGGTGCGCCGGGAATTCCCCTGAGGCGCACGGGGACCGCATCGGCCGCGAGGATCAGCTCGGGTGGAACGTCGGCGCCGACGTATCCGATCACGCGCTTCCCCGCACCGGCGAGTGTGCGCGCCTCTACAAGCGGATCGGCGATCAGTCTGTCGATGGACGAAGTCATCGTGTCAACTCCCGAGCCACTCGGGCAACGCAAGCGCGAGGCCCGGCACCGCGATCAGCAGCGCGAGGTGCAGGAAATCCGCGGCGAGAAACGGCAGGACGCCCTTGAACATGCGTGAGAGCGTCACGTCCGGAGCGATGCTCTGGATCACGTACAGATTGATGCCGACCGGCGGATGAATGAAACCGATCTCCATCGTGCGCACGAGGTACACGCCGAACCAGATCGGCGAGAGCCCGAGGTCGATGACGATCGGCAGGAGAATCGGCGTGGTCAGCAGCATCAGCGCCAGACCGTCGAGCACCGATCCGAGCAGGAGCAGCATCAGCGTCATGGCGATGATGGCCATGATGCGGCCGCCTTCGAGCCCGTTCATGAAGGAGGACACCTGCTCGGCGAGCCCCGTGAAGCTCATGAACACGGAGAAGAGCAGCGCGCCGATGATCACGACATAGATCATGCCGGCGGTGCGCAGGGTTTCCGCGAGCGCCGTGCGCAATGCCTGTGCCGTCAGCTTGCGGCGCAGGACACACAGCAGGAGCGAGCCCACGGCGCCGAGCGATGCGGCTTCGGTCGGCGTGAACCAGCCGAGCGCGATGCCGCCGATGACGAGCACGATCAGTCCCCCGATGTCCGAGATCCGCAGCAGCGCAGCGCGCCGCTCCGCCCACGAGGCCTTCTCCGTCGCCGGGCCGATCGAGGGACGCCAGCGGCAGAGGATCATGATGGTGATCATGTAGAAGAGGGCCTGCGTGATGCCGGGCACGATGGCCGCGGTGAACAGCGTCCCGATCGACTGCTCGGCCAGGATGCCGAACACGATCAGCGCGCCGGACGGCGGAATGATCGAGCCGAGTGTGCCGCCTGCCGCGATCGAGCCGGTCGCGAGCGCATCGGAGTAGCCGCGCTTGCGCATCTCGGGCAGGGCGATGAGGCCGATGGTGGCCGCGGTCGCGAGGCTCGAGCCGCTGATGGCACCGAATCCGGCACAGCCGCCGATGGAGGCCAGCGCCAGTCCCCCGCGGCGGTGGCCGATGATGCGCGCAGCGGCATCGAAGAAGTCGCGGCTCGCGCCGGCGGCGAAACAGAGGTGCGCCATCAGCAGAAAGAGCGGCAGGACTCCGAGCTCGTACCGGGACACGGTTTCGAACAGCACCACGCCGGACTTGATCACGGCCGGCTCGAAGCCGACGAGCAGTATCAGCCCGACCATGCCCACCATGCCCATGGCGACGCCGATCGGCACGCCGAGCGTGAGCAGCACGAGCAGCGCAATGACGCAGATCGTGCCGCTCATCGGCGAGCCTCACGGACGAGATCGCGCAGGAACACGACGGCAATGGCAGCCGTGACGAGGAAGGTGACGACCCGGAGCGGCTTGAACGGAATGTGGAGCAATTCGCTCACCTCGTGCGCGTCCCAGTACTCGATCGCGAGCCACAGCGCGCCGACGGTGAGCCCGGCGAAGAACAGTGCCGAGAGCACGTGAGAGAAGAGCTTCAGGGCGCGCTTCGGCCTTTCGCTCAGCCGATCGGTGAGGAAGGTGACGGTCGCGTGCGCACCGGCAAGGGTGGCGCACAGCATCGCCGAGGTGGCCGCGAGCAGGATCACCGCCTGGATGATCTCGAGCGCACCGAGCAGCGGCACGCCGATGTGACGGCCCAGCACGGAAAGCGCCTCGATGCCCATGGCCGCAAGGAGTGCGCCGCCGCCGATGTAGAAGACGGGACCTCGCGACACGGCGCTCCGCTCGCGCGATTCGCGTCTTCGGGTCAGTTCAGCCATACACCCTCGCTCGCAATCTCGATGTCGAGAGCAGGCAGCCCCGCCTCGACGGTGATGGTTCGAATGTATTCGACGACGCGCCTCGCCGTTTCGCCCGACGCGAGGACGGGCCGTCCCGGCGGCTCGATGAAAACGGGCACGAAACCCACGCGCATCGTTCCGTCACTTTCCAGTCTGACGCAGCCCAGCATTCCATGCACCGCTTCCGGGTGAAAGGGTGCGAGGAAGTACGCGGGATCGGGCTCGAAACCGAAGAGCTCGCGCCTCCTGCGCGCCCATTCCGCGCGGGCAGGATGAGACTGGTCAGGCGACAGGGCGCGCGTCACGACGCATCCATTGCCGAGGCCGTGAAAGATCGGCTTGCCTCTGTAGATCTCGATCCCGCGTGCGATGTGCGCATGATGCCCGATCACGATGTCGCACCCTGCATCGATCGCAGCATGGGCGAGCGGGCGCTCGTACGGTGCGAGCCGGGCACGCGTGTGCACGATGCCCTTGTGGAGCGCAACGATGACGACGTCCGCGCGGGTGCGTGCGCTGGCGATGTCGCCCGCCATCTGCTCGAGAGACGCGGGATCGATGCGCTCAAGCGGCGCCGCCGGAGTGATGGCCGGCCGTTCCCGGTTCTCTCCGCGCCCGTATGCGAGGCCGCCCGCTCATCCGTTGCCCAGGAGAGCTCGGGGCCCACGCAGTTGTAGCTCAGCAGCGCGATGCGGCGATTCAATACCGGAATGATCGCCGGCTCGCGCGCGGCTGCGATATTCGGGCCGGCTCCTGCGTGGTGAATGGACGCCGCATCGAGCGCCTGAATGGTGTCCTCGATGCCCGGCGCTCCGCAGTCGGCGATGTGGTTGCCCGCGAGCGAGACCGCCTTGAATCCCGCGCGGGCAAGCGCGGCCACGTGCGCCGGATCGGCGCCGGGAGCGGGAACGTCGCCTTCGCGCTCGACGCCCCGGGACGTGTGCGGCACCTCGAGATGGCCGATGGCGAGATCGACACGGTGCAACGCAGGCGCGATGCCGCTCAACCAGTGATCGGGATCCGGCTCGTCGAGCACGAGATCGCCTGCGAAGGCGAGCTCGAGCGCCGGCGTCTGCGCATCAGACATTGCGTCGCGTTCGGTTCCGACGGCAGGCGTTCCGGACGGCGAGCGTTGATCGTCGACGCGATCCTGCATCATATTGTCCGCAATCCGGCCGCGGGTCGTGGAAGCGCGTCGCGAGGCTCCATGCAGATGAGAACAGCCAGCAGATCGAAGAAGCGTGGCGCCGCACGCACGGAAACCGTCCCCGTCGGCGTGGTCGTCGAATGGATCCGGGAGCGCATCCGCCGGGGTCGCTTCGTTCCCGGGCAGCGTCTCGTCGAGGCGGACATCATGCGCGAGCTGCACGCCAGCCGCAGCCGCGTGCGCGAGGCCCTCAAGCGCCTCGAGACCGAAGGGCTCGTCACCATCGAGGAATTCCGCGGCGCATCGGTCAAGTACTTCACGCGCGACGAGGTGCGGCAGATGTACCGCGCCCGCATGGTGCTCGAAGGGCTCGCGGCCGCCGACTTCGCGGCCGCCGATGCACCGGAGCTCAAGCGCCGCCTCGCACGGCTGCAGGAAGAGCTCAATTCCCTGGAGCACACGGGAGACCACGAGCGATTCGCGCGGCTCAACGACGAGTGGCACCGCCTGATCATCGAGGGATCGGGCAACGAGTACGTGCGGACATTCGTCGAGCGTCTGCGCATTCCCATCTACCGCCTGCTGTTCACGGGCTTCTACAACGCCAAGCGCATCGATCAGGCGAACGCCGGCCACCGTCGCGTGACCGAGGCGATTCTGAAGGGCAGACCCAAGGCCGCCGAGCGCTTCATGCGCGAGCACATCGCCGAGGGACTCGGGGCGATCTCGCGCCTCAAGGACGCCTTCGAGTAGCAGGCGTCCGCGCCTTCTTCCCGTCCGCGGCACACCGCGCCGCGGCAGCCTAGGTAAGCTCAGATGGAATTGTCAACAATCCTGACGACGCTGATGGTGACAATTGACACGGTCGGAGCGCCTGACTTACCTTCTGATTAAAGCAGGTGATGAAATTCCGGTCGGGGACGCGCATACAGGGACGGCATGCGGGCCGCTTCGGCTGAGCAGAGTCCGGCGCCGTTTCGCGATTCACGCTCGGGCCGCTGCCGAAGGGGGTGAGCCTGACTTCAGGAAGGCGAGGGGCCGACGACGACTACGGAGCGCGCGCAGCTGCGTGCGCAGTTTTCGCGGATCAGTTCAACCGGGGGATTGAAGTGATGCGGCGTCCACACACCAGTTTCGGGCTCCTTTGCGTTGCGGCACTCGTGCCGCCCCTTCAGGCGGCCGAAAGCGATACCCGCGCGGACACATCGGCCCAGTCTCAGCCCATGCTCGAGGTCGTGATCACGACGGCGCGCCGCGCGGACGAGAACCTGCAGGAGACGCCGGTTTCCGTCACGGCCCTGAGCGCGGAGACACTCCACGAGATCGGAGCCGTCGAGCTGCGCAACATCACCAACGTCACGCCCAACATGGAGTTCTCCTACGCCGGAAACGGCTCGGGCGGCGGCAACTTCGCGCAGGTCTTCATTCGCGGCGTCGGTCAGCCCGACTTCATCATCACCAAGGATCCCGGCGTCGGAATCTACGTGGACGGCGTGTACCTCGCCCGCGCGCCCGGCTCGGTGCTGGAGCTCCTCGACGTGGAGCGCATCGAGGTTCTGCGCGGCCCGCAGGGCACCCTCTTCGGCAAGAACACGATCGGCGGCGCGGTGGTCGTGACGACGAAGAAGCCCAACGTGAACAACTTCGACGGCGTCGCCCAGTTCACGCTCGGCAGCTACGACCGGCAGGACGTCAACGCCTCCCTCAACGTACCCATCGTCGAAGGCAGGCTTGCGGCGCGCATTTCGGCGATGTCGCGCCAGCAGGACGGCTACTACCGGCGGCTGTACGACGGCAACGATCCGAACCAGTTCGGAACCGACAGAGCGCGCAGTGCCGGCAACAGCACCGACCGTCAGAGTGGCCGCGCGTCGTTCCTCTGGGTGCCCAATGACAATTTCGAGGCCCTTCTGTCCTTCGACCTCACGCGCGAGCGGCAGGACGCGGTCGAGTACCAGATGGTCGGCATGCCCGGCAACCCGAGCCCGAACATCGCCGCGTACAACGAGTTCTACGCCATCCCGAACGGTCTGCCGACGTACGGCGCGCAGTGGATCGCGCCGAAGCCGTGGACGACGTACGCGAACTGGCCCGGCTACAACAACGCCGACATCTGGGGCACGTCGCTGAATCTGACCTGGAACGTGGGAGCGCTCGAGTTCCGCTCGATCACCGGCTACCGCGATCTGCGCGTCGAGACCAAGGGCGACGGCGACGCGACGCCCGCCGACATCGTCGCGACCGGTGGTGTGGACATCGCGCAGCACCAGTTCAGCCAGGAGTTCCAGCTCCTGGGCTCCTCGTTCAACGACCGGCTGAACTGGGTCGCGGGCCTCTGGTACTTCGAGGAGACCGCACGCGACGTGCAGAGATCCCGCCAGCAGGCAGGCCTCTTCGAGGCGCTCGAAGCGGCCGAGCCGAACTCGCTGGTTCCGCCGGTGCCGATTCCGGGCTGCCCCGCCCCGTGTCTCCTCGGCGGTCCCGGCAATCCCAACAACGCGCGCCTCGACAACTCCCGCACGGGCGAGCGTCTGATGGAGAACAAGAGCTACGCGGTGTTCCTGCACGGCGTGTACTCGTTCACGGATCGCTGGAGCGCCACGGCCGGTGTGCGCTTCAGCCGCGAAGAGAAGGAGTTCAACTACTTCGAGATCCGTCCCCTGCGGAACATCGTCAGCTTCGATACCTACAACCTGACGCCTGTGCCGCCGGACAAGTGGGACATCTTCACGCCCAAACTGGGTGTGGAGTTCAAGCCGACGGACGACGTGATGCTCTACGTGCAGGGGTCGACCGGCTTCAAGGCGGGCGGCTACAACGGCCGGCCCAGCACGGCGACGGCTCTGCAGTCCTTCGACGAGGAGGAGCTCGAGACCATCGAGGCCGGCATCAAGAGCGAATGGCTCAATCGGCGTCTGCGCGCGAACGCAGCGGTGTTCTACACCGAGTACACGGACATTCAGATCACGCGCCTCTCGGCCGAGCTCGGCGGCGTGCGTCTCGAGGAGAACGCGGGCAGCGGCGAGTCGAAGGGCTTCGAGCTGGAGCTCACGTACCTGCCGCTCAGCAACCTGCGGCTGGGTGCGGCGATTGGCTACCAGGACTTCGAGTTCACGGAGCTGCGCGAAGGTGTGCAGCTCGCCTGCGGCATGGGCTGCAAGCTGCCCTTCGCGCCGGAGCTGACTGCCAACGTGTCGGCCGGCTATACGTTCGATCTCGGCGCTTCGGGAGCGATCGATCTGCGCGTCGACTACAAGTACAGCGACAAGTACTACATCGACGCGGACAACACCGAGGCGGTGGCGCAGAGCGCGTACGACTGGGTGGACGCGCGCCTCGCGTACCGGCCGGTGAGCGGCGCGTGGGAAGTGTTCCTGGCCGGCTCGAACCTGACCAACGAGCCGGTGGTCGCCAACGGCGTGCACTCCGTGCCGAACAACAGTCAGATGGTGACCTACAAGCCGCCGCGGCAGTGGTACGCGGGCGTGCGGGTCAACTTCTGATCAGGAGCGCTTGCAGACGGCGAGGATCCCGGCCGTGCAGAAGTCGACCACCAGGTCGATGAGCGCGTCGGGATCCTTCGGCCACGGGCTGCGGCCCGTGAGCGCCTGGTAGCACGTGTCAACCGGAGCGAGCGCCATCAGGTCCACGGTGCAGCTGAACGCGCGGATCACGAGATCGCGCGGCGTGCCCGGAAGGGCATCGCACAGTGCCTGGACGAAGTGGCCGCGCAGCGTGTTGATCTCCGCGGGAATCTGGATCTCCGGCGGGTAGTGCGACTCGGACGTCGCGCGCGCGACGATGTGGAGGTAGTTCTCCGCCTCCGGCTCGCTGCAGAGCCGGATGTGCGGACCTACGTAGGCTCGAACGATGGCCTTGACGCGCCTGGCGCCGGTGAGCTTCGGGCTGATGGCCTGCAGGGCCTGGTGCCGTTCCTCGCTGAGGCGCCTGCGCAGGGGATCCATGACTTCGCGGTAGAGCTCCGCCTTCGATCCGAAGTGGTAGTGGAGCGAAGCCGAGTTCGCGCGCGCGTCGCGCGTGATTTCGCGGAGCGAGGTGGCGTTGTAGCCCTTCTGGGCGAAATGCCTGGCTGCATGGACGAGGATGCGCTCGCGGGTGCCGCGTCCGGCGGTCTTCTTGTGCATTCTTTCCGGTCCGTACCTTCAGGGGGGTGGCAAGCGTAATGGACACCCCGTTCTTTCTCCAGCAGTCGCCGGCTGCTTGCCTGGAATTAAAGCAACTGCTTAAATCAGGCGTACATGAGTGAGCAGGCCACCCCGTCCGCCGCGCCGCTCCAGGGCGTACGAGTCGTAGATCTCACCCGTGCGCTCGCGGGGCCGTATGCGACGCTGCTCCTTTCCGGCCTAGGCGCCGAGGTGATCAAGGTCGAGGATCCGCAGCACGGCGATCTTGCGCGGCACAACAGTCCTTATGTGGGCCGTGACGGCGTGGTGGCGGAGAAGCGCCACGAGGACGACGTATCGGTCTCGCATCTCAGCAGGGCGCGGGGCAAGTACGGCGTATCGCTCAACCTCAAATCTCCGGAGGCGCGCGCCGTCTTCAAGGATCTGGTCAGGGTCAGCGACGTCGTGGTGGAGAACTTCTCCGCGGGAACGGCGGACCGCCTCGGCGTCGGTTACGAGAGCGCGCGGCGCGTCAATCCCCGCATCGTGTACTGCTCGCTGAGCGGCTTCGGCGCCGGCGTCAGCGAGGGCAGCAAGGCCATGGACGTCATCATCCAGGCGCTGAGCGGTGCAATGCTGACGAGCGGCGAGGAAGGCTCGCCTCCGGTCCGGTTGGGCATTCCGGTCGCCGATCTCGTCGCACCGGTGTTCGCAGTGATCGGCATCCTGGCAGCGCTGCACCGGCGCGGCGCGACAGGTAAAGGCGCACACGTCGACGTTTCGATGCTCGGTGCGCTCACGTCCATCGTGGCGATGGAGAACTGGCACGCCATGTCCCTGGCCGGAGTTCCTGCCAGAACGGGGCTCACGGTGCCGCGGCTCACCCCGTTCGGCGTCTACCGGTGCGCCGACGGCTATGTCGCCCTCGTCGCCGTGCTCGATTCGCTGACTGCCGCGTTGTTCCGGGCGATGGGCAGAGAGGATCTCGCGGGCGACCCGCGCTACGCGACGCGGGACGCGCGCGTGGCCAATTCGAAGTCGCTCGATGCGATCGTCGGAGAGTGGTGCCGGAGCCGCACCACCGCGGAAGTCGTCGAGGCATTGAGCGCGCACGGCATTCCCGCAGCTCCGGTGAGATCGCCGGAGGAAGCCATGAACGATCCGCGGGTGCTGGAGAGAGGCGAAGTGCAATCCATCCGGCATCCGAAATACGAGGTCGATCCGCAGCTCCGCACGGCAGGCATTCCCATTCTCTTCTCGGGCACGCCCTGCCGTTTCGAGGAGCGGCTGCCGCTCACGATCGGCGAGCACAACGAGGAAGTGTACGGACGCATCCTCGGATACAGCGCGGAAAGAATCGCGGAGCTCAAGTCAAACGGCACGATCTGACCGACGCCGAATCGCGCACGGCGGACGGTCGGTTCCACGAAGAGGAAACGGATGCGCGGGGAGGTACGGCACCAAAGGTCAGTCATCCATACCAATCGCAGAGCGAACGATCGGCGCTGAATCAGCACCGTCTGGCGCGAGCAGCCGCCGGCTGCCGCGCGGCTTACCGGAGAAGGGGAGGAGCGACGATGTCTCTGTTTCGCATGATGCGATCGCTGCTGGCGGCGGTTGCCCTTGTCTCGATCACACTCCTTGCGCACGCGGCAACCGAAACCACGAGCGGCGTGCTGCCCGACGGAACACCCTGGCGCATCGACTTCCCGGACAACTGGAACGGCACCCTGCTCGTCGGGCTCGACTACGCCCCGAACGGAGGTAACACCCCCACGGTGCAGGAGCTCCTGCGCCGCGGATATGCGAGCTCGGGTGTGAATCGCGCCGTGACCGGCTGGTCCGTCGGCGACTCCATCGAGAATCACGTCCGGGTCGTCGAGATCTTCACCGAGAGGTACGGTCCACCGGCCCGGGTGTTCGTGAACGGCAGCTCCCTCGGGGCACACACTGGCGCAGCGGTGGTTCAGGCCCGTCCAGACGTCTTCGACGGCGCCGTTCTCCAGTGCGGAGGCCTTGCCGGCGCCATCGGCCTCTGGAACAGCAAGCTCGATGCGCTCTTCGTCGCGAAGACGCTGCTCGCGCCGGGGGACGATCGCTATCCGATCATCGACGTTCCCGACGACTTCGCGACGAACGCGCGTCCGGCATGGCTCGCGATGCTGCAGGCTGCGCAGCAGACGCCCGAAGGCAAGGCGCGCATCGCGCTCGCGGCGGCGATCGCACAGCTCCCTGCCTGGTCGGTGGGCTCGAAGCCCATTCCTGCGCCCGACGACTACGACGCGCTTCAGGAGGGACTGTACGACAGCCTCGCGGGAGGACCGCTGCCGGTCGTCGGTCAGGCAATGTCGAGCCGCAACGAGATCAACCGGCGGGCAGGCGGCAACATCTCCTGGAACCTCGGCGTCGACTACCGCAAGCTCCTCGAGCGCGTGGAGCACGCGGATGTCGTGCGCGCCATGTACGAGAAGGCGGGCCTCGACCTCGAGGCGGATCTCGACACGCTGGCCGCAGCGCCGCGCATCGTCGCCGACCCCGATGCGATCCGCTGGGCGCGCATTCAGGTCATAAGCAACCCGCTCACCGTGCCCGTCGTCACGGTGAACGGCATCGGAGACCAGATTTCGCCCGTGTCGGGGCAGCAGGCCTACGAAGCGGTCGCGGGCTCCGAGAATCTGCGCCAGACCTACCTGCGTGTCGCCGGGCACTGCGGCTTCAACGGTCCGGAAGTCGTCACCGCCGTCGAAGTGCTCCAGGAGCGCGCCATCACCGGCGTCTGGCCGGACACCTCCGCCGACGCGCTCAATGCCAGGGCCGCCACCGTGCCGCTTTCCGGTACGCCGCGCTTCATCGAGTACGAGCCGGTGCCCTTCGCGCGGCCGTTCCACTTCCCTCGCGTGGACGCGAAGGTGCGCTCCGCGGTGATCGTGCGGAAGAGCCAGCAGCTCGTGCAGCTCGATCTGACTCCGCTCGAGCCTCCGGCATCGGAGTTCTCGGCCGACAAGATCGATCCGGCCTCGATCCGCTTCGCAGGCGCTGCGCCGGTCGACAGTCAGCTCAAGGGGAACACGCTGGTCGTGAAGTTCCGGGCGAGCGATCTCGGAGATCTCGAGCCGGGTGCCGGCGTGCGCATACCGGTTTCCGGTGCCTACCGCTACGGCGTGCCGATCGATGCCGAGGTCGTTACGACCGTGCGCTGACAGGTTCAGGACGCTCGATGGAGCGATTCAGCACGAAAGGGAGGACTGTCATGACAGGTTTTCGTCCTGCTTTACACAAGGCACGCGCGCTTCTCTTCGCTTCGGCGCTCGTTGCGCCCTTCGCGCCGTCGCACGCTGAGGCTGCACCGCGGGCGATGGAGCAGTACTACGACGTCGTTCGCGAGGCGGCACCGGGGCTTCCCGGCTACACCGTCTATCGGCCCGCGGATCTGACGGGCAGCACGAGGTATCCGATCGTCGTCTGGAGCAACGGCGCCTGCGCAGCGTCGAACGATGGCCATCTCTACTTCCTGACACAGGTGGCTGCGCACGGATTCGTCGTGATCGCCTACGGTGCGCCGGACGTCCACTCCAGTCCCGGCTCACAGGCCACCGAGGATCGGCTGAAGAGGGCGATCGACTGGGCAACCTCACCGCCGGGTCGTGGCGGAGCGAAGTACTTCAACAAGCTCGACGCGTCGAAGATCGCCACGATGGGCCATTCGTGCGGCGGCATCGACGCGATCTGGACGGGCGAGCACGATCCACGCGTGAAGTCGGTCGTCAGTCTCAACAGCGGCTGCTTCCCCGACGACAGTACCGGAGGCCTCTCCGGGCCGCTCGCGGTCTGCCGCCCATATCTCGACAATCTGTCGGGGCCGGTGCTGTTCATCGCCGGTGGGCCCAGTGACGTCGCATATCCCAACTCGGTCGGAAGCTACGAGCGCGTCACCGCGGTGCCTGCGGTCTTCGCATCGCACGCGACCGCCGGCCACGGCGGCTTCTTCGGCAGCGCGGGTCAGACCGTTCAGCTCCAGGCGGTGCAGGCCGTGGTCGAGTGGCTCGATGGAACGCTCAACGGAAACGACGAGGCGCTCTCGTTCCTCGTCGGACCGGATGCAGAGCTCGGTCAGCTCAGCAACTGGACCGTCGAATCGAAGGGCTTCTAGCGGTCTCTCAGGGAGAGGGGCCCGGCCCCTCTCCCTCACTTTTTCCACTGCGTGCCTGAAGCCTGCGATGCGGCCGGCGGCGCATGCCGGCTAGTCGTGGCACCGCGCCAGAAGCTCGAGCAGCTGGCGCAGCTCTGCAGCCGTGAAGCGCCGCGCGAAGCGCCTCTCGTGCTCGAGAATGTCGCGCTTCAGGGCCTTGAGCCCGCGAACGCCTTCGGCCGTGAGGAAGATGCCGTGCCGCCTCCGGTCCTCGGTAGAGCGGCGTCGCTCGACCCAGCCCTGGCGCTCGAGACGGTCGATGAGCGCGACGATGGTGGCCTTATCGATGTCGAGCTCGTGCGAGAGCTCGATCTGCGCGATACCCGGATTCGCATCGGCGAGCACGAGGAGGCTGAAGAGCCCGGGCCGTATTCCGGGCTTGCCGGTCGTGCGCACGAAGTGGCGCCGCAGGCCGATCTGCGCCCGCCGCAGGTTGTAGCCGATGAGCTGCGGCAGCAGGCTGAGATCGACCTCCTGTCGCGCCGCTCGCGGCGTGCGCTCGTTGACCGACTGCTTCACTCGTGCCGCGCGCTTCCTGGAGACCACGCTGCGGGATCGACGGGATGCGGAGCGGCTCATCGGTGTGCCTGACTCTTCTGCTGGAGATCCGCGGCTTCGTTGAGGGTGCGAATTATCTGCCGTTCGCAGCGACTCCGTCGATATTTCTCCCGGTAAACACTGTTTTTCCGCGAAGCTCGAGCGTGTTTGACAGAACACGATCCCGGCATCTGCATCGGAAATCGGCAATCTACGAGAAGGAGAAGAATCCTATCCTGTCGTTGCCGGCATCGGCGAAGTACAGGCGATTGACGAGGCGGTCGGGAGGCTGACGATCCGCTCCTGCAGTGAGGCCAACCGCCCGCGCGCCCGCGCCAACCGGGAATTCATGGATCGTTCCGTCTGGCAGAACACGACCGAGCGCGTCACCCTTCGTGTACCACACGTTGCGGTCGGGACCGACGGCGATGTTGATGGGCGAGCCGGTACGGCTCGGCATCGGATACTCCGTGACCTCGCCGTCCATGGTGATGCGGCCGATCCGATTGCCGTCGGTCTGCAGCCCGTCCGCGCCGTTGAGCTCGACGAACCACATCGCACCGTCGGGCCCCGCGGTGATGTCGCCCGGGCCGCTGTCCGGTCGCGGCAGATCGAACTCGGTGACGTGTCCGTCCGGCGTGATGCGGCCGATTCTGCTCGCGCGGTACTCGGAGAACCAGATGTTGCCGTCAGGTCCTGCCGCGAGCGCACGCGGACCGCTGTCCGGCGTCGGAATGGCGAACTCCGTGATGCGCCCGTCCGGTGTGATGCGGCCGATCTTGCCGCCGGCGAACATGCCGAACCAGATATTTCCGTCCGCGCCGAGCGCGATGGCGCGCGGCTGACTGGCAGGCGTCGGGATGTCGAATTCTGTCAGCCGGCCTTCGGCCGTGATTCGCCCGATGCGATTACCCGCGTGCTCCGAGAACCAGATGTTTCCATCAGATCCGAGCGCGATGATGCGCGGCGAGCTCTCCGGAGAGGGGAGCGGATACTCGATGAGTCCGCTGCCGTCAGGCGCCATGCAGCCGATGCGATTGCCGGTGCTTTCAGTGAACCAGAGCCTTCCGTCCGGCGCCACGCAGATCGTCGTGGGCCCGGTGCCGCGACGGGGAAGCTCGAAGAAGTGCACGACGTAGTCGGTGGTGAGATTGCGATCCGCGGCGGTGAGCCAGCGCTGCGGGGGCGCCTCCAGTTCGTTCACCGAAGAAGTGTTGTCGTCGGCGCGCAGTACGCTCGATGCGAGGAGCGGCACGGCAGTCATCGCGCCGAGCAGCTCGCGGCGGGTCAGTGGTTCTCTGCGTCCGGAGCTCATGCGTATCACTTCCTGCGCTGCGGATGAATCGTCTCGCCGCGCTTGAGCATATCGACGTGCAGCCTGATCTTCCGCTTCCGCGCGCCGGATCCGCGTGCGGCAGCGGTGAGCTGAGCGGACACGGGTCTGCCGAGGAACTCGCTGTACCTCTCGACCTCCTGGTCCACGGCTGTCTTCTCCTCCGGAGTGAGCTTCCGGAGCGGCGTGATGGTAAGCCGCGCCTCCTTTTCCGTCAGCGATCGTCGCCAGGTGCCGGCGATCCGGCCGTCGATCAGCAGCACGTTCGGGATCGCGTTGCCCTGGGCGAAGAGCCGCTGCTTGAGGCCCCGCTCCCCGCACAGGACGTCCCAGTCCCGATACGCGATCACGTACTCGTCATATATAGAAAGGAGTCGGGCGTGCGGCGAGGGTACCGCGCCGGACGACGTGCTGCGGACGTGCCGGTACATGCCGGAATCCCTTTGCGCCTCGCGGACACTCCCGTCGAGCGCCACGGCTTCACGAGCTTCTTTGAGCGAAAGTCCCGACCACTTCGCGAAGTCGTGCAGGGTTGCCGGGCCGTGGCTCCGGAAGTAGCGCAGCGCCAGTGTGGCGAGCGACTCGTCGCGCGTGAGTCGCCTCACCTTCGGAACTCGTTCCTCCAGGAGCGCGTAGGTGAACTGCCGGCCGCGGAGCGGCCCGCTGCATATCAGCGCGTCGAGCTCCGCGTGCGCGACGATGTGCGCGAGCTTCTGCCCGCGCGCCTCGATGCCGTGCTTCGCCAGCTCCGCGGCGAGCTCTTCGCGCGTGAGGTGCTTCCCGCCCTCCAGCGCCCGCTCGACGATCCGCTCCGCGCGGCTGATCAGCGCGCGGTCGATGCCGTTTCTGCGATCGCCGTACGCCAGGATCGGACGAATCCTCGGCGCGGTGAGCTCGAGCATCCAGCGGATGTCATCGGGCAGCACGAAGTGCCAGGTGGGGCGCAGCACGTGAGTGCGCAGGATTCTGCCTGCGTCGAACGCGCGCTCGATGTCCGTATCGCGCGCGCTCTTCATGCGCAGCGCCACCGCCCATTTCGCCGCGGCGAAATCCTGCGCCTGCACGGCGCCGAGCCACTCGACGACCTGCTCGGGCCGGGACAGCGTTCTCCCGAGAAGTCGATGGTTGCTCAATCGGGCCGGGACGATGTCCATTGTCGGTCGCAAGTCGCGCAATGTCGCTCAGTGCGAGCTAGACGGGATTCAGTCGAGACCGGGGCAATTCCGACATGGGACTGGCGGGATCGCAAGAGGACGCGCATGCTCACCCGCTGTCGAATCCGCGCTTCCTCCTTCGACTACGAGGCGGAGGTACACGTCATGAGCAAGCCCACCATCCAGAAGATCGTGCCGTACCTGTGGTATGCCGAGAAGGCGGAAGAAGCGGCCCACTTCTATGCGAGCGTGTTCCCCGACTCGCGCGTCGATCGGGTCATTCCGCTTCGTGCCGAGACACCGGGCGGACCGCCGGGCTCCGTGGTCATGGTCGAGTTCACGCTCTGCGGTCAGGTGTTCTCGGCGATGAGCGCAGGAGCGCATCACCCGTTCAACGACGCGATCTCGTTCATGGTGAACTGCGACTCTCAGGAGGAGCTCGACCGGTACTGGAACGCGCTGCTCGCGAACGGTGGTCAGCCCCAGGCCTGCGGGTGGATCAACGACAGGTACGGCGTGCGGTGGCAGATCGTGCCGCGCGTGCTCATCGAGATGATGGCGGACCCGGATGTGAACCGCGTGCGGCGGGTCACCCAGGAAATGCTGCGGCAGATCAAGCTCGACGTCGCGAAGCTGGAAGCGGCGTTTCACGGCCCGTGAGCGCACCCGCGCGTCGGCGCGCGCACGTCGGAGCACCGGGCCCTCCGGGCAGAGAGAACAGGGCCGGAGAACGATTTTCTCCAGCCCCGCAGGATCGCGGCGTCAGGACCGGAACGTCCTCAGAACCTGAAAGCGACTCTTCCGAATATCACACGGCCGCGCGGATCGTAGAAGCGCGCGTCGTAGCCGATCTGGAAGTTCGCCGCCGTCAGCGACAGAGGCGGATCCTCGTCGAACAGGTTCAGTGCACCGATGTTCACGGAGACCCAGTCGTTGATGTTCCAGGTCGACTGCCAGTCGAGGGTCAGATACTCGTCCACGTCCAGACGAACGTCCGCCTCCTCGCCGTTGAAGCTGCCGTCAGGGTTGATCCCGTCGACCGTGGTCTCGATGTCCTTGTAACCGCTGCGGTAGTTCAGGGTCAGCGTGTGCGACCAGGAACCGTGGTCGAGCGAGGTCATCAGACGGCCGACCCAGCGGAACGTCGGCGCGTCGAGCTCCGTGGAGTAGCTGCCGATGTTCTCGTAGTACGGCCCGCCTTCCACGAGCTGCAGCTTGTTGGTGATCATGTAGGTCGCCACGAGCTGCGAGCGGACGCGGCCGAACGGAGCATCCCAGCCGCCATTCAGGTTCAAGTCGATACCGCTGTAGTACTCCTTGCCGGTGTTGATGTTCGTCTGGTTGAAGGCGATGTACGTCGTGCCGGTGGCGATGTCCGTGAACGTCGACCACGCATCCGGATACAGCTCGGGACGCTGGAACGCTTCGGTCTCCGTGAGCTGGCCGAACGCGTTCTCGATGCCGACCCACCAGTAGTCGGCGCCGATCGAGATCCGCGGCGCGACCTCGAACACGAAGCCGAACGACGCGTTGCGGGACTCCTCGGGCTCGAGCTGCGGATTGCCGCCCGCAAAGACGTCGTACTGGGTCTGTGGCGGACGGCAGATCGCACCGAGGCTCGCCGCGATCTGCTGCAGAGCGGGGCTGCAGTTGTACGGGTTCGCCGTCACGCCGTAGTTCTGCAGCGAAGCGTTGAGCTGCGGAACCGTGGGCGCGTGGAAGCCCGTGCCGTAGGAGCCGCGGAACAGCAGCCGGTCCGTCGGCGTGATGCGGAAGCTCGCCTTGTAGTTGGTGGTGTCGCCGACGTCGCTGTAGTCGTCGTAGCGCACGGCACCCGTCAGCTCCAGCCAGTCGATCGGCTTCACCGAAGCCTCGATGAACGCGCCGAACACGTCGCGATCGGCGCCATAGGGGATGGTGGCCGCCGCGTCGCCGAAGCGCTGGTCGCCGGTGCCGGGGCCTCCCGGAGCCGGCGTGCCCGCGACCGGGTCTTCGAGCGCGGCCTGAGCGAAGAGGCTGGGCTTCGACTGGAAATCCTCGCTGTAGTAATTCAGGCCGACTGCGAACAGGACCGGATTGCCGTTCGGCAGATCGAACAGCTCACGCGACGCCTGGATCTGCGCGGTCCGCATCTTCGAGGTGCCGCCGTCCCAGTAGCCGCTGTAGTTGATCGAAGCGAGCGCCGCCTGTCCTTCGGGGCTCTGCTGTCCCGGGCCCACGAACGGATTGATGACGCCGCTGTCCAGCACTCTGGCGAAGGCCAGGGCGCCCGGATAGCCGGAGATGTTGCCCTTGACGTCGCTCTGAGACTGGGTCAGCGCGAGCTCCCAGTCCCAGTTGAAGGCATTGCCTTCGATGCCGACCGCGACCTGATAGAACTCGGCCTCGTCGTCGTTGATGCGCTGGCCGAGGTCGGACGCGCGATAGGGCGCGACGATGTCACCCGTGAAAAGCGGGTCACCGTTCTCGTCCGTGATGGGCGCCAGATACTGGTTGAAGAGATCGGAGCCTGCCCTGATCAGCAGCTCACCCGGCACGGGCGCGATCTTCGAGAGCTGCTTCGTCTCGGACCACAGAACGTCAAGGAAGACGTTGTGGTTCTCGCCCAGGCGGAAGTTCGCCGAGCCGATCGCGGTCTTGCGCTCCCGCTCGGGGTAGAGCTGGATGTCGCGCACGTAGTCGTAGTAGCAGGCGTTGTCGACGATCGCGGAACCCTCGGGACACGTGCCGTTCAGAAGGAGGTCGAGGCTGACGGTCTCGCCTTCGAGGGCTCCCGAGTCGGCGACGACGTTCGCGGGAATGTTGCGCGATGAGCCGTTGAAGAACGTCCACAGCCTTCCGTCGTGCTCGAAGTTCACGATGGCCGACCTCGCGAACTCGCGATCGGCCGAGTTGAGCTCGTCGCGCTTCTCGCCGGCGAGGGACAGGAACACGTTCCAGCCGTCCTCGTCGTAGTTGCCGAAGCCGCCGGTCAGGCTGAAGCCGCGCTCCCGGGCGCCGTCCTCCGGCGCGTAGAAGTGGAGCGTGATGTCGCGCTCCTCCGTACGGTCCTTGGTGATGAAATTGACGACGCCCGCGATCGCGTCCGAGCCGTAGAGCGCCGAAGCGCCTTCGGTGAGGATCTCGACGCGATCGATGGCCGAGATCGGGATGGCGTTGAGGTCGACTGCCGCCGCGAAACCGGTCAGCGTCTGACCGCCGAACTGCGCCATCCTGCGGCCGTTCAGCAGCACCAGTGTGCGGTTCTCGCCCACGTTGTGCACCGACACGCCGGAGAAGCCGAAGGTTGCCGCACCGACTGCGTCCGCCTCCACAGTCGCGCCCTGTACGGTGGGAAGCCGCTGGATGAGGTCGACGATCGTCGGTGCACCGAGTCTCTCGATGGCTTCGGAGTTCAGCACCTGAACGGGCAGCGAACCTTCCGCTTCGATGCGACGGATCGCCGTGCCCGTGATGACCACCGTCTGGACTTCCTCCTGTTCGCCCTGAGCGCTGTCCTGCGCGCTCACGGGTGGTGCAAGCGTGAGAGCGGCTGCATTCGCGCCGGCGAGAAGCGCCAGACGTACGGAGCGTGAAACCAGCGGATTGAGGAACATGGATCGCCTCCTGCAATCATGCGGAAGTCTCGGTCGGGCCGGATCCGTGAAGACTCGCCTTGGGGAAAAAGCAACAGCCGGCCGGCTTCCCTGCGATGCGTAATTAAATGCCGATCGATGCAGAAGTTCCATCGCAGGCGTTGGCACAACATTCGCGCCGCCCGCTCCGCTCCGGCCCGTGCTCGAGTTCGAATCGCTGCGACATCGTGCGGTTCGAGCGTCCGAGGCGCTCGACAGGGTGCTTGCCAACCGGCGGCGCGAGCACTGTGCGCCAGGTGCGTTGCTGTTCTGCATACGGCGCTCAGTGAACGGGCGGCCGCCGGTCTCGACACTGCACACGCACCCTCCGCTCCGTGTCGTTCATGCAACAGCGCAGGACGGAGAATTGCTGACGTCGCGCACGACTTCCTCGCCCGCTCTCTCTGGAGGAATCTCATGCATCCCAATCGAGATATCGCGCGCGCCGTACGCCGCGCGCTGCTCGCGGGGGCCGTTGTCGCGGCCGGCGCCGGCACCTCGCCTGCATACGCCCAGGATCAGGTTCGGACCGCCGATGAGGAGCCGCAGACGATCGTCGTAACGGGTTCGCGGATCCGCCGCATCGATCAGGAAGGGCCTTCGCCCGTGGTCACGATCACGGCGGATGAGTTGGCCGATCGGGGATACAACACCGTTCTCGAAGCGGTGAACGACCTGCCGCAGAACGCCGGCGGAGGATTCGATCAGCAGTTCACCTTCGGCTTCACCCCGTCCGCATCGGCCGTCGATCTGCGCGGCTTCGGCATCGGGCGCTCCCTCGTGCTGATCGACGGCAGGCGCGTGCCGGTCTTTCCGCTTGCGGCGAGCGGCACGGACAACTTCGTCGACCTCAGCAGCATTCCGGTGGGTGCGATCGAGCGGATCGAAGTGCTCACGGACGGCGCGTCGGCCATCTACGGCTCCGACGCGATCAGCGGCGTCGTGAACATCATTCTCAAGGACACCACTGAGGACGAGCTCACGCTCCGCTACAGCGACACGACGCAGGGCGGCGGTGCACAGACGCGGCTGCAGTTCGCGACGGGGCTCGAGGGCGCGGACGGCAGCACCGCGCTCTTCTTCCTCGAGTACTTCAAGCAGAACCAGATGATGTTCGCGGATCGCAGCTACGCACGCTCCGACGTGCTGGGCGGGATCGGCGGCCCGGGGCCGGGGATCTTCTCCACCTTCAGTGACCCGGGAAACTTCATCGGCGTGGACGACAGCGTGACGCCGGCGCCGAACTGCGCGACGACCGGCGGCAGTCCCGGCGTCGTGAACGGTTTCTGCCGCTTCAACCGCGCGCAGTACCGCCAGCTTCTGCCCGACATGGATCACTTCTCGATCACGGCGAAGCTCAACAAGCCCGTCGTCGGCGATGCGCTCAACTTCTTCGCCCGTGCGACGTACTTCACGAGCAACGTGGTCACGCAGATCGAGCCCGTTCCGGCAGACACCACCATCGTTCCGGCAAGCAATCCGAACAATCCCGCCGGCGTGGACGGTTTCTGGCTCCGTCGCACGACCGAGTTCGGCCCGCGCGGCGAGGAGATCGACAACGACACCTACAACATCGTCGCAGGCCTCGAAGGGAATCTCTTCAACGGGCGCTTCAGCTGGGAGCTCGGCGCGCAGTACGCGGAGCAGCGCATAACGGATGTCAGCACCGGGTTCTTCCGCGCCGACGGCTTCGATCAGGCGGTCACCACCGGCGTCGTCGACCTCGACGGCGACGGAACGCTCGATCCGATCAATCTCTTCGAGCCGATTCCGCAGGCTGTGATCGACGCGATCCGCGTCGAGCCGCGGACCGACGGCCTGTCGGCGATCACTTCGGTGGATTTCCAGATCACCGGCGATGTCTTCGACATGCCGGCAGGTCCGGCGCAGATCGCGGTCGTCGCCGAGTACGCCAAGCAGCGATTCGAGGATCGCCGCGATCCGGATGTCCTTGCGGGCAACGTCGAGGGCCTCGGCGGTTCGGCGGGCGGCGGCGACCGGAAGTACGCCGCGCTCGGCGTGGAGCTCGAGCTGCCGATTCTCGAGACACTGAGCGTGAATCTCGCCGGCCGCTACGACAACTACGACGACGCCACCGACGTAGGCGGCGCGTTCAGCCCGCGCATCGCCGTGCAGTATCGGCCCATTCCGAATCTGCTGCTGCGTGCGACGGCGGGCGAGAGCTTCCGCGCGCCGGATCTGCAGCGCGTGTTCGGAGCCGAGACCACGGCCTTCACCGATCTCATCGACACGCCCCAGTGCATCGCGGATGGTGGAACGGGCCGCGGCGATCCGAACGTTCCGAGCTGCGTCAACGTCGTGCAGTCGGTCGAGATACGCACGGGCTCGAACCTCGAGCTCCAGGAGGAAGAGGGCGACAACGTCAGTCTCGGAGTCGTGTGGGAGATCCTGCCCGGGCTCTCGATGTCGGCGGACTTCTGGTACATCAAGCTCGAGCAGATCGTGAACACGCCTGAGGAGCAGTTCATCCTCGATCAGAACGCATTGACCGGCGCCTTCGCGGACGCGATCCAGCGGGACACGGTCGGCTGCGATCTGAGCCGGAATCCGGGATGTCTCGATATCGTCTCGTCACAGGCACGGAATCTGTCGTTCCAGCGTGCGCGCGGCGTGGACAGCACGGTGCAGTACCGCCTGCCGACGGACAGGCTCGGCGAGTTCACGCTCAGGCTCGGCGCGACCTATCTCGATAAGCTCGAGATCCAGGAGGCCGAGGGCGAGCCGGTCGTCAACGTGCTGAGCGAGGGTCAGCTCGGCGAGTTCGTGCGCTTCAAGGGCAATGCGAGCGTCGGCTGGACGCGCGGTCCGGTGAGCGGATTGCTCTTCGTCAACCACGTCGGATCCTTCACGCCGGACGACCCGACGATCGTCGACGAGGTCGGCTCGTACACCACGGTGAACCTGAGCGGCTCGTATGCCTTCCCGTGGCGTGGCAGGATCCAGCTCGGCGTCAACAACATCTTCGACAAGGATCCGCCGCTCGATCTCTCGGACGGCGACAGCGCGCAGCCGTTCTACAACCAGTTCTTCCACGACCCGATGGGCTCGACCTGGTGGCTGGCCTACAGCCAGCAGTTCTGAAGCCCGCTCATCCGTCGCGGAATTGCGCAACCGGGGCTCCTCTTCGCGAGGGGCCCCTTCCTCTGCACGCAGGCGCGTGCCCGCGCGGGCGCATCGACCTCACCACACGGACGAGCGCCAGCGCACGAGGTCGAAGCGGTAGGCCAGCACGATGTACAGCGCGACGACGAGATCGAAGCTCAGGCAGGCAATCGCGTAGGTCCAGGGCGCGAAGCGCTCGCCTGGTCCAAGGAAGTGCAGGCCGACGTCCCACACCGGATGCAGTGCCCATCCGAGCGCGAGCCAGTACGGCGAGCCCCGGAGGCCGACGAGCGCAAGCGAGCCGAAGGCGACGGCCTGCAGAAGCTCGAGCAGCATCCAGCTCCGGTCCGGGGCTGACTGAAAGGCGAACCCGAGATACGCCCCGGCAGCCGCGATGAGCACGATCGCGAGCAGCGCGCGTCCGATGAAATCGTCCGCGAAGCGTGAGAGCAGGAAAGCAACGACGGCGAGTCCAGCGCCGCCCGCCGCGCCTTCGATCAGCACGGCCCTGATGCTCGCCGGGTCAACGGGGATTGAATCCATCGCGCGCCTCGCCTGCCGGATTGATGGCGGTAGGGGAACCTCTCCCTGCGCCGCTCACAGCTTACCAGTCGCGGGACCTCGGGTGCTGCACCAAGGCATCGGTCCGCCTTATGCCGCCAGACGGAATTGGTATTTCCCAGCCGTTGAATCGCGTTCCTAGAATCCCCCCGCTTTCTGCGGCACTCGCGCGCGGCTCGAGCGCGCATGTCGCAGCGATACGTCGAACGGAAGGGGCACATCATGACACTCGACAAGATCCCCGTCGGACGCATTCTCGAGATGCGCTCGCTCCCGATCGCTCTCGTGGCGGCGGTCTGCGGAACGGCGGCGTATGCACAGGAGAGCCGCACGACGGAGCCGGCGCTCGAGGAGATCGTGGTCACGGCCGAGCGCCGTGAGGTGAGCCTGCAGCAGGTGCCGACCTCGGCGACGGTGCTCACCGCCGACGCGCTGGCGGCGCAGGGCGTCGACAACGTCCTCGAGATCCAGCAGGTCGCGCCGGGTGTCGCGATCAACACCTACAACCGCTCGACGTTCATCAACATCCGCGGCGTCGGCATCGGTCAGTCGGCGCCCACGTCCAACCCGGGCGTGGCGTACTACATCGACGGGATGTTCATCCCCCACGAGCAGTTCATCGCCCAGACCTTCTTCGACATCGAGTCGATCGAGGTGCTGCGCGGACCGCAGGGCACGCTCACCGGGCAGAACTCGACGGGCGGTGCGATCTACGTGCGCACACCCGTGCCGGAAACCGGAGAGCTTTCCGGATACCTCGATCAGACGGTCGCGAGCGACGACTGGTACCGGACCGTCGGTGCCCTGAACGTGCCGCTCGGCGACAAGCTGGCGCTGCGCATCGCCGGCGTCTACGACGACCGCGGCAGCTTCACGAAGAACATCGGACCGAGCGGCAGCGAGCCGGGCAGCGGCACTGATCGGGCGGTGCGCGCGGCGCTGCGCTACAAGCCCACCGACGGCACGACGTTCGATCTGCGCTTCGAGTACTTCGATCGCGAGACCGACAACAACGCCATCAAGAACCGCAACGACGAGGTGACGAGCGATCCGTTCACCATCGAGGAGGACGCGATCTCGTTCCTGAACCAGGACGGCTACCGCACCTCGCTCGAGGCACGCTTCGATCTCACCGCCGGCACGCAGCTTCGCGTGCTGACCTCGTATCTCGACTTCCGGACGACGGATCAGGCCGACGGCGACCGGACGGCGACGGCGCTCCCCGTGCCGCCCGAGCTTCCCACGAGCGGCGCGAACACCGTGCTGTTCCCCGGCCGTGTGGGCTTCACCAATCAGGACCTCAGGACCTGGGTGAGCGAGGTGAACCTGCTCTCCACGGGCGACGGACCGTTGCAGTGGGTGGTCGGCGCGTTCTACCTCGAGGAAAGCAGCCCGGTTCAGGTGTGGCGCGACAACCGCAACACGCACACCTTCGTGCAGTCGAACTCGTCGATCGAGACGAAGCTGGAGAACGAGTCCGCGTCGCTCTTCGGGCAGGTCGAGTACCGGTTCACCGACGCATGGGCGGTCGACCTGGGTCTGCGCTACTCGGAGGACAAGCAGAAGTACACGCGCTTCGTCATCCCCGGACCGCCGCCTCCCGGATGCTTCCCCTGCACCACGGACCTCGATTCGAGCGAGGTGACGGGCCGCTTCGGCCTCAAGTACTTCGCGAGCGACGACGTGATGTGGTACGGCACGTTCTCGCGCGGCTACAAGGCGGGCGGCATCAACCTCGATCCGCGTCTGCCGAACTACGATCCGGAGACCAACGAAGTGGTCGAGCTCGGCGTGAAGTCGATGCTCGCGGACCGGCGCCTGCGCGTGAACGGCGCGGTGTTCTACTCGGAGTACGAGGGCATCCAGCTCTCGGCGCTCACCGCCGTGGGGCCGACGCTGCTGCCGAACACCCTCAACGCGGCACCCGCCGAGATCATCGGCGCCGAGCTCGAGCTGCAGGGACAGTTCGGTGCTCTCGGCTTCAACCTCGGCGTGAGCGTTCTCGACAGCGAGTTCAAGGAAGACGCCATGCTGACGGACTCTCAGACCAACACCAACCGCCTGGTGCCGAAGGGCTCGCCGGTGCCGTTCGCGCCCGAGATGACGCTGACCGCGGGCGTGGAGTACACGTTCCTCACGGGCTCCATGAGCGTGACGCCGCGTCTGCAGGTCTCGTACATGGACGAGCAGCTCTCGACGCCCTTCCGCTACGACGCGACCGTCGTGCCCTCGCGTACGATCGCCGATGCGCGCGTGACGGTGCAGCCCTCCGATGCCCTGCGCATCGAGGCCTTCGTCACGAACCTCTTCGACAAGGAGTACATCGCGGCGCAGGTGCAGGACGCGTCGAGCGCGCAGGGCGGCATGATCTTCGGCCCGCCGCGCCAGTATGGCGTCCGCCTGCGGTACGATTTCTGAGTGACCGATACGAAGCGCACGACATCGTCCGGAGCGGGTGACCGCTCGCACGTCCTGAAGGCTCTGGTTCTCGCCGCCGCGCTCGCCGCGGCGGCGGCCCCTGCACGCGATGATTCGCGCGTGCCGGGCGCATCGAAGTCGGAAGTCTCCGGGCACGTGCCCGACCAGAACCGTCAGGCACAGCGCGCACCGCTCGGCACGACGCAGACCGCGCCGGCATCGCGCTGGTGGGCGCCCGGCGACGGCGTGCCGCTGCCGCGGTACGTGACGTACCCGAACGCCTTCGGGCAGCTCGGCGTGCTCAACGCGAGCGGCACGATCGAGACGAAGGGACATCCGTTCTTCGAGCCCATCGGCCAGAACGGCCGCGCGTGCGTCACCTGCCACCAGCCGGCCGATGCGATGTCGCTGTCGGTGGATACGATCCGCCGGCGCTGGGAGGAGACGGGCGGCAAGGATCCGCTCTTCGCACCCATCGACGGCATGAACTGCCCGCACCTGCCCCAGGGCGATCCGGCATCGCATTCGCTGCTGCTCGAGCGCGGGCTCTTCCGCATCTTCCTGCCGTGGCCGCCGAAGGCGGCGGACGGCAGCGTCATCGAGCCCGAGTTCACGATCGAGGTCGTGCGCGATCCGACGGGCTGCAACACGCATCCCGAGTACGGCCTCAGCAGCCCGAACCCGATGATCTCGGTGTACCGCCGGCCGCGCGTGGCGGCGAATCTCCGGTACGTCACGCATCAGGGCTTCGGCGTGTTCTCCTTCATCGGCAAGAACGGCCTGCCGGCCTCGCGCGATCCGGAGACGGGCCTGCCGTCCGCGATGAACCTCATGGCCGATGCGCGCAATCCCACGCTCGCGACGCAGGCCATCGAGGCGGCGATCACTCACATGCAGTTCAACGGCCGGCTGGACGACGCGCGCCTGCGGCGCATCGTGGAGTTCGAGCGCCAGATCTACGTCGCGCAGACCGTGCACAGCGGCGCCGGCGATCTCAACGAACCGGGCGGTCCGCCCGGCCTCGGCGTGTTCAACGTCGCCAACGGCCGTGAGGGCCTGCTCGGCAACAACACTACGAACTTCGTGATTCCGATGGGCGAGGCCTGGAAGGACCTGCCGGCCTCGGACGATCCGGAAGTCGAGCGGCGCAACCGCATGCGCGAGTCCATCCGGCGCGGGCACGACATCTTCATGTTCCGCACCTTCTGGATCCGGGACTCGATGCACCTCAACACCGTCGGGCTCGGCAATCCCGCGAAGCGCACGTGCGCGACGTGCCACGGCATGCACATGATGGGCATGGACATCGCGAACGGCTGGATGGACATCGGTACCACGAATCTGCCGTGGGCGCGCGAGGAGCGACTCGACCCGTGGAACGACCGCAAGCCGCAGCTTCCGCTCTTCAAGATCACGTGCAAGGAAGGCGTACCGCCGCATCCCTTCCTCGGGCGCGTGTTCTACACACAGGATCCGGGACGCGCGCTGATCTCCGGCAAGTGCAACGACGTCGGGACGATCGTCATGCAGCAGTTCCGCGGGCTCGCCGCGCGGGCACCGTACTTCGCGAACGGCTCGGCGGCCACGCTGCGCGAGGTGGTCGATTTCTACGACCGACGCTACAACATCGGCTTCACGGACCAGGAGCGCGAGGACCTGGTCAATTTCCTGAGCGCCCTATGAAGGGAAATCTCGCAAAGGGTTTCGCGCTGCTTTCCCTGTGCGCGGCCGGCGCGCTCGCCGCAGAGCCTCCGGCGAATCACCGCAACTTCGTCGCGTGTCCGATCGTGCGGGACACGAGCACGGTGCCGTGCTGGCTCGCCGAGTACGAGGGCGAGCTGTACTTTCTCACGATCCAGACGGACGTGAGCGCGCCGGTCAATCCGCCGTGGCTCGGCCACAGGGTGCTCGTGGAAGGCGTCGTCTCCGACAAGCCGCGCGTGTGCGGAGGCATTCCGCTCGAACCCGTGACGCTGTCGGTGCTGCCCGAGCTCGATCCTTCGTGCAACACCATGCTGCCCGCGGAGGATCGCTACGATCTGCCGTTCGAGCCGCCGCGGCCGCCCGGACCGAGCGCCGGCCGGCTCGCGTTCGGCGATCCCGTCATGCGGCCCGAGGTGAAGGCCGTGGAGCCGGAGCGCACGTTCACGCTGCGGTACGACTTCGACGGCATGGTCGTCTTCCGCCACGCGCAGTCTCTGCAGCAGATCTTCGAGTACGTGAAGCAGACCGGAGCGAAGCACATCGAGATCACGGGCTTCCGTGCCGCATCGCTCCTCTCGAACGGCACGGTGATGGCGGAGGATGAAACCATCGGACGCCGGCGTGCCGAGCAGGTGGCCGAGCTCCTGCGCGGCGCCGGGCTCACCGATGTGCATTACGAAGTGCGCTGGAAGGACGAGGCCGCACTCGCGAATGGAACGGACGACGCCACGCGCCGGAAAGCCGAGGTCGTGGTGCGCCTGCAGCCGCCGAAGAATCGATCTCCGAACTGAGACGGTCTGCGCCGTGCGGTGACCGACAGCGCGAGCCGCGGAATCAGCGCGCAGGCGTGAGCCGCAGCGGCACCGAGATCGGCCCGAGCTCCGGCATGCCGCTCATGCGGATCTCGCCGCAGACCTCGAAATGGCTCGTCTGCTTCAGGAGCTCCTCGAGTCCGATGGTGAGCTGCTGACGCGCGAGCGAGATACCCGCGCAAGCGTGCGGGCCTCGGCCGAAGGCGAGGTGCTGGCGGATGTTCGGCCGGCGCAGACGGAACTCGTGCGGATCTGGGAACACGCGCTCGTCACGGTTCGCGGATGCATACGCGAGCGCGATGGGCTCGCCCGGCCGGATTCTCCGTCCATGCAGCACCACTTCGTGGCGCGCGGTACGCGCGAAGCCGCGGTACGGCGTGTAGAGGCGCAGGAACTCCTCGATCGCGTCGGGTAGCAGAGAGGGATCCGAGCGGAGCTGCTGCTGCAGAGCCTGATCGCGCGAGAGGTGCACGGCGATGCTGCCCAGGAGAATGGGCGGCGCCACGAGCCCGACGACGAGCACCTGACGCACGCAGCCGGCGAGCAGGTCATCCGGGAGCGGCCGACCCTCGGCGTCGCGTGCTTCGAGGAGTGAGCTCGTCGGGTCGACCTGCGGATCGCGAGGCGCACGGCGCCGCTCGGCGATGAGCTCGCCCGCGAGGCTGTAGAGCTGCTCGCTCGCGACCTGCACGCGCGCCTTGTCGAACGCTTCCCAGGCCTTCACGTACACCTTGGCCGTCGTCCAGAGCACGCGCGTCTGGTCTTCCGTGAGACCCATCCACTCGCCGAACACGTACGCGGGCAGAGGGCTCGAGAACTCCTCCACGAAATCCGCCTCGCGCAGCGACACGAGCCGGCGCATGAGATCGGCCGCGATGCGCCGCGTGGAGGGCTCGATCGCGGCGATACGCGCGGCACCGAGCGCCCGATCGATGGCACGCCGATACGGCGTGTGCTCGGGCGGGTCGAGATGCAGCGGCGGACGGCGCCCGGTCGTCGAGGATCCCGGCACGACGTTGCGGACGGACGTGATGTACGTCTGCGGGTCCATGAGGATCGCGAGGACGTCCTCGTAGCGCGTGACGATCCAGAAGCCTTCGAAGGCGTTGCTGTGGGCAACCGGACAGCGCGCGCGCAGCTCCGCGAACACCCGGTGCGCGGAATCGAAGTCTTCCGGCAGGGTCGGATCGTATTCGTTGCCGGGGTATGGCTCGGCGGAGCTCGACACGGTGGATCCCGATTGACTGCGCCACGATGCGGGCGACTTCGAGCCTCGATCTTAGGCACGCGGCGCGCCGCACGGGTAACAGCGCTTACGTCTCACCGCTATAAGAACCCATGATGGCCCGCGCTCCGCGTCGCGCAGGGTCCCGGGAGCGCAGCCAGAGCACGACGAGTCCCGCGACGACGGAGAGCGCGGCCATGAGGAACACGGGAATGTCGAAGGAACCCGTGCGCTCGCGCACCCAGCCGATCGCGGAGGGCACGACGAGCCCCGCGAGATTGCCGCACATGTTGATGATCGCGAACCCGCCGGCGAGCGCGGCAGACCCCAGGAAGAGCGGCGGAATCGTCCAGAAGGTGCTCTGCGCGCCGCCCATGAAGAGGCCGGCGAGGATCAGTGCCAGGAGGGCGATCGCGCCCGTGCTCGACACCGGCGTCAGCGCGAGCAGCACTCCTGCCGAGAGCGCAGCGAGCGATACGTGCAGGTAGCGCTCCTGGGCGCGGTCCGACAGCCAGGCGTTGACGATCATGCCCGCGCCGACGGCGATCCACGGCAGCGCGCTCAGCACGCCCACCTGCATGTCGCTCGTGTCCGAGGCGAAGTGGCGGATGACCTGCGGCAGCCAGTAGATGAGCGCGTGGGCGCCGGCCATGAGGCCGAACCAGCCGAGGCTCGCGAGCCACAGCTCGGGCTCGCGCAGCAGCTTCCACCCCGAGACGCTCGCCTGCTGGCTCGCCTGCTCGCGCTCGATCTCGGCTTCGATCCAGCGTCGCTCCGTCTCGGAGAGCCAGGCGGCATCGCGCGGCCGGTCGGCGAAGAGCCACGGCGAGGCGAGCGCGAGCGCGATCGTCGGCGCGCCTTCGATCAGCAGCATCCAGCGCCAGCCCGCCCAGTCGACCGGATTGTCCATGCTCATGAGCCATCCGGAGAGCGGTCCGCCGAGGATCACGGACATCGGCACCGCGAGCATGAAGTTGGAGATGGCGCCGGCGCGGTAGCGTTTCGGAATCCAGTGCGCGAGGTAGTACATCACTCCGGGCGCGAAGCCGCCTTCGGCGACGCCGAGCAGGAGACGCAGCGCGTAGAAGCCCTGCGCGGAGTGGATGAAGGCCATGCCCGTCGCGGCCGCACCCCAGAGCAGCGCGATCGTGAACAGCCAGCGCCGCATGCCCACCCGCTGCAGCAGCATCAGGCTCGGCCACTGGATGAGGATGTAGCCGAAGAAGAAGATGCTGACGCCGAAGCCGTACGTCTCCGGGGTCAGCCCCAGCTCCGTGTTCATCTGCAGAGCCGCGAAGCTGACGTTGACCCGGTCGACGGTGCTCAGAAAGAGCAGCGCCAGCAGCGGCACCAGCAGTCGCACCTTGATCCTGCGGATGGTGCCGCTCACGGGTGGCTCGTTCACGCGCTGCTTTCCCCTTTCCTGACGCCCGCCGGATGGCATCGATGAAGCAGTTGATTTAATTAATCGAACAATCGTACCGGGCGACGGTACGCCGCGGGTAACAGCCCGTGTGGTTGCCCGCATAAGTGACTCTTATAATCGATCCGCACGGGGTTGCCTCGCGAAGCAGAAGCGCGGGTGCCGCGGCGGCGAAAGAGGAGATAAGGAGCGTGGATACCCGGCGCTTGCGGTATTTCGTGCAGATCGTCGACTGCGGCAGCATCACGCGCGCGGCCGCGCTGAGCGGCGTGGCCCAGCCGGCGCTCAGCCAGCAGCTCGCCATCCTGGAGAACGAGCTCAAGGTGAAGCTCCTCGAGCGCTCGGTCTCGGGCGTCAAGCTGACGCCGGCGGGACGGGTGCTCTACGTGCGGGCGCAGTCCATCCTGCGACAGTTCGACGAGCTGCGCGAGGCGGTGCACCGCGAGGTGAAGCCGCTCTCGGGCACCGTCGTGCTCGGCATCTCGCCGACCATGTTCTCGCGCTTCGGTCTTTCGCTCATCGAGCGCGTGTGCACGCAGCATCCCGAGATGCATCTGCAGTTCCGGGAAGAGGGCAGCGTCGTGCTCGACGAGCTGCTCTCGAATGGAAAGATCGAGCTCTCGATCTCCCCGACGCGTCCCGACGGCAACGTGATCGTGGGCGAGGAGATCCTCAGCGAGCCGCTGGTGCTGAGCTATCCCGGCACGTGGGATCTGCGGGAGGACGCGAGCCTGGAGGAGCTTGCCGCTTTGCCGTGGGTCGTCCCGCGGCGTCCGAACTCCATCCGCACGCGTGTGGATGCCGTGTTCGCTGCGGCCAATCTCTCGCCGCGCGTCGTGGTGGAGATCGATTCGCTGCACAGCGCGCTCGAGACCGTCCGGCGCGGCGTCGCCGTGGCCGCGATGCCGATCGGCGTGATCCGCGACGACATCGCGCAGGGCATCGTCAAGGCGCGCCACATCGGAGACGTGCCGCTGATGCGGCCGATGTATCTCTCCCACCGGCGCAGCCCCGCGCTCACGCCCGCCGCGCAGTTCGTGTGCGACATCCTCCGCGATCTCGCGACCGAGTGGCGGCTGGAAGCATCCGGGACGGAGACGCCCGCGCGGGATCAGGAGACTCCGGTCGCCCGCAGAAAAACGGCGACGTCGGCGGGCGGAGCCCGTTAGCGCGTCGCGGCCGCTCCCATCCGAGTTACGGCGGCTCAATCGTCGGACGAGGCAAGACGCCAGCGTCCATCCCACGCCTCGAGCTCGTAGCGGTTGGTTTCAGGAAAGCCCGGCGGCCGGACGCGCTCGAAGCGCGGATCGAACTCGATGCGCGTCGCGTAGCGCGGCTCCGTCGCGGTGACCGAGCCGGACGTCAGGCTCCCGTAGATCCTCAGCGTCCCGCCGTGCGCGTACAGATCGCGCACGACGAAGCGCCTGCGGGCGTAGATCGCGGCGTGGATCTCGAGGTCGCCCGGGCCCGTCACGCGCGCCGGCGCGATCTCGACGGTGCCGTCGGAAATCAGTCCCAGGTAATCGTCGGACTCGCCGCCCTCACGCGGATCGTGCGCGTACACGAGATCGCCTTCGATGACGATGCGCCGCGGTGAGTACACGGTGACCCTGCCGTTGACCGTCCCCCGCACGTGCAGCTCCGCATCGTTGGTGCCGACGATGTAGGTGGGACGGTCGGGCGCGAGATGGCGGCGCTCCACCGCCTGCGAAGCCACATCGAGCCGGTCGTAGCCGCCGTCGGCATGGAAGACGAGGTGCGCATCGCCGCTCAGCGCGTGCACTTCCGCATCGCGGGCCGTGTGCTCGTTTGGGACGGGCAGCGAGAGCTCGGGCAGCCGAATGCGCGGTGCACGCGTCTGGGCGCCGCCCGCGAAGATCTTCCTGCGCGGCCACCATC
Source organism: Pseudomonadota bacterium (assembly GCA_003242685.1). Classification (GTDB taxonomy): domain Bacteria; phylum Pseudomonadota; class Gammaproteobacteria; order Steroidobacterales; family Steroidobacteraceae; genus ZC4RG24. Next base: position 87,575 of record QGVD01000002.1, on the reverse strand, counting down.
CGTCGTCGCTCAGGATGCGGAAGCCCCGCGCGCTGGTCACCTTGCCGCGCAGGCGCGGTGCGACCCTGCGGTCGGTGAGGAGCAGCACTTCCGAGTTGCTGTGGAAGCGTCCCTCGATCTCGTCGTCGTGCATCTGCACGCGCGGGTCCCAGTAATCCACGAGCTGAGTGAAGTGAGAGAACGCGAGCCGCTTCATCTGCATGCGCGTGAGCACCGCGGCGCCGTCGTGATCGGTGCTGACCTCGACCGTCACGCGCTCGATGCCCATGCCGTCCGAGGCCGGTTCGCGCGTGAGCACCGCGACGAACTCGCGATTCTCGATCGTGAAGGCAATGCGCGACTGCGCGGCCTCGTTCTCGAGGAGCTCGCTCGCCGCGCTCATCACGCGCCGTGCGAGCAGCGCTTCCTGGGAAGGAAAGAGCGTCGTGACGACGGGCTCGATGCGCGACGATTCTTCTTCCGGTGTTCCGGGTTCCGGCGCCGGCTCGATCCCGGTATGCGCCGTATGCGTTTCCACCGAGTGCGGCTCGGTCGCGTCGGCTTCGGACCGGTCGAACGAGTCGAACGATTCGAGCAGCTCTTCCGGAAGTGCGATGGAGCGCGCGATGCGCTCGTCCAGCCTTTCCTGCGGCAGAGCTTCGCTCGGCCGCGGCAGTTCGATCGCGCGCTCTGCAGTCTGCTGCTGTGGCAGAACCGTGATCTCGCGGCCCGCCTCCAGTGATTCGTTCGGCGGAACGATACGGATGTCGACGGCGGAAGTCGTCGGACCGGGCGCTGCGAAGTACCGCAGGCCGGGCATAAGAAAGAGTAGAGCGTGGATCAGCAGAGAGCCGAGCACGCCGCAGCCGACTCGCCACCGCTTTGCGGCGGAGGCGCGCGAACGTCGCTGCACGGTCGTCGCCACGGCTGCCGACTCCCATCCCCCGAGTCGGATCGACGCCAGCCAAGCATAGTCCCGTCCGGGGCGGGTCTACAAACGGGAAATCGCCGCCCGGGAACGATCGTTGCTCTCATCGCCCAAGCATCCACCACGACAAGTCCCCGGGAGGTCTCTTGCCGGAACCGGCTCCCACCCACTTATTCATGCCGATCAGTCACTTGTGCCTCCCGTCATGACTCCGCCCTCCGAAAGACGCGTGAGCCCCTCCCGCGAAGCGGCGGTCGTTTCGTCCGCCCTGCTCGACTCGACGGAGTTCGACCGGGTCCGGGCGCACCTCGCGGCCATCGTCGAGTCCTCGGAGGATGCGATCGTCAGCAAGACGCTGAGCGGTATCGTGACCTCGTGGAACGCGGCGGCGGAGCGGCTCTTCGGATTCGGCGCCGACGAGATGATCGGTCAGTCGATCCTCACGATCATTCCGGAAGAGCTGCGTCACGAAGAGGAAGCGATCCTCGGGAGACTCCGCGCCGGCGAGCGCATCGAGCGCTACGAGACCGTGCGCATGCACAAGGACGGCCGCCGGCTCGACATCTCGCTCACCATCTCGCCGATCCGCGCGGCGGACGGCGGGATCGTCGGTGCGGCGAAGATCGCGCACGACATCTCCGCGCGGCTGCGCGCCGAGCGCGCGCTGGAGGAAGAGGCGCGCGCCCTCGAGACGCTGAACCGCGTGGGGCAGGCGCTCGCCGCGCAGCTCGAGCTGGATCGCGTCGTGCAGATCGCGACGGACGCCGCGACGGAGCTCACGGGCGCTGCGTTCGGTGCCTTCTTCTACAACGCGCAGGACGAGAAGGGCCGGTCTTACCGACTCTTCACGCTTTCGGGAGCGAGTCGCGCGCAGTTCGAGCACCTGCCGACGCCGCGTGCGACGGAGATCTTCGCTCCGACCTTCCACGGCGAAGGCGTGGTCCGATCCGACGACATCCGCAAGGATCCGCGCTTCGGCAGGAATCCGCCGTATTCAGGCACGCCGCCCGGGCATCTGCCGGTCTGCAGTTATCTCGCGGTGCCCGTCGTATCGCGCGGGGGAGACGTGATCGGCGGCCTCTTCTTCGGTCATCCCGGGCCCGGCGTGTTCACGGAGCGCGCCGAGCGGCTCGCACTCGGCATCGCCGCGCAGACGGCGATCGCGGTGGACAACGCGCGCCTCTTCCAGCGCCTGCGCGATCGCGAGGCGCAGCTCAAGCAGATCGCGACGGAACGCGAGCATCTCCTCGAGTCGGAGCGCACCGCGCGCTCGGAGGCCGAGCGCCTGAGTCACATGAAGGACGAGTTCCTCGCCACTCTCTCGCACGAGCTGCGCACGCCGCTCAACGCGATCCAGGGATGGGCGATGCTGCTGCGCCAGCCGGGCGTGAGCCGCGAGGATCACGAGCGCGGACTCGAGGCCATCGAGCGCAACGTCCGCGCGCAGACGCAGATCGTCAACGATCTGCTCGACATGAGCCGCATCATCTCCGGGAAGATCCACCTCGAGGTGCAGCCGCTCTATCTGCACGAGGTCATCGGCAACGCGATCGATACCGTGCGTCAGTCCGCGACCGCCAAGCGCATCCGCATCCATTCGCTGCTCGACACGAACATCGGGCTCGTGCGCGGCGATCCGAATCGCCTCCAGCAGGCGCTCTGGAACCTGCTGTCGAACGCGGTGAAGTTCACGCCGGCGGGCGGAAGGATCCAGGTCGTGCTCGAGCGCGTGAACTCGCACGTCGAGATCACGGTGGAGGACTCGGGGATCGGCATACGCCCCGATTTCCTGCCCCATGTGTTCGACCGTTTCCGCCAGTACGATGCGACCACGACGCGCCGCTACGGCGGCCTCGGGCTCGGTCTCTCCATCGTGAAGAGCCTGGTGGAGCTGCACGGCGGCTCGGTGCGCGTGAAGAGCCCCGGCGAGAACATGGGCAGCACGTTCGTCATCGCGCTGCCCGTCTCTTCGGTGCACAGTGAGGACGAGGCGCGGATGCGGCACCCCGCGGCGCCGGACCCGCTGGAGGCGATCGCGCTTCCGCGTCTCGACGACGTCTCGGTGCTGATCGTCGACGACGAGGCGGACGGCCGCATGCTCGTCGCGAGGATTCTCGAGGGACGGGGAGCGCGCGTCACGGCCGCATCGAGCGCGGCGCAGGCGCTCGAGCTCATGTGCCGGCAGCGCTTCGACGTGTTCCTCAGCGACATCGGCATGCCGGACATGGACGGCTACGAGCTGATGCGCCGCATCCGCCTGCTCGAGTCGCCCGACAGAACGCCGATTCCTTCCATCGCCGTCACGGCATATGCGCGCGGTGAGGATCGCCAGCGCGCGCTGCTCGCCGGATATCACATGCATCTGGCGAAGCCGCTCGAGGCACGCGAACTCGTCGCCGGCATCGCAAGTCTCCTGCGGCTGAAAGAGAGAAGCACGGCGCGATGAGCGCGAAACGCGCTTGACGCATGCTTCGACGCACGAGCTTCGACACGCGAGCGGCCGGCCGGTGCATCGCGCCGGCCGGCCGCCTGCTTCCTGCCCGCGACCGAAGCCTGAGGGCCTGACGCTCGCGGTCTACGACGGCCTCGACGTCCGCTCTTCGTCGCCGGTGCTGCCCGAGAGGCCCGTAGTGCCTCTGCCGCGAGTGCGGGACGTCGTACCGCTCTGCGTGCCCGACGCCTTCTGTTCCTCCGACTCTTCGGAGCCGAAGAGCGAGGACAGCAGACCGCGCTTGACGCGGATGTTGTTCTCGACGTCCTGCACACCGAGCACGCTGTCGCAGATGTCCTCGATCTCGTGCCTCATGCGCCGCTCGGGCACTTCTCCGTCGAGGCGCACGCGACCTTCCTTGACCTCGATCGAGACGTTCTCGACGTCGAGATCGTCGCGGTACATCAGCCGTTCGCAGATGTCGTCCCTGATGCGCTCGTCGGAGCGCTGATAGCCTTTCGGGCCGCGGCGCTGCGTCCTCGGACGGCCTTCCATTGCGCCCGGGTACTGCTGTCCGCCGTAACCGCCGTAGAAGCCTCCGCCATACTGCCCGGACTGCTGGCCGCTCTGCCCGTAGTCGTGGCCGTGTGCGTACGCACCGTAGCCACCCTGGCCGTAACGGCCCTCGCCATACCCGCTTCGACCGAAACCGCCCTGCCCGTATCCACTCTGACCGAAGCCACTCTGTCCGTACCCGCTCGAACCATATCCGCTTCGGCCGTAGCCACCCTGGCCGTAACGGCTCTCGCCGTATCCGCCTCGACCGAAACCGCCCTGGCCGTATCCGGTCGAACCGTATCCGCTTCGACCGAACTCGCCCTGGCCATAGCTTTCACCGCGGTAAGGCCACTCGCTCGCGCGGCCCCAGCCCGAGCGCTCTTCTCCACCCGGTCCCTGCCGGCCCCATCGGCTCTGCTCCTCGGGACGACCGTACTGCTCGGAGCCCCACTGTGAGCCCTGCGAACCGTAGCCGCCGAACTCTTCGCCCTGACCGCGGTACTCCGTCGGTCCGTAGTAGCGGCTGCCGGACTGACTCTCACCACCGTAAGCGCCGCCCTGACGCCATTCCTCCTCATCCTCGAATTGCTGATGGCCCGGCTGTCCCCACTGTCCCGGGCCGCGACGCCACCGCTCGTCACGCCAGCCACGCTCCTGCCCACCGCGACCGAATCCCTGGTTCTGCAATCGATCCATTGCCGTGCACCTCGCTGGTTCGAATGACAGGATCAACGGGCCGCGCCTCTCAGAGTTTCGCCGCCGCATGGTTTTTCACGAACGACGGAGCGTCTTTCTTCGCGCATCGGCGAAGCTGCGGATGCAGGTGATCACGCGAAGGCAGCGGAGGGAGAGTGAAGGAGCGGGCTCGCGCGACCGACGCACCAGCTCGACATAAGACGCGACGATCGAACTGCGGTGCGGTTACGTCGAGCGTGACGTCTCTCTCACGCGGCGCCGTGAAGACGCTCACGCACGAACGCGAAGGAGCCGCACAGGGAAACAGCGCGACTCATTCTTATTTATGGCGTCAATGACGCACGCGGAGAGCATCCGCATGCGGCATGCAACCGACAACTCCGGCGGCGCCCCCGCGTATGCACTGCGCCACAGTGGACGGGCCTCCGGGCGCAGAGGAGAGGGCGCGGAAAGGGTCGCCGCCGGAGCTGTCCGTTACACGAAATCTGCAGCTCGGGCGATGCGCAGCGCCATCCGTGACTTCCGAATTGCGGCTCCTTCGAGGGGAGGTGTAGAACCCGCGATGCCAGAAACCGACGGTAACGAGCGAATGGGCTTGGCTTTCTGCGTACGAACCATGCGTCGTCACCTGCTGCTCTGCACCGCTTTTGTCGCCGGCGTGGCCATCGGAGTCGATGCACGGGGCGACGAGGCCCAGGCTCACGAAGCGGGCCACGGCAGCGGTCACTGGGGGATGCTCCAGCAGTACTGCACCGAGTGTCACAACGCCGAGGACTGGGCCGGCGGTGTGGCGTTCGACATCATGGAACCTTCCTCGCTGGCCGAGGATGCAAAGGTCTGGGAAGCCACCGTTCGCAAGCTCCGCGGGCGGCTGATGCCGCCGCCGGGCGATCCGCAGCCGAGCCAGCAGGAGATCGACTCCTTCGTGCGCTGGATGGAGGCGAGCCTCGACTCGAGCAGGCAGATTCCCCGCGCGGGACACGTGCCCGTCCAGCGTCTCAACCGCACGCAGTACGCGAATGCGGTGCGTGACCTGCTCGCGGTCGACATCAAAGTCGAGGAGCTGCTGCCGCCAGAGATCGAGGTCGAAGGTTTCGACAACATCGCGGCGGCGCTCAGCGTCTCGCCGGCGTTTCTCGATCAGTACATCGCCGCCGCGCGCACGGTGGCGCGCCTCGCCGTCGGTGATCCCGCGCCGAAAGTCTCGGTGAGCTTCTATCCCTCGCCCGGCGGCGCGCAGGACACCTACCTCGACGGCATGCCGCTCGGCTCGCGCGGCGGAATGTCGTTCAAGCACCACTTCCCGGCCGACGGTGAGTACCGCATCACCATCAAGGATCTCGACGTCGGCCTCTATCCGCAGGCCGCGGAGACGCGCCACACGCTGGTCATTCTCATCGGCGGCCGCGAAGTGTTCCGCGGCGACGTCGGCGGGCCGGAGGATCTCGAGCTCGTCGATCGCGAAGGTGCGGCCGGACGCGCGAAGCTCATGGAGCGTTTCGCCGGCATTCCAGTGCAGGTCAAGGCCGGAATGCATGAAGTGGTCGTCACCTTCGTGGAGCGCGCCCGCGCGCTTTCGGACGAGTACATCCAGAGCAGCGGCCTCATGTTCGGCGCATTCGACCGTCTGCGTGTGCCGCGCCTGCTCGACGGCATCGAGATCGAAGGACCGGTCAAGGTGACGGGCGTCTCGAAGACGCCGAGCCGCGAGAAGATCTTCATCTGCGAGCCGCGGTCACCGGACGAGGAGTTCGCCTGCGCCCGGCGCATCACCGAGAACCTCGCGCGCCGCGCGTACCGCCGGCCGGTCGATCAGTCCGACATCGATCGTCTGATGCCCTTCTTCGAAGCCGGGCGGAAGCTCCCCGGCGGCTTCGACGCCGGCATTCAGCAGATCGTGACGGCGGTGCTGGCGAGCCCCGACTTCCTCTACCGCGCGATCGTTCCGCCGGAGAACGGGGACCACTCGCCCGTGCATCCGCTGAGCGATCTCGAGCTCGCGTCGCGTCTCTCGTTCTTCCTGTGGAGCCGCGGTCCGGACGACGAGCTGCTCGAGCTCGCGTCGGCCGGAAAGCTCAGCGACCCGCAGACGCTCGAAGCTCAGGTGCGGCGCATGCTCGCCGACCCGCGCGCGAAGACGCTCGTCACCGGCTTCGCCATGCGGTGGCTCAACGTCGACGATCTCACGGCGGTGGATCCGGATCCGCAGCTCTTCCCCACGTTCACGCCGGCGCTGCGTGAGGACTTCTCGAAGGAGATCGAGCTCTTCCTCGAGAGCATCCTGCTCGAGGATCGCAGCGTCGTGCGGCTGCTCGACGCCGATCACACGTTCCTCAACGAGCGGCTCGCGCGGCACTACGGCATCGACAACGTGCGCGGCACGCAGTTCCGCCGCGTTCAGCTCGCCGATCGTGCACGCTGGGGCGTGCTCGGCAAGGCGGCGGTGCTGCTGCGCACGTCATACGGCGATCGCACGTCGCCCGTGCTGCGCGGCGCCTGGATACTCGAGAAGCTGATGGGCACGCCGGCCACGCCGCCGCCGCCTGGCGTCGAGACCAATCTCAATCCGCCCGAGGGGCAGAAGCCGACGACCCTGCGCGCGCGCCTCGAAGTGCACCGCGCGACGAGGAGCTGCAATCAGTGCCACGGCGTGATCGACCCGCTGGGCCTCGCGCTCGAGAACTTCGACGTCACCGGACGGTGGCGCGACTTCGACCCGCAGGCCGAGCAGCCGATCGACGCCAGCACCGTGCTGCCGAACGGCTCGTTCGTGAACGGTCCGGTCGAGCTCAGACAGGATCTGCTGCGCCGGCCCGAGCAGTTCGTGCTGGCGTTCACCGAGAAGCTCCTCATGTACGCCGTCGGCCGTGAGATCGAATACCACGACATGCCGCAGGTGCGCGCGATCGTGCGCGATGCGGCGAAGGACGACTATCGCTTCTCGTCGATCGTGATGGGCATCGTGAGGAGCGATGCGTTCCGCATGCAGGCCGTTCCGCACGGGGAGAAACCCGCCGGCGAGCAGGTCGCCGCCGTCGTGCCGCGGGGCGGCGCAGTCAACTGAGATAGGGAGCCCGGACCGATGTTCCTGACCAAGAAGCACCTCTCTCGCAGAACGGTTCTGAGAGGGATGGGTGTCGCGGTCGCGCTGCCGCTGCTCGATGCCATGATTCCGGCGGGCACGGCGCTCGCGAAGACCGCCGCCGCGCCGAAGAAGCGCGTGGGATTCTTCTATATCCCGCACGGCGCGGTCATGCACAACACGCCCCACGGCCCGGCGATGGATCACTGGACGCCGAGCGGCTCGGGCGCGGATTTCAAGCTGAGCCACATCCTCGAGCCGCTGGAGAAGTACAAGCGGTACGTCCTCTCCTTCAGCAATCTGGAGAACGCCGCGTGCGCCGGATCCGTGCACACGCTCAATCCCGCCACGTGGCTCTCCGGCGTGCGGCCGGCGAGCGATTCGCGCGGCGCCTCGATGGCGACGACGCTCGACCAGATCATCGCCGCGAAGATCGGTCAGGAGACGACGCTGCCTTCGCTGGAAGTGGCCTCCGAGACCACGATCCAGGTCGCCGCGTGCGGCGGCGGCACGGGCGGGTGCTACTACAGCTCGACGCTGTCGTTCCGCAACGCGAACTCGCCGCTGCCGATGGAGTACAACCCGCGCAAGGTGTTCGTGCAGCTCTTCGGCGAAGGTGACACGCCGGAGGAGCGCGAGGCGCTCATGCAGCAGACGACGAGCATCCTCGACCTCATCTCCGAGCGCACGGCGGAGCTGCAGAGAAAGCTCGGTCACAGCGACCGCGTGATCCTCGACAACTACCTCGAGACCGTCCGCGAGATCGAGCGCCGCGTCAACAAGGCGCAGGCGCGCGACCTCTCGAACGTGCAGCTCCCGAAGACGCCGGTCGGCGAGCTCGACGACTTCGCGGAGCAGGTGAAGCTGATGTTCGACCTGATCGCGCTCGCCTATCAGGCGGATCTCACGCGCGTCGTGTCGTACATGATGGTCTCGGAAGGCACGAACCGCACGTACAACCACATCGGTGTGCCGGATTCCTTCCATCCGCTCTCGCACCACGCCAACGACCTGGAGCGCCTGAGGAGACTGGTGCGCATCCAGCGCTGGCACATGGAGCGCTTCGCGGACTTCGTCGCGAAGATGGCGTCGATTCCCGACGGCGAGGGTACGCTGCTCGACAACGCGATCTTCATGTACGGATCGAACATGTCGAACAGCGACCGCCACAACAACTATCCGCTGCCGAACATCCTGGTCGGCGGCGGCTGGGGCACGCTCAAGGGCGGCCGCCACGTCGAGCTGCCCGAGCACACGCCGCTCGCGAATCTCCACCTGACGCTCCTCCACAAGGTGGGTATCGAGCAGGACAGGTTCGCCGACAGCACCGGCCCCATCGCAGGCGTGTGAGCAGTCATGAACCGCATGGTCGATCGCAGGACGGTCCTGAGGAGCTGCGCGGGCCTCCTCGTGGCGGCGCCGTTCGCGCGCTTTGCGCGCGCGGCCGATGCGCCCACGCTCACGAAGCTCGGCGAGAAGATCGCGCTCGTCACGGGCTGCGGGGGCAACGTCGTGGCGCTGTCGACGGGTGAGGGTCTCGTGCTGGTCGACAGCGGCGCCCACGATCGCACGCGTGCGCTGCTTTCGCAGCTCAGGTCGCTCCCCGGCGGCAACCGCGTGCAGACGCTCTTCAACACGCACTGCCACGAGGAGCACACCGGCGGGAACGAGGTCTTCGGCCGCGCGGGCGCGAAGATCATCGCGCACGAGAAGACGCGTCTGCGTCTCTCGACTGACGTTTTCGTCCCGACCGAGGACCGCTATCGCAAGGCGCGCCCGAAGGAGGCGTGGCCGACCGAGTCCTTCTACACGCAGGGCGAGCTCGCCGTGCCGGGCGAGCGCATCGAATATGGCTATCTCCTTCAGGCGCACACGGACGGCGATGCCTACGTGTTCTTCCGCGACTCCAACGTGCTCGTGGTCGGCGATGCCGTCTCACCCGTGCGTGATCCGGAGTTCGACTGGTTCGCCGGCGGCTGGATCGGCGGCCGCATCGACTCGCAGGCGCTGCTCCTTACGCTCGCCGACGAGAACACGAAGATCGTGCCCGGCTGGGGCCCGGTCGTCACCCGGGCGGAGCTCGAGGCGGAGCGCGAGCTGATGGTGCGCATCTATGAGCGCATGACGGAGCTCATGCGCAAGGGTTACACGACGGATGCCATGTTCGAAGCCGGCGTCGTCGAGGGCCTCGGCCGTACCTGGCAGGATCCGTACCGCTTCGTGTATGCCGCGCACAAGGGACTGTGGGCCCATCACAACACGATCTCGCACGACATCGTCTAGGCAGAACGCGGACATGAAACGCTGGGCAATCGCAACGCTCTGTCTGCTCGCCACCGTCGCGCAGGCCCGCGGAGACTCCGGGCTCGCGGATGTCATTCAGGCCGGTGATCGCGAGACGGCACTCAGGCTCATCCGCGAGGGTGCGGACGTCAACTCGGTGCAGGGCGACGGGACGACCGCGCTGCACTGGGCGGTGTACCACGTCGATCACGAGCTCACGAAGGCGTTGCTCGACCGGCGCGCGAATCCGAACGTGAGGAATCTCTTCGGCTCGACGCCGCTCGCCGAGGCGGTGAAGGTCGCCGATGCGCGCCTCGTGAAGATGCTGCTCGAGGCCGGCGCGGACGTCGAGGCCGCGAACGACGACGGCCAGACCGCATTGATGCTCGCCGCGCAGGCAGGCTCGGTGGATGTGGCGCAGCTCCTCGTGCGAGCCGGCGCGAACGTGAACGCGCGCGAGAAGTGGCGCGGACAGAGCGCGCTGATGTGGGCGGCGGGCTCGGGTCATGGCGAGATGACCGAGTTCCTGGTGAAGAAGGGCGCGGACGTCGACGCGCGCGCCTTCGCCAACGACTGGGGCAACCAGATCACCTCCGAGCCGCGCGCCCAGTACCGTCCGACCGGCGGTCTGACTCCTCTCATCTATGCGGCGCGCTCGGGATGCCTGCGATGCGTGAAGGCGCTGCTCGACGGCGGCGCCGACATCGACAAGCCGAGCCCGGACGGGGTCACGGCGCTGATGACGGCGATCGACAACCGCAATTACGACGTCGCGAAGTATCTGCTCGAGCGCGGCGCGAATCCTCACCTCTGGGACTGGTGGGGACGCACGGCGCTCTACATCGCGATCGACATGAACTCGTTCCGGCCGCGCGGAGGTGGTGCGGCTCCGCCGCCGGAATCGAGGCCTGCAACGGACAAGACCACCGCGCTCGACATCGCGCGCATGCTGCTCGAGGCAGGCGTCAATCCGAATCCTCAGCTCAACATGCACCGTCCGGGCCGCGGCGGTAACAGCGGCCGTTTCACGGACGATCTGCTCACGACCGGCGCGACGCCGCTGCTGCGTGCGGCGATCGGCTTCGACAACGCGGCGATCGAGCTGCTGCTCGAGCACGGCGCGCAGGTCGATCTGCCGAACGTCATGGGCGTGACGCCCTTCATGGCGGCGGCGGGAATGGGCGTTTCCGTGCGCGATCCGCGCGGCAGCTACGGCGAAGGCGTGCAGCAGCGGGCCATCGCGACGATGAAGGTTCTTCTCGCGGCTGGTGCGGACATCAACGCCCGCACGACCGACACGTCGAGCCACACGGCGCGCATCGCCCGTCCCAGCACGATGACGAACCGCCAGGGCCAGACGGCGCTCTACGGCGCGATCAACTGGGGCTGGACGGAAGTCGTGAGATTCCTGCTCGACAACGGCGCGCGCGTGGACGTCGTCGACGCCCAGGGCAAGTCGCTGCTCGATGCCATCAAGGGCAACGCGGGCGGCCGCGACCACAAGGACGTGCCCGAGATCCAGGCGATGATCCAGAAGGCCGTCGCCGCGGCGAACGCCACCCCGGGACCGGAGTCGACCGCTTTACGCGCCGAGTGACGCGGCGCTTCTGAAGAGGAATCCAGCGTTCTCCCAAGAAGAAGAAAAGTTCGCCCGGATGCCTTACGGCATCCGGGCGTTTTTTACCGCTCGAGAGTCTCGGCCCTTCATCGGGCCGAGGGATCCTCGTGCTGCTGCTGGCTCCGCGGCGGCTGACCGCCCGGACCGAACGGTGAGGGCGCGTTCTTCAGCTCGTTCGCGCGGTGGATGAGGAAGGCGCGGATCGCCTGAGTGTCCTCGGGTCCGAGCACGTCGGCGAACGAGGCCATGCCGTTCGCGGAGAGCGCGCCCTTCAGCACGACCTCATCGAAGCCCTGCTGCGAATGCAGAAGCGGCGTGCGCGTGAGGTTCGGGAAGCTCGCGCCGCGGGTCTGTCCTTCCTGGCCGTGGCACCCGGCGCAGAAGCGCGAGTACCGATCGCGTCCCGCATCCACGACTTCGGGGGCAGCCGTTGCCGGCGGCGGATCGAGCGGGCGCGGAGTGAACGGTGTCTTCGGCGGAAGCTGCACGGTGCCGCCGAGAGCGAAGACCAGCATGCGCGAGTAATTGGGCGCGTAGTAGTCGAGCTGGTTGTTGCCGCCGACGCTCACCGCGACGTACTGCGTGCCGTCGATCTCGAAGCTGATCGGCGGAGCGATCACGCCCGTCTGAACGTCGTAGCTCCACAGCTTCTCGCCCGTCTTCGCGTCGAACGCGCGGAACTCGCCGTTGCCGTCGCCCTGGAACACGAGCCCGCCGGCCGTCGCGAGCGCACCGCCCGTGGGTCCGTTCTGATTGAGCTCGCTGCGCCAGACTTCCTTGCCTGTCGCCGGATCCATCGCCTTGAGGTAGCTGCGGAATCCGCTCGGTGCGGTCGGGTTGTCACGGTAGAACGTGAACTGCGCGCCGAAGTCGATCGCGAGGTTGAAGCCGACGTCGCTCGGCTTGTAGTTCCTGTCCCTGATCATCGGGAACCAGGCGACCTGCGTCGGCACGTAGATGAGCCCGGTATCCGGGCTATAGGCGTTCGCGTGCCAGCCGTGCGCGCCCTGCACACCGGGGTGCAGATTGAACGGCTTGTCCCGGTAGCGCGCCTCGGGTCTCACGCGCGGGCGGCCGGTCTTCATGTCGACGCCGTCTGCCCAGTTGACCTCGACGAAAGGCTCCGCGAGCAGCAGCTCGCCGGTCGTCGCATCGAGCACGTAGTAGAAGCCGTTCTTGTTCGGCTGCGCGATGACCCGGCGCTCCTTGCCCCCGATGTTCAGGTCGAGGAGCATCATCGGGCTCACCGAGTCGTAATCCCACGTGTCCGCGGGCACGGCCTGGTAGTGCCACACGTACTCGCCGGTATCCGGCTTCACTGCGATGATCGAGGCGAGGAAGAGGTTGTCCTTGCCGCTCGGATCGCGCGCGTCCTGATTCCACGGCGTGCCGTTGCCGGTGCCGAAGAAGAGGAGATCCGTCTTCGGGTCGTAGACGGCCGCGTCCCACACCGTGCCGCCGCCGCCGACCTTCCACCAGTCGCCGTTGCCCCAGGTCGGACGCGCGATCTTCTCCAGCACGTCGTCGGAGACCATGCCGTCCTTCTTGCCGGGCTCGCCGGGCACCGTGTAGAAGCGCCAGACCTGTTCGCCCGTCGCGGCGTCGTAGGCCGCGATGAATCCGCGCACGCCGAACTCGCCGCCCGACGCGCCGATCACGACCTTGCCCTTGACGACGCGCGGCGCCATCGTGATCGAGTAGCGCTGCAGCGGATCGTCACGCTGCTGCTCGTTGAGCACGTACGTGGACCACACTTCCTTGCCGGTCGCGGCATCGATCGCGACGAGACGCGCATCGAGCGTGCCGACGTAGATCTTGCCCTCGTACGCCGCGATGCCCTTGTTCACGAGGCCGCAGCAGACCTTCACGCCCCATTCGCCCGGGACCTTCGGATCGAACTTCCAGAGCTGCCTGCCCGTCTTCGCGTCGAACGCGTAGACCTTGCTCCACGCGGTGGAGACATAGAGCGCGCCGTCGACGAAGAGTGGTGTGCCCTGCTGCTGAAGCCGCGTGTCGTAGTCCGCGAACCAGACCAGACCGAGATCCTTCACGTTGTCGCGGTTGATCTGCGTGAGACGGCTGAAGCGCTGCTCTTCGTAGGTGCCGCCGTACGTCATCCATTGCGACGGTTCGTTTGCCGCATTGAGGAGGCGCTCGGTGGTCACTCGGGCCGCCGGAGCGGCAGTCGAAGCGGTGTCGGATTCACTCGAGCGCTGGCATCCCAGCAAGGCGACGGACAGCAGGGCTGGAAGCCCCAAGACCCAGGTTCGAGTCACGGTGATTACCCCCTCACTTATTCGAATGCGGCGGGACTGCAGACAGCCGACCCCGCGCGCATTGTAGTCGCAGAATCGGTCTCGAAGCCGGGTTGCACGTCGAAGGTTCCGGGTTGCGGGCGCTCAGGAAAAGGTCTTTTTCTGATCCGCAAATGCTCGGGGCGGAATGCATCCCATCGGCTGCACGAGGAACGTCTCGGGAAACAGCCGGTCGGCGAGAATGTTCATCGGCGACGACCGCGGCGCGTGAACGCTGCGGACCGCTGCGCGGGCGTCTACTTGTCGGTTGCCGGATTGCGGGGCCTGGCGGCGGGATACGGTGTCCCGTCGCGATGGACGTAACCCACGCGTCCCTTCGGTGCACGCAGGTCTATGCCCGGATACTCGACTTCGTCTTCGTCGGGCCGCCGCGAGCCCACTTCGAGGATCACGGCGTCGCGCTCGGAGCGATTCTGGAAGTGATGCCCATCGGGAACACCAGCCCTGAAACCCGCGCAGTCGCCCGCGCGCAGAACCTCTTCGCCCGAATCGGTCACGAGCACCACCTCGCCTTCGAGGACGTACACGAACTCGTCCTCGGCCGAATGCCAGTGGCGCTGACTCGACCAGCATCCCGGAGGCAGGCGCAGGAGATTCACGCCGAACTGTGTGAGCCCCGCTGCGTCTCCGAGACGCCGGCGGAATCGATCGCGGCAGGGTTCGTCGTACGGCGCCGGATAGCCCGAACCACGGGTGCTGGGCGCCTGCTCCACGATGATCTTCGGCATGAACGTGCTCCGGTTTCTCGCGGCGGTCGAAGGCGAAGCATAGATCACCCCGGCGGCTTGCGCCGCACGCGGAGGATTCAAGCCTCGATGAGACCGTGCCGGATGGCGATGAGCGTCAGCTCCGCCTGATTGGAGGCATCGAGCTTCTGCTTGATGTTGTAGAGGTGCGTGCCGACGGTGGACGCGGAGAGCTTGAGGTCTTCCGCGATCTTCTGCACCGACGCTCCCTGCGCGAGTCGCAGGAACACTTCGAACTCGCGCTCCGAGAGCTTCTCGATCGGCGAGCGCGTGCCCTCGATGTCGGAGAGCACGAGCTTGCGCGCAAGGTCCGCATCGACGTAGCGCTGTCCTGCCGCCACCGCGCTCACCGCCTCGATCAGCGCTTCCGGCGCGCTGCGCTTCGAGAGAAAACCGAGCGCGCCTTCGGTGAGCGCGCGCCGCGCGTGAGTGGGGTCGTCGTGCGCGGAGAGCGCGAGCACGCGCGCCTCGCGATGCCGCGCGCGGATCCTGCGCAGCGCCTCGAGCCCGCCCATGCCCGGCATCGCGATGTCGAGCACGACGACGTCGGGAGAGAGCTCCGCGTACTTCTGGCAGGCTGCTTCGCCGGATTCGGCCTCGCCGATGACGTCGAATCCCGGCCGCGACTGCAGCAGCAGGCGGAAGCCCGTGCGGACCACTGCGTGATCGTCGACGAGGAGCACGCGGATCATGCGTTCACCGTGAGCGGAATCTCGGCAGTGAGTCTCACGCCGCGCGGCTCCCGGTTTCCGATCGAGAGCGTGCCGCCCAGACGTTCCACGCGTTCCGTGAGACCGCGCAGACCGAAGTGACCGGGCCGCGACCAGTCGGCCGGCAGTCCGATGCCATCGTCCGCGACGGTCACCAGGATGCGCTCGCCGTTCGCCTGCACGTCGATGTCCACGCGCGACGGGCGCGCGTGCCGCAACGCGTTGATGAGTCCCTCCTGCACGACGCGATAGGTGGCGAGCGTGAGACTCGGTCCCAGGTCCGCCGCGAGATCGTGACGCAGCGACAGAGCCACCGTGGGATAGCGGCGCTGCCAGTCGCGCACCAGCGTTTCGAGTGTCTCCGCGAGCCCCAGCGTATCGAGCGAGAGCGGCACCAGGCGCGGAATGAGGCCATGCATCGCATCGTACAGGCGCGCGGCTTCTTCCGATATGAGCCGTGCCGCCTCGTTCGTCGCCGGATCGTTCCGCTCCGCCTGAGCGCCGATGGCCACCGCGAGGCTGCGGATCGCGGTCACCGACTGACCGAACTCGTCGTGCAGCTCGTGCGCGATGAGACGCCGCTCCTCCTCGACGCGCTGCTCCACGAGGTGTGCCATCTCGCGCCGCTCCTCGAGACGCGCCTGCGCCTCGCGCGCCTTGCGCTCGGCCTGCACCTTGTCCTCAACGGCCTGCGCCATGCGGTTGAACGCAGTGCCGATCGCATTCGCTTCCGGCCCGGCGAGCTGCGGCAGGCGGTAGCCCAGGTCGCCGCGCTGAATACGCTCGAGCCCAGCGACGATCACCGGAAAAGGCGCGAGCGCCCGGCCCACGAGCCAGAAGGCGAGCGCATTGACCGCGACGAGCATGATCGCCGCAACGGTGAGCAGGCGGATGAGATCGTCCCACGCATCGAGCACGGCGCGGGAGGAGTTGGCCTCGACGACGAGCCACACGCCGCCCGGCATGGGAAAGGCCTGCCGCGCGGGCGGCGGCGAGAGCAGTCGTTCGAACCACTTCGGAGCGGAACGGCCGGCTTTCCACGTGGGAGGCGGTGAGCGGTAGTAGACCTCGCCGGTCGCCGACTGCACCGATATGTCGTTGGCCCGCACGCGGCCGAGATCGTCGAGGAACTCGAGCAGCAGGCGCGGACCGCCTTCACGCGAGTAGACCATCGCGAGCGGTCTCAGGAGCTGCGCGGCCACGAGGTTCGCCGCGGCGATCTCTTCGCGCACGGATGCGCGTGCGGTGCGCAACTGCGCGGCGACGAGCACGATGACGAAGGCGGCCGTCAGGCCGGCCACGACGAGGTTCAGGCGCGTGCGCAGCTTCATCGGCGACGGCTCCGTACACGGGCGCTTCGATGTTAGCAGCGCGGTGCGCGGGCGGCGCAGCACCTCCCCGTGTCTCATGAAAATCATGAGGCCACATTCATGATCGCCCGGTTCCGCATCGCAATGGAGGCGAGGACGATGGGACACGGCGGCATCGGTACGCCGCCGCAACCATCGATCGAAGGAGCCTCACATGAAATGGGAAACACCGCAGGCGGTCGATTTCCGCTACGGCATGGAAATCACGATGTACATCGCCAACCGCTGAAGCCCGAGGGCGCGTGACCCGTACCTCGCGGGCCGCGCGCCCACTCCACCGTGAAGATCAGGGTGCTGGGATCCGCGGCCGGCGGCGGTTTCCCGCAGTGGAACTGCAACTGCCGGAACTGCACGGGTCTGCGCCAGAGAACCCTGCGGGCGCGCGCGCGCACCCAGTCCTCGATCGCCGTGAGCGGCGGCGACGCGGCGGCGTGGGCGCTCGTGAATGCGTCGCCCGACATCAGGGCCCAGCTCGAGGCCGCGCCGCGGCTCCAGCCGGGACGCGGTGTCCGCGACACCGCGCTCACAGGGATAGTGCTCGTGGATGCCCAGGTGGATCACACGACGGGGCTCTACATGCTGCGCGAGGCGGCGCGGCCGTGGCCCATCTGGTGCACGGACGCCGCGTATGCCGATCTCACGCGCGGCAATCCCGTGCTCGAAGTGCTGCGGCATTACTGCGGCGTGGACCGGCGGCGCATCGATCTCGAGGATCCCGAATTCGAAGTCGAAGGCGTGACCGCCGTCCGCTGGCGAGCGCTTCCCGTGGCGAGCAAGCCCGCGCCTTTTTCCCCCAACCGCAACGCTCCGGTACCCGGCGACAACATCGCGCTGCTGATCACCGATGAGGTGACCGGGCGTTCGGTGTTCTACGCGCCGGGGCTCGGCGCGATAGACGAGCCCGTCTGGGCCGCGATGCAGTCGGCCGCGTGCGTGCTGGTCGACGGCACTTTCTGGACCGACGACGAGCTCGTGGGCCTCGGCATCTCGCGCAAGCGCGCACGCGACATGGGCCACCTGCCGCTCTCGGGACCGGGCGGCATGCTCGAGTGGCTCGGGAAGCTGCCGCGTTCGACGCGCCGCATCCTGATCCACGTGAACAACACCAATCCGATTCTCGACGAGGATTCGCCGGAGCGCGCCGAGCTCGCGCGCCGCGGCGTCGAAGTCGCCTGGGATGGCATGGAGATCGACCCTTGAGCAGGACTCCGTGGAGCCGCGAGGAATTCGAGGCGCGCCTTCGGGAGAAGGGGGCCCGCTATCACATCCATCATCCCTTCAACGTGATGCTGAACTCGGGGCGCGCCACGCCCGAGCAGATCCGCGGCTGGGTCGCGAACCGCTTCTATTACCAGATCAACATTCCGATCAAGGACGCTGCGATTCTCTCCAACTGCCCGGACCGAGCCGTGCGGCGCGAGTGGGTGCAGCGCATCCTCGATCACGACGGCTACGGAGATGATCCCGGCGGCATCGAGTCGTGGCTGCGGCTCGCCGAGGCCGTGGGACTCTCGCGCGAGCACGTGGAGAGTCTCACCGAAGTGCTCCCCGGCGTGCGCTTCGCCGTCGACGCGTACGTCAACTTCGCGCGCCGCGCGCCGTGGGAGGAGGCCGTTTGCGCCTCGCTCACCGAGCTCTTCGCGCCCGCGATCCACCAGCAGCGCCTCGCGAACTGGCCGGAGCACTATCCGTGGATCGACCGCGAGGGTCTGCACTACTTCCGCAGCCGAGTGAGCCGGGCGCAGCGGGACGTGGAGTTCGGTCTCAAGGTGACGCTCGATCGCTTCGTCACGCGCGAGGCGCAGGAGCGCGCGCTCGAGATCCTGCAGTTCAAGCTCGACGTGCTGTGGCAGATGAACGACGCGCTCGCACAGCGCTACGGAGTGACGACATGAGCACCGTCGATGCCGACGCGCGTCCCGTCGTGGGCAGGGGCTTCAGGCTCCAGTGGGAGCCCGCGCAGAACGCGCACGTGCTGCTCTATCCGGAAGGCATGGTCCGACTCAACACGAGCGCGGGCGAGATCATGCGCCGCTGCGACGGCGAGCACACGGTCGCGGAGATCGTGGCCGATCTCGAACGGACGTTCGAGGCGACCGGTCTCGCGGGCGACGTCACGGCGTTCGTCGCGTTCGCGCTCGAGCGGAAGTGGCTGGAGCTGCGCTCGTGAACGCTGTATCGCCGATTGACGAGGCACGGCGCAGAGCCGGTCCGCCGCTCTGGCTGCTGCTGGAGCTGACCTACCGTTGTCCTCTCCACTGCGTGTACTGCTCGAACCCGGTCGAGTTCGCGCGCGTGGAGCAGGAGCTCGAGACGCACGAATGGCTGCGCGTGCTGCGCGAGGCGCGCGCGCTCGGCGCCGTGCAGCTCGGGCTTTCCGGCGGCGAGCCGCTCCAGCGGAAGGATCTCGAGGAGATCGTCGCGGAAGCCCGCAGGCTCGGCTTCTACACGAACCTCATCACCTCCGGCATCGGGCTCAACGAGACGCGCATCCGCGCGCTGAAGGAGGCGGGACTCGATCACATCCAGCTCTCCTTCCAGGACAGCACGCGCGAGCTCAACGATTTCCTCTCCAGCACGCGCACCTTCGAGCTCAAGGCGCGGGCCGCCGAGCTCATCCGGCGCCACGACTATCCGATGGTGCTCAACGTCGTGCTCCACCGGCTCAACATCGATCACGTCGGCGAGATCCTGGAGATGGCCGAGCGCATCGGCGCGGAGTACGTGGAGCTCGCGAACACGCAGTTCTACGGCTGGGCGTGGCTCAACCGCGACCGGCTGCTCCCGAGCCGCGAGCAGGTCGAGCGCGCGGAGCAGGTTACACGCGCCTTCCGCGAGCGCGTCGGCGAGCGGATGCGGATCTACTTCGTCGTGCCGGACTACTTCGAGCGGCGGCCGAAGGCCTGCATGAACGGGCTCGGCTCCGTGTTCCTCACCATCGCGCCCGACGGGCTCGCGCTGCCGTGTCACTCCGCGCGCATGCTGCCGGGGCTTGCGCTTCCGAACGTGCGCGAGGCGAGCATCGAGTGGATCTGGTACGACTCGCCCGGCTTCAACCGCTTCCGCGGCTTCGGGTGGATGAAGGAGCCGTGCCGGAGCTGCCCGGAGAAGGAAAAGGACTTCGGCGGCTGTCGCTGCCAGGCGTATCTCCTCACGGGCGATGCCGAGAACGCCGATCCCGTGTGCGATCTCTCGCCGCATCACCATCTCGTGACGGAAGCCGTCGCGCGCGCGGCGCAGCCGCAGGAGACGGAAAAGCCGCAGGTGACGGAGAAGCCGGTCCTCTTCTACCGCGACCGGCGCAACTCCGAGATGCTTTCGCTCTCATGAACGGACTCGCCATCCGCGCCGAGGGCCTCACCAAACGCTACGGTGACGTGCCGGCAGTGGACGGCCTGAACCTTTCGATTCCCGCAGGCAGCTTCTTCGGGCTCCTCGGCCCCAACGGCGCGGGCAAGACCACCACCATTCACATGCTCTCCACGCTCATCCGGCCGAGCGCGGGCGAGGCGTGGGTGGCAGGGCATTCGGTGCGCACCGAGAGCCTCGCGGTGCGCTCCAGCATCGGCGTGGTGTTCCAGGAGAACGCGCTCGATCACAGGCTCACCGTCGCGGAGAACCTGCGTTTCGCGGGGCGGCTGAACGGTCTCTCTTCGCGCGAGATCCGGCAGCGCAGCGATGAGCTGCTCGAGCTCTTCGGGCTCGCCGGGCATCGCGACCGGCCGGTCGCAGCGCTCTCGGGCGGCATGAGGCGCGCGCTCGACATCGCGCGCGGCATGATCCACCGGCCGCGCGTCCTGTTCCTCGACGAGCCGACGATCGGCCTCGACCTGCCCGCCCGCCGCGCGATCTGGCGGCACATCGGACGGCTGCGCGCGAGCCTCGGTATCACCGTGTTCCTCTCGACGCATTATCTGGAAGAGGCGACGGACTGCGACGAAGTCGCGTTCCTCAGCAACGGCCGCATCGTCGAGCGCGGCGCGCCCGGGCCGCTGATCGCGCAGCTCGGACGCTGCATCGTCGAGATCGAGACGGACCGCCCTGCGGAGCTCGCGAAGCGCCTGGAGCCGCGGCTCGGGCCCGTGCTCGTCGAAGCCGACCGCGTGCATCTGCGCTGTGAGGACGAGCCGGGCGCGCTGCTGCAGGCCGAGCTCGCGAGTCTCGGAAGCGCCATGCGGTGGCGGCGACCGAACCTCAACGACGTCTTCCTCTGGGTCAATCGCGCCCAGACGGACCGGCGCCAGGCTGCGTGAACATGATCGTGCGCCCCGTACTCGGCGTGCTGGAGCGGGAGACGCTCAAGCTCCTGCGCGAGCGCGGCCGGCTCGTGTCGGCGATGGCGCGTCCGCTGCTCTGGCTGCTCGTCATCGGCGCCGGGTTCGCCGCAACGCGCGGAGCCGGAGCCGCGGAATACCAAAGCTTTCTCGTGCCGGGCGTCATCGGAATGACGCTGCTCTTCGGCGCCGTGCTCGCCGCGCTCGCGACCGTCTACGACAAGGAATCGGGCGTGATGCGCATGCTCGTGATCGCCCCGGTCGCGCATCACTGGATCGTGCTCGCGAAGGCGCTCGGCGCGGCCGCGGTGGCGATTCTGCAGGCGCTCATGCTGCTCGCTCTGCTCGCGCTCCTCGGCTACGTGAGCACGGAGCTGTCGATTCCGCTGCTCGCGGTCGGTCTCATCGGCACGGCCTTCACCTGCGCCAGCCTCGGCATGCTCATCGCCGCGTGGTCGCGCACGCTCGAGAACTACGCGACGCTCATGAACTTCGTGATCTTCCCCGTGTTCTTCCTCTCCGGGTCACTCTATCCCGTGCAGATGCTGCCGGATGCGCTGCGGCTCGCCGCCGCCGTCAACCCCTTCACCTATGGTGTGGATCTCCTCAAGCACGCGGCGATCGCCGGTCCTTCCGCCGCCTTCGACCCGGACTTCAGTGCCGTGCTCGATCTCGCCGTGCTCGCGGGCTTCAGTGCCGCGGCGCTTTTCATCGCGAGCCTCCGCTTCTCCCGCGAAACCGCGTACGAGCCTCTGGTGCATCGCCTGGCCGGCAGGCGCGGCGAGTGATCCCGGACGAGCACCCGCGCGTGAGCCGCGCCTGGCGCGGTTCCGCACGACTCACGTGGCGCTGGCGGCCTCCCGGGCGCGCCGCTTCGCGTCGGCCAGCAGGATTCCCGTCGCGATGAGCCCGGCCCCTGCGAAGTGAAACAGATGCAGCCGCTCGCCGAGGAAGATCACGGCGAGCAGGCTGCCGAACGCCGGCGTCAGGTGCATGTACTGACCGGCCCGTGCCGGCCCGATGAGCTCGGTCGCGCGGTTGAAACACAGGAACGAGACGATCGAGGGGAAGATGCCCACGTAGAGCACCGCGCCGATCACCGGTGGCGTCGGTTCGACCGGCCCCACGCTGAAGTGCTCCCAGGCATAGGCAGGGAGAAGAAGCAGCGTGCCCAGCGCGAACGTGGCCGAGAGGAGGCTCAGAGGATGGACCTGCGGGCGCCGGCGCAGCAGCACCGTGTAGAGCGCGTAGCCCGCCGTCGCCAGGAAGATGAGGAGGTCACCCGGCGCGACGGCGAGCGCGAGCAGCGTCTCCAGGGAGCCCCGCGCGACGATGACGACGACTCCGCAGAGCGAGATCAGCACCGCGACGAGCTGCGTCGATGTGACCCGCTCGCGGAACAGCAGGAAAGAGAACAGCAGGATGATGAGCGGATTCGTCGACTGGAGGAGCGCGCCGTTGGTCGCCGTCGTGGTCCTCAGCCCGATGTACACCAGCGTGTTGAAAAGAGTGACACCGAGTGCGGAGAGGGCGAGGACCACGGGCCAGGCTGCGCGCAGCTTCGGCAGGTCGGCGCGCAGGTATTTCCAGGACGGTCCGATGAGGAGCGCGAGCGCGACCGTCCAGCGCCAGAAGGCGAGGGCGATCGGCGGAAGATGCTCGATCGCCGCGCGGCCGATGATGAAATTGCTGGACCAGAGCAGGGTCGTGGTGACGAGCAGAATGGGCGCGGAGTCCCACAGCCCGCGGGCTGCACGAGGAATCGGTGGAGTCATTCTTCCTTCAGAAATGATGGCACGAGTCGTGCATGGATCGCTTGTCGCGCATTCCTTCGCGCTCGTGGAGAGTGGCCTTGCATTCTGCCGAATTCTGCTTCCCGGGGAGCGGCTCGGTGAGCCGCGAGTTCCGAACCGCCGGCCGCAGTGCCGACGTCTTCCGTGGTGTCACCTCGCCGCGATTGCCGGATGCGGTGGTGTACGGTTGCGTCGACTGGTTCATGTACCCGACTCCCTCGACAGAGGCGGCCACGAGCACGGAAGGACCGGCGCCCACGCCAGCCTGCTGGCCGGGCGTCCGGTTCCGGTACGCACGATCCTGACACGGTAAGGTGCAGAGGCGCACGCCCGTGGTGCGCCTCGACCGGCGCTCAGCGCCGCTGAGCGTCCGGCGATGGGCTCGGGTCCGCCGTCTCGTGGGTGGCTTCGAGCCGGGTGAAGTCGACCACGAAACGGTCGCCGTCGAATTCGACGAGACGCCCGACGAGATCAGGGCGCACGTGAAAATTCACTTCCGGCCGTCCCGAACGGCTCTCGCCGGGCGCAACCACCACCATTCGAACGGGCAGATTCTCATCCCGCGCGCGCTGGAGATGCTCCCCGAGCAGCTCCGTGCTCCGGGGATCCCCCGTTTCGCGCGACAGCCGGTCCTCATAGCGCAGCACACCCTGCGCGGGATGGCCGAAACAGCGCGGCGAGCACTTGAGCACCAGCGATCCATCGGTCGCGATGGCCGAGAGCGCGTGCTGACGGTGAGCCGGCCTGGCACCGAAACGCCCGAAGGCCTCCGTAAGGTTGAGCTTCATGCTGTGACTCCTGGGCCGGCCCGGCTCTCGAGCCTCGGGAATGAAACACCTGCAAGGCGACCCAGACACCGAGGGTGCGCCTTCTCTCCGGACGACGCAACGGCAGCCGGCAGGGGCGATCTCGAGCGGAAGCGTTACCGCGGCAGCGCCGCGCAGAACGCACTCGAATTCCTTCACCTCGAGCCGCTCGTGCTCGTGCCACGTGCAGGCTTGACATAACGGACCGCTCGGCGCGGCGCCGAATGAGGCGCACGTCACGGCGCACGGCTGCGTCCTCACCGAGGATTCCCTGTCCACGCGGCGCAGAGACAGTCCACCAGGCGATGTTCACCGAACGAGCGATGCGCCCACCCGTCGATCCGGCTCGAGGGCTTCTCCGGTCTCGAGCCCGCACGGCTGCGCGATCCGGGATGCGGAGGACCGCATGAGCGGAACGGAAGAGCGCGTCCGGGTGCTGGTCGCGGACGACGATACGTTCCAGCGCCAGCTCGCCCGCGCGATGCTGTCCAATGCCGGTTTCGAGGTGCAGGCGGTCGCGAGCGGCAATGCAGCCGTCGCCGCGTGCGCGCAGTCGATGCCCGACATCGTGCTGCTCGACGTCGAGATGCCGGACGGCAGCGGCTTCGAGGCCTGCGCGGCGATCCGCGCGCTGCCGGGCGGCCTGAACGTGCCGATCGTGATGGTGACCGGTCTCGACGACGAGCGCTCGATCAATCTCGCCTACGACGCCGGCGCCACGGACTTCGTCGTGAAGCCCGTGAACTGGCCGCTCTTCATCCACCGCCTGCGCTACGTTCTGCGCGGCGCGCGCATGCGCGAGCAGCTCTGGCTCAGCGAACAGAAGAACGCGGCGCTGCTGCGGGTGATACCCGACGGCATTTTCCTGGTCGACGCCGACGGCACCATCGTCCACTGCTTCAGTCCCATCGAGGGGCTCGCGGCCGACGTGCAGCCCGACGGCACCTGTCCTCGCCGGCTCCTCGATCTGCTGCCGCGGTCGGCGCACGCGCCCGCGCTCGAATGCCTCGAGGCGACGCTGCGCGGAAGCCCTGCGGCCTTCGAGTTCCGCATCGAGCAGCGCGGGCGCCGCACGCGTCACTTCGAGTGTCGCTATCTGCCGAACGGCAGCGGTCAGGTGCTCTCGATCTTCCGCGACATCACGGCGCGCAAGGAGACCGAGGCGCGCATTCACCGGCTCGCGTACTTCGACGCGCTCACCGGACTCCCGAACCGCGAGTGGCTCGGCGAGTACCTGTCGCAGGCGCTCGCCGAAGCGCGCGACCGCGGGTACGGCATCGCCGTGCTGTACGTGGATCTCGACCAGTTCAAGCGCATCAACGACACGCTCGGTCACGAGACGGGCGACGCGCTGCTGCGCATGGCCGCGAAGCGTCTCGCCGAGTCTCTGGGCTGCGGGGATCCCGATACGCCCGCCTCCCCGCGCAGTCTCTCCGCCGGGCGCATGGAGGTGCGTATCGCGCGCGTCGGAGGCGACGAGTTCGTGGTGGTGCTCGCCGGCTGTGCGGACGAGATGCGCGCGCAGCGGGTCGCGGAGACGATCCGCTCCGCGCTCGCGAGTCCCTTCGTGTACGGCGGCTACGAGTTCGTCGTCACGCCGAGCGTCGGCATAGCGCTCTTCCCCGAGCACGGCAGCGACGTGCAGACGCTGCTCAAGAACGCCGACGGCGCGATGTACGAGGCGAAGGCGAGCGGCCGCAATCAGTACCGCGTCTACACGAGCGCGATGAACGCGCGGGCGCTCAAGCGTCTGTCGCTCGAGCTGGAGTTGCGCCGCGCATTCGAGAGCTCGCAGCTCGACGTGTACTACCAGCCGAAATACGACGCGAAGACGCTCACCATCGTGGGCGCCGAGGCGCTGCTGCGCTGGTTCCATCCCGACCGGGGACAGATCCCGACCTCGGACTTCATCGCGGTGGCCGAGGAGATCGGCCTCATCGGAGAGATCGGCCGCTGGACGATGCAGCGCGTCTGCAGCGACCTCAGCCGCTGGCGCGCGCAGGGGATCGAGCCGCCGTTTATCGCCGTGAACGTGTCGGCGCGCGATTTTCTGCGGCCCGAGGCACTGCTGCGGCTCGCGGACGTCGTCGAGGCCGCATCTCTTTCGCCGGCGCACTTCGAGCTGGAGCTCACCGAGAGCGTGCTCATGCAGGACGCCGAAGCTGGGCGGCGCGCGCTGCTCACGCTCAAGGAGCTCGGTTTCGCGCTCGCCATCGACGACTTCGGAACCGGCTACTGCTCGCTGGGCTATCTCAAGCGCTTCCCGCTCGACACGCTGAAGATCGACCGGTCGTTCGTCGCGGACATCGACACGGATCAGGACGATGCCGCGATCGTCCGCGCCATCATTGCGCTCGCCCGCAATCTCGAGCTCAGGATCGTGGCGGAAGGCGTCACGACCCGCGAGCAGCTCGAGTTCCTGCGCGCCGAAGGTTGCGATGCGATCCAGGGCTTTCTCATGAGCCCCGCCGTGTCGGCGACCAGCTTCTCGCGGCTGATGCGCGAGGCGGTTTCAGCCGGGCCCCGCGAGACTCGGCTCATTCGCAGGGCGACGGCGCAGCGCGCGGGCTGAGAAAAGAACGGGAGCGCCGATCGCACGGGCGCTCCCGCTCCATGTCACGCGATCCGCGCGACTATCTTCGAATGGGCTCGGACTCGGAGCCTGTCGTGGGAGCTTCGGCGTGGCGCGTCTCGCTCGAACGCAGTTCGCCCGCGAGCTGCTCGTGAGTCTGCAGCGTCGGCAGTGTCTGGCTCGCAAAGGCTCTCAGGTCCTCATTGAGCTGCGCACTCTCGCTCGCCTGCTCGAACATCTGCACGGCCCGGCCGTGGCTGTCGTTCATCAGCTTCACGTACGCTGCATCGAAGCCGGAGCCGCTCTGGCTCTTGAGCTCCTGCAGTTTCTCCATGTGCCGGGAGTCGAGCTGCCTCGGCACGTCGAGGCCGTGCTTCTCGGCGATCCTCGTGAGCTGCGAGCTCGCGAGGCCATGATCCTTGATCATGCGCTGCGCGAACTGGCGCACCTGCGGGTCACGCGCGTTGTTGAGCGCGAGCCGCGAAGCTTCGATCTCGAGGAGACTGCTCTGCGCGGCCTTCTCGACGAACGTCCCGTCGTCGAGCGCCCCGGCCTGGGCCATGCGGCTGCCGGTCGTGCCGGAACGCTGAGATGCGGCTTCACCGGTCTGGCTGGCAGCGCCCTGTGCCGCACGTCCTTCGTGTTCGCCTTGCTGCACTTCGGCCGCGGTGCCGGCGGTCGAGGACTGCCGATCTTCCTGATCGTTCGCGATCGCGATACCCGTGACTGCGCACAGTGCCACGGCCACCGACGTCGCGACGTTCTTCCTGAGCTTGATCATGACCTCTCCAGGACGGTTGGTTGAAAGTGAGCCCGGATCAAGCAATCGGTGTTCCGCTCCCCGGGACCAGGGAGCGTGGCCGCACGGAAGCGGGGCAGCCTCCACCCTTCCGGGGCGTCCGCCCCGGCACCGCCAGCCGTGAAGCCCGTCACCGGCGGACGGGGCCGGCGGCGCCATGGATGTCCCGGACTGTGGCATGGAACGCACGCCCGAGGTGACTGTTGTCACTTACACGTACTACCCCGGTCCGGGGCTCTGGGGTAGGCTCTCGAAGCACCATCATGGTGAAAGGCAACATGCGGCGATCGCCGAAGGCGATGCATTCGCGACAGATTTCCGCTCTGGACTCGGTCTGCGGGATGACGCCGGGCCGGGCGCTTCACTTCTTTATTCTGGCTGCGGCCTGCAGCCTGGCGCTGATCGGGACCGCCCGGGCCGAATCGAACGGTTCGGCTGCCTCGCCAGCCGGCACCGCCCCCTCCGCATCCGGCTCTCACCCCGGGCACGGCCACTGGTCGGTCATCGAGGAGTACTGCCTCGAGTGCCACAACGCCGAGGACTGGGCGGGTGGCCTGGCGTTCGACACGCTGACGCCGGCGGACGTCCCCGAGAATCCCGAGATCTTCGAGAAGACCATCCGCAAGCTCCGCGGGAGGCTGATGCCCCCGCCGGGCCGCAAGCAGCCGGACAGCCAGTCGCTCTGGTCGCTCGTCGCCTGGATGGAGAACACGCTCGATCAGGCGGCCGCGAACCGGCAGCATCCGGGCCGCGTCGGCCTGCACCGGCTCAACCGCCGGGAGTACGCGAACGCGGTGCACGATCTGCTCGATCTGCGCATCGACCCCGCGGCGCTCCTGCCGCGCGACGACACGCACGCCGGCTTCGACAACATCGCCACGGCGCTGCAGGTTTCCCCGTCCTTCATGGATCAGTACATCTCCGCCGCGCAGAAGGTGGCGGAGCTCGCGCTCGGCAACCCGAAGGCGCGCCCGGTCGCGACCACCTACACGGCGCAGGGTGCCGGCACGCAGCAGTTCCATCGCGACGGTCTGCCGTTCGGCACGCGCGGCGGCGTGGTGGTCGAGCACTATTTCCCGGCCGACGGCGAGTACGAGCTCAGCATCGCGAACATGGCCGGCGCCCTCTGGGTGCAGGACATGGAGTTCGAGAACACCGTGGTCGCGCTGCTCGACGGCAAGGAGTTCTACCGCACGACCATCGGCGGCGAAGAGGACATGAAGGCGATCGACCAGGAGCAGGATCCCGCGGTCGATCGCATCAACCAGCGCCTGAAGAACATCCGCTTCAGGGCGACGGCCGGTCAGCACAGAGTCGCGGTCACTTTCCTGCAGCGGACCCACGCCGAGTCCGACAACCGCCTGCACACGATCAGCCCCATCGGGCTGCAGGACAGGATCAAGCGCCTCACGTCGTTCGAGATCCGCGGTCCGTACAACCCCGAGGGCGTCAGCGAGACGCCGAGCCGCAGGCGAGTGTTCATCTGCTATCCGCAGTCGGCGGCGGAGGAGCGGCCGTGCGCGGAGTCCATCGTCCGCAACCTCGCGACGCGCGCGTTCCGCGGCATGCTCGATCCGGTGGATTTCCAGGGCCTCATGCGCCTCTACGAGAAGGGCCGCAGCGACGGCGACTTCGAGCAGGGCATCCGCTACGCGCTGGCGGGCATACTCGCGAGCCCGAGCTTCCTCTATCGGGCGGCGCTCGGCACCGATCCGGGCAGCGGCGATCCGGTGCGGCCGCTCACCGACCACGAGCTCGCGTCGCGTCTGTCGTTCTTCCTCTGGAGCAGCGTCCCGGACGAGGAGCTCCTGAAGCTCGCGGACGAGGGCAGGCTGCGCGAGCCCGGCGTGCTCGAGCAGCAGGTGCGCCGCATGCTGGCGGATCCGCGCTCGATCTCACTGGTGACGAGCTTCGCGTTCCAGTGGCTGAACCTGCCCAAGCTCGACGAGATCACACCCGATCCGCGCATCTTCCCGTACGCGGCCGGCTTCAACGATCTGCGCGATGCCTTCCGCGAGGAGCTGAAGCTCTTCATCGACAGCGTGTTCCGCTCGGACTCGAACGTGGTCGACCTGCTCACCGCGGACTACACGTTCGTCAACGAGCGGCTCGCGCTCCATTACGGCATCCGTAACGTCAAGGGCGACCACTTCCGGCGCGTGAAGCTGGAGAACAGCGCGCGCTACGGCCTCCTCGGCAAGGGCGCCGTCCTGATGCTCACTTCCTATCCGAACCGCACCACGCCCGTGCTGCGCGGTGCGTGGGTGCTGGAGCGCATCATGGGTACGCCGCCCGCGCCGCCGCCGCCGAACGTCGAGGCGCTCGATGAAAAGGCGGCCGCGAAGCCCGGCGCCAGCGTGCGCGAGGTGCTCGCGCTGCACAGCGCCCAGCAGCCGGCATGCTTCGCCTGTCACGGCGTGATGGATCCCCTCGGCTTCGCGCTCGAGAACTTCGACGCCGTCGGTCAGTACCGCGAGATCGACCGGCACACGCGTGCCTTCATCGACGCGTCCGGCAAGCTCCCCGACGGCCGCGAGCTCAAGGGGCCGGACGATCTGCGCAACGCGCTGGTGGAGCGGCCCGAGCAGTTCGTGCAGACGCTCACCGAGAAGCTCATGACGTACGCCATCGGACGGCCGCTCGAAGCGGTGGACATGCCGCTCGTGCGCTCCATCGTGCGCAAGGCGGCGCAGGACGGCTACCGGTTCTCCTCGATCGTCACGAACATCGTGACGAGCGACGCTTTCCAGAAGACCACGACGGCGAATCCGCAGCCTGCGGGCAGCCTGCAGGCTGCCGTGAAGCAGTAGGTGACGGCCATGTTCAATACGAAGAAGTTCATCTCCCGTCGAACGGTTCTGCGCGGCGCGGGCGCAGCCATCGCGCTGCCGCTGCTCGATGCGATGATTCCGGCCAGCACGGCGCTCGCGAAGACGGCGGCCGCACCGAAGCCGCGCATGGGCTTCATCTATTTCCCGCACGGCGCGGTGATGGACGCGTGGATGCCGAAGCAGACGGGTCCCGGTTTCGAGTTCTCGCCGATCCTGAAGCCCCTGGAGCCGTTCCGGTCCTACGTCACCGTCGTGAGCGGTCTGCGCAACAAGGAAGGCGAGAGCTCCGATCCGCACGGCATCATCGCCGGCACCTGGCTCTCGTGCGTGAATCCGCGTAACCCGGACCGCGGCGGTGATCGCGGTGTGACGGCGGACCAGATCGCCGCGCGTCACATCGGCCAGGACACGCCGCTTCCCTCGCTCGAGATCGCGGGCGAAGGCGGTGGCGGCACGGCGTGCGCCACCGGCGTCGAGAGCTGCGGCTTCGGTGCCACGGTGTCCTTCCGTACGCCGAACCAGCCGCTGCCGATGGAGACCAATCCGCGCAAGGTCTTCTATCAGCTCTTCGGCCAGGGTGACACGGCCGAGGAGCGCATGTCGCTCCTCGAGCAGAGCGGCAGCGTGCTCGACTACGTGCTCGAGTCCTCGGCGAATCTGCAGCGCAAGCTCGGGCCCGCCGACCGCAGCGCGCTCAACGACTACCTCGAGTCGGTGCGCGAGGTCGAGCGCCGCGTCCAGAAGCTGGCGGCGAACGCCGACAAGCTGCAGAGCCTGCCCGACGCGCCGCTCGGCGTGCCGGACGACTTCACCGAGCTCCTCGACGTGCACTTCGAGATGATCGCGCTCGCGTGGCAGACCGATCAGACGCGCGTCGCCTCGTACATGCTCGCCAAGGAAGTGAGCATGCGCACGTACAACATGATCGGTGTGTCGGACGCCTTCCATCCGCTGTCGCACCACCAGAACGATCCGGCGAAGCTCGAGAAGCTGGTGCGCATCCAGCGCTACCACACGGAACGCTTCGCGAAGTTCATCAAGCGGCTGTCGGAGATGAAGGAGCCCGCCGGCTCGGTGCTCGATCAGTCGATCATCCTGTTCGGCTCCAACATGTCGAACAGCGATCTGCACAACCTCGACCCGCTGCCGTCGGTCGTGCTCGGCCACGGCTGCGGCACCATCAAGGGCGGTCAGGCGCTCAAGTATCCGCAGGACACGCCGCACGCGAACCTGCTGCTCACGCTCCTCAACCGCGCGGGCGTGCCGATCGAGACGTTCGGCAACAGCACGGGAACGTTCGCGGAGGTCTGAAGACCGTGCCCTTCGTCGACCGCGGCGCGAGCGTGCCGCAAGCATGAGCACGATCTCCCGCCGCCTCTTCCTGGAGCGCGCGCTCCAGGGCGCCGCCCTCGCGTCCGCTGCCGGCCTGACGGCCCTCGCGCCGCCGGTCGCGGCCGCGCGCGAAGCCCGCGCGCAGATCGCGAGCACGCCGCTCACCGACGACCTCGTGCTGCTCACCGGCGCCGGCTGCAACGTTCTCGCGCTGCGCGCAGCGGAAGGGTTGCTGCTCGTCGATGGCGGTCTCGAGCGCCACTCGGCCGCGCTGCTTCGCGAAGCCGCGCGCGGTGCGCCGAACGGGCGGCTGCGCGTGCTCTTCAACACGCACTGGCATCCGGAGGCGATCGGCTGCAACGCGCGCGCGGCGAAGGCCGGCGCCACGATCATCGCGCACGAGAACACGCGGCTGTGGCTCGGCCGGCCGATAAACGTCGACTGGCTGGAGGAGACCTTCCAGCCGCTGCCGCCGAAGCATCGCCCCGGCAAGACGACGTACAAGACCGACACGCTGAGCTTCGGGGGCGAGGGGATCGTCTACGCCTACATGCGCCAGGCGCACACCGACGGCGACATCTACGTCTACTTCAAGGGATCGAACGTGCTCGCCACGGGTGGTGTGGTGTCGGCGGACGGCTGGCCGCTGCTCGATTACCAGACCGGCGGCTGGATCGGCGGACTCGTCGCAGGCTACGACCGCCTGCTCGAGGTGGCGAACGACTCGACGCGCGTCGTCCCGGGCAACGGTCCGCTGCTCACCCGCGCCGACCTCGAAGCGCATCGCAAGATGTACTTCACCATCTACGAGCGCCTCGTCGACTGCCTGAACGGCGGCCTGAGCCCCGAGGAGACCATCGCGAAACGGCCCGCGCAGGAGTTCGAGAGCGAGTGGGGCAACCCGGACCGCTTCATCGACAGCGCGTTCCGGAGCCTGTGGGGACACTACGCGCCCGACGCGTGACGGCCTGATCGTGGCGGGCCGGCACTAGAATCCGCGCATGCCGCGCAGACGTGCCGCTTCCTCACGATCGCGCAGGAGTCGCAGGGCGCGCCGATCCCGCTGGCGCGGACCGAGGCTCCTGCCGTCGGCGCGCACCCGGGCACGCTGGTGGCGCAACTTCCGCCGCGCGCCCGCGATGGCGCAGATCGTCGGCCTCGCGCTCTTCCTCTTCATCGGCTGGTTCGCGGTGAACTGGATCTACCAGGTCATCCGCAAGCCGACGGAGCTGTTCTTCCCGGTGAGCGGCGTCCTGAACAAGACGCCCGCGCAGACCTGGCGCGCCTATGAGTCGCTCTTCCGGAAACACTCGACGCACGTGATCACGCCGGAGCTCCTCGCTGCGCTCGCGCAGGTCGAGGGCTCGGGCAATCCGGTCGCGCGCACCTACTGGCGCGTGTCGCTGACGCCGCATCCCTTCGAGGTGTATCGCCCCGCATCGAGCGCGGTGGGCATGTATCAGATCACGGACGGCACCTTCGAGCAGGCACGGCGCTACTGCGTTCACGACCACGTGGTGGTGGAGGACGGTCCCTGGAACGATCCGAAGTCCTGCTGGTTCAACGCGCTCTACACGCGCGTCCTGCCCTCCCACGCGATCGAGATGACTTCCGCGTATCTCGACGTGCAGGTGCGGCGCATCCTGCAGCGCCATCGCATCACCACGGCGACGCTCGAGCAGAAACAGGATCTCGCCGCGGTGATCCATCTGTGCGGAGCCGGTGCGGGCGATCGTTTCGCGCGGCGCGGGCTGCGCTTCACCGGCGGCGAGCGCTGCGGGGATCACGATGCGCGCGCGTACGTCGAGCGCGTGCGGTCGATGAGGCGCGTGTTCGAGCGCCTCGCATCGAAATCGTAGCGCGCTACCCATTCCCGCGGTCCGGCGGGCCGCTGAACGGCCGGGAAGCGGCGCAGCGCCATGCGGTGCCCGGAACCTGCGCCTGGGCTAATATGCCGCGCGTGCCGGCCGGCCCGGGATTCCAGGAGCCGGTGCACAGGGAGGGTCACATGAAGAAGCGTCTCGCACTGTTCTTCGACGGCACCTGGAACACGCCCGAGAGCGGTACCAACGTCTCGAAGCTCTGCGAGGCCGTCGCGCCGCGCGGCGCCGACGGAATCGAGCAGCGGGTGTTCTATCACACGGGCGTCGGCACGAGCTGGCACGGGAAGCTCATCGGCGGCGCATTCGGGTACGGGCTCTCCGAGATCATCCGCAACGGATACCGGTGGCTCTCGGAGAACTACGCCGAGAACGACGAGATATTCGTCTTCGGCTTCAGCCGCGGCGCGTACACGGCGCGCAGCCTCGTGGGGCTGGTGCGAAAGTGCGGCGTGCTGAAGTCGCCGACGCGCGAGCTCATCCAGCAGGCGTACTCGATCTACCGCAGGCGCGACGACACTGCGGATTC
This sequence comes from Pseudomonadota bacterium, assembly GCA_003242685.1. Taxonomy (GTDB): domain Bacteria; phylum Pseudomonadota; class Gammaproteobacteria; order Steroidobacterales; family Steroidobacteraceae; genus ZC4RG24. The sequence continues at coordinate 54,043 of QGVD01000002.1, read as the reverse complement.
ACCGGAAGCCCAGACGTTCCGCGATGCCCACAGCACGCTGCCGCGCGTGCGTTTCATCGGCGTGTGGGACACGGTAGGAAGTCTCGGCGTGCCGCTCACCGGGCTCAAGCTCGCGCCGTTCCGTGAGTACTACAAGTTCCACGACACGAGCCTGTCGAAGATCGTCGACTACGCCTATCACGCCGTCGCGATCGACGAGCACCGCGAGGACTACGCGCCGACGCTCTGGACCGAAGTGAAGCCCGAGAACCGCGCGGTCGAGCAGCGCTGGTTCATCGGCGCTCACTGCAACGTGGGCGGCGGCTACCGCGACGACAGGCTGTATCTCCTGCCGCTCGCATGGCTGCAGCAGAAGGCGATGGACGCGGGGCTCGCGATGCAGACGACCTTCAGGCCATCGGGCGACGAGTGGCGTACCGCGCCGCGCAACTCGTTCAGGGAGTTCATGGGCGGCCTCTATGCGCTCGTCAAGCGCAAGCCCTACAACCGCACCGTGGGCCGCAGCTGCAACGAGACGATCGACCCGAGCGTCTGGACGCGCGTGCTGGCGGCAGATCTCGGCACACGCTACGAGCCGGTGCCGCTCGCGGGGATTCCCCACGGCACGCTCACGCTCGGGACGACGCAGGAATCGATGGTCGCCTGAAAGCGAACCCGACGCTTCCTCTACCCGAACGTGCGCGGCCAGTCCGCAGGCGGCTCGAGCAGCCGGCTCTCGGGGATGAGCCGGCGCATGCGCCGGGCGAAGCTCCGCAGGCACTCCTCGTTGTCTCCCAGAGGACCTGCGGTGTAGCTGCTCGAGCTCATGCCCGCCTGCACGCGCTTGATGAGATCGGTGTCCTCGCGGTTCACCTGACGGTTGATGCGCCAGTTGAGATAGCGCGCGATGCGCATCTCGCGCCGCTCGTCCGGGTGGACGTAGGCGATCTCCCGGATCAGCGTCTCGGTGGGCGAGACCGGCACGAACTGCATGAAGTCGATCTGATCGGGATAGACGTCGAACGCGACGTTCGGCCACAGCCTGAAATACGTCCACATCCGGCGCCGCTCGGGCGGCAGGTGCTCGATGCTCGGCAGCAGCCGCTGGTAGAGTCGCTCGGACCAGTTGCTCGAGAGCTCGTCCCTCAGCGTGCCCCACATCTTGTCCGCCCACTCCTGCGCCTCGATGCGATAGCTGTCGCCGAGCAGGCGCGTGAGCCCCGGATGTGCGACACGGATGTGCAGCGCGTCCCCGTAGTTGTCCGCGACGTTCTTCCAGTTCACCGGCCGCGGCCGCAGGGTGACCCGTCCGAGCGGCACCATGCGCTCCGGCTGATAGACGGCGAGCTCATCGGCGTACGGTCCCATCATCTCGCGCACGCTGGGCAGCCCCGGCGCGAGGCGCACGAAGACGAAGCCGAGAAAGACCTCGTGCTCCACCGGCACGAGCCCGTGCCGGTGCGCATCGAGTCCGCTGAACCCCTTCATCCCCGCTGCGCCGAGCAGCCGGCCGTCCAGTGCGTAGCTCCAGCCGTGATAGGGGCAGATCACGCGCGAGCCGCAGTGCCCGCGCGGCCCGTCGAGCAGGCGCGCGGCGCGGTGCCGGCAGACGTTGTGAAAGGCGCGGACTTCGCCGCCGGCCGCGCGCACGACCACGATCGACTCGCCCAGGAAATCGAACGTGTGGTAGTCGCCCGGGTTCGGGATGTCGGAGAGATGACAGACGACCTGCCAGCTTCTCCTGAAGATCTCCCGCTTCTCGATCTCGAAGAACGCCGGATCGCGGTAGATCCAGGCCGGCAGGCTGAGTCGCTCGTCGTCCGTGATCGAATGAGGTGCCGTTGCCATGAGAAGGGCTATGCTGCGGACAGCGGCACGGGGCGTTGATCGCCCGTGCGGCGCTGAGGGAGTATTGCGGCGGATGATCGTATGCTGCGCACCTCGCGTGGTCAAAGCACACCCCGCGCCGGCGCCGGCTGAAGGTGAGTCGAGAGAACGATGGCCTCGAGACAGAAGGTCGGTGCGCTGCTGGCGACGGCGCTCGTCGCCAGCAACATGGTGGGGTCGGGCATCTATCTGCTGCCGGCGACGCTCGCGACGGTCGGCAGCATCACGGTTCTGGGGTGGCTGATCGCAGGCGGCGGCGCGCTGCTCATCGCCTCGGTGCTGGCGAGGCTCGGGCGGATCGCGCCAAGACCCGGCGGACCCAGCACCTATGCGGGCGAGGCGTTCGGACCCTACGTCGGATTCCAGTCGAGCATGCTCTACTGGGTCCAGTGCTGGGTCGGGAACATCGCGATCGCCGTCGCAGCGACAGGTTATCTCGCCACCTTCATCAAACCACTCGCCGAGCCGCTGCCGGGGGCTCTCGGCACCACCGCCATCATCTGGGTGCTGGTGCTTCTCAACATCATCGGGCCGCGGCTCGTGTGTCAGTTCAAGTCCTTCGCCATCGTGGTCGGGCTGATCCCGATCCTGGCGGTCGCGACCGTCGGCTGGCTCTTCTTCGACGCGGATACCTTCACGGCTTCGTGGAACGTGCGCGGTGAGCCTGCGCTTCCGCTCGTGTCGGAGTCGCTCGTCCTGGTGTTCTGGGCCTTCCTCGGTCTGGAGAGCGCTTCGGTCGCGGCGGCCGTCGTCGAGAATCCGCGCAGCATCGCGCTCGCGACCATGTCCGGCGTGCTCATCGCGACGCTCGTCTACCTCGCCTCCTGCACCGTGATCATGGGGCTCATTCCGGCGGAGGAGCTCGCGAAGTCCACGGCGCCGTTCGCGGACGCGGTCAGGGTCGTGCTGGGTTCGGTCGCGGGCGGGCTCGTCGCGCTGATGGCGCTCACGAAGGCACTCGGCACGCTGGCCGGCTGGATCCTGCTCACCGCCCAGATCGGCAAGGCCGGTGCGGACCGCGGGCACTTCCCCGCGATCCTCGCAAAGGTGGACCGCCACGGCACGCCGGTGGCGAACCTGCTCCTGATGGGCGTGCTGATGACGGTGGTCGTCTTCGCGACCGTCTCACCGACGCTCGGCGAGCAGTTCGGCAAGCTGATCGAAGTGTCGGTGGTGCTCTGCCTGCTGGTCTATACGTACGCCTGCGCGTCGGTGTGGCATTACGACCAGCCGGAGACACCGCCGGCGGCACGCCTGCGGGAGCGGCTCCTCGCGGCCGCGGCGATGCTGTTCGCGATCCTCATGATCGCGCTCTCGGGCACGCAGATGCTGCTCATCACCGCCGCGCTGGTGCTCGTCACCATTCCGCTGTACGCGCTTGCGCGGCGCCGCGCGGCTGCGCTGCCGGCCTGAAAGTTCGCCGTCGCGGGGGTCGCCTTCAGCCGCGGCCCACGAAGGGCATCTTGGTGGCCATCACCGTCATGAAGAGCACGTTCGCCTCGAGCGGCAGGCTCGCCATGTAGAGCACGGCCTCGGCCACGTGCTTCACGTCGAACGTCGGCTCGACCTTCGTCGTGAAGTCCGCCTGCAGCACGCCGCGGGCGAACCCTGCGGCCATGTCGGTCGCGGTGTTGCCGATGTCGATCTGGCCGCAGGCGATGTCGTACTGCCGTCCCTCGAGCGAGGTCGATTTCGTCAGGCCCGTGATGGCGTGCTTGGAAGCCGTGTACGCGATCATGTGCGGCCGCGGCGACATCGCCGAGATGGAGCCGTTGTTGATGATCCGGCCGCCGCGCGGGTTCTGGCTCTTCATGAGCCTGAAGGCAGCCTGCGTGCAGAGGAACGCGCCGGTCAGGTTCGTGTCGATCACGGCGCGCCAGCGCTCATAGGGAAGATCTTCGATCGGAGCGCTCGCGTTGATGCCGGCGTTGTTGAAGAGCAGATCGAGCCGGCCGAATTTCTCGCGGATGAACGCGAACAGCGCATCGACCGAAGCGGGATCGGTCACGTCCGCGACGCAGGGCACGCACGCATCGCCTCCGAGACGTGCCGTCTCCTCGAGCGCTTCCTTCCTGCGGCCCGCGAGCACCACGGTGAATCCGGCTCCCGCAAGCGCGAGCGACACTGCGCGTCCGATACCCGAGCCTGCACCGGTGACCAGAGCGATCTTCTGCGACATGTTCATCCTCTTCGAGTGAGCGGCCGCCCGAGGGCTTCCAGCCAGCGCAGGCCTGCATCCGTATCGCCGCGCGGCCTGTACTCGCAGCCGACCCAGCCCGGGTAGCCGAGCTTCTCGAGCGCCGCGAAGACCGCAGGATAAGCGATCTCGCCTTCGTCGGGCTCGGCGCGCGACGGCACCGCCGCGATCTGCACGTGCCCGATGATCGGCATGTACTTCTCGAGCTTCATGAGCACGTCGCCTTCCGTCACGGCGACGTGGTACACGTCGAACTGCAGGCGCACGTTCGGCGCGCCGAGCTCCGCGATGATGTCCGCCGCTTCGGAGACTCTCGAGTAGAAGTATCCCGGGTTGTCGCGCGGGTTGAGCGGCTCGAGGTAGAGCGGAATGCCGTGACGCGCGGCCTTCGCCGCGGCGAGCCTCAGGTTGTCGAGAAAGACCTCGCGCGCCCTCGTGTGCTCCTCCGGCGCGACGACGCCTGCCATCGCGTGAATGGCGCGCGCGCCCGAGGCGAGGCAGTAGTCGATCGCCTGATCGACTGCGGCCTGGAACTCGCGCTCGCGTCCGGGCACGGCACCGAGGCCGCGCTCGCCGCGCGCGACGTCGCCGGGCGCGGTGTTGATGCCGAGTATCGTGAGGTCGTGCCGGCGTGCGACGCGCGCGACTTCCTGAGGCGGCACATCGTAGGGGAAGTGCATCTCGATCGCACGGAAACCCGCGCGGCCTGCGGCTTCGATACGCTCGAGCAGCGGCCGGTCCGGCCACAGGAGCCCGAGATTGGCAGAGAAGCGCACGGTCATGAGCCGCGAATCATACGCTGCCGAGTCGCTCGATGAAGCGGCGCAGGCCCTGTGAGTAGAGCGCGCCGCTGCGCAGGAACCCTTCGTTGTGATCGCCCTCGATCTCGAGAAATTCCTTCGGCTCGGGCGCATTGCGGAACACCTCGAGCCCGTGCTCGAAGGGCACGACCTCGTCGACGCGGCTGTGGACGACGAGCACGGGCGCCCGCGCGTCGCGAACGTACTCCACGGTGGCGTAGCGGAAGCGCACGAGCAGGCGCGCCGGAACGAACCAGTAGTGGTGGCTCGCGACGTCGGCGATGGACGTGAAGGGCGATTCCAGGATGATCCCTGCGGGCCGCACGTGCCGCGCGAGCTCCGCCGCGACTGCGGCACCGAGCGAGTGGCCGAAGAGTACGATCTCACCGGGCGCATAGCCGCGCCGCTCGACGAGATAGTCCCACGCCGCGCGGGCGTCCCGGTACGTGCCGTCCTCGCTCGGGTGGCCTTCGCTGCGGCCGTACCCCCGGTAGTCGAAGAGCAGCACGTCCACGCCGAGCCCGTGCAGGACTCTGATGAGATCCAGCCGGTGCGAGATGTTCCCGCCGTTGCCGTGCACGTGGAGCACGACCCGCCGTGGCGCGCCGCCCGGTCCTGAAGCCGGGACGAACCAGCCGTGCAGGCTCACCCCGTCGTCCGTGGTCAAGCGCACCTCCTCGAAGGCGAGGCCGATGTCGGCCGGCGTCCCCGCGAGCCCGGTGCCTCCGATGTGCGGCAGGTAGAGCATCCGCGACTGGAAGACATAGAGCAGGGCGAGCAGCGCCCCGTAGCAGGCCGCGGCGGTCGCGAGGAGGCTCAGCAGCTGGCGCATGACTCGACTGTCGTATGCTATGGTCACTGCCGCAAGAGCCGACCCGAGTACCGGCGGCAGGTTCCGGCGATGACTGGCTTTCCAGCCCACGAGAGGCTCCCGCTCCGGCACGTCAGGCGGGCATCGATCGTATCGAAGGGGTTCCCATGCGCACTGTGTTGATCACCTCGGTGTGTGCCGCGGCACTCGTTGTGTCCGCGTGCGGCCGATCCGGCGCTCCCGAAGGGCGCGATTCCGCGGCTCCGGCGGAGTTCGCGAACGTGGACGAGGCGCGCCTCGTGGCGGCCGACGAGCATCCCGGCCAGTGGATGAGTCACGGGCGGACGTACAGCGAGCAGCGATTCAGCCCCCTCACGCAGATCAACACCGAGAACGTCTCGCAGCTCGGGCTCACGTGGTACGCCGACTTCGACACGCGGCGCGGGCAGGAATCCACGCCGCTCGTGATCGACGGCGTCGTCTACGTCACCACGGCGTGGAGCAAGGTGTACGCGTTCGACGCGAAGACCGGCAAGGAGCTGTGGAAGTACGACCCGAAGGTTCCGGGCGAGTGGGCGGTCAATGCGTGCTGTGACGTCGTGAACCGCGGCGTCGCCGCGTGGAAAGGGAAGCTCTACCTCGGTGCGCTGGACGGGCGCCTGATTGCTATCGACGCGAAGACCGGCAAGCCCGTCTGGGAGGTCTACACGATCGACCGGGACAAGCCCTACACGATCACGGGCGCGCCGCGCGTCGCGAAGGGCAAGGTGATCATCGGGCAGGGCGGCTCCGAGTTCCACATGCGAGGTTATGTCTCGGCCTACGACGCCGAGACCGGCGAGATGCTCTGGCGCTGGTACATCGTGCCGGGCAATCCCGCCGACGGCTTCGAGAACCCGCAGATGGAGATGGCCGCGAAGACCTGGGGCGGCGAGTGGTGGAAGACCGGCGGCGGCGGGGCGCCGTGGGACGGCATCACGTACGACCCGGAGACCAATCTCGTCTACGTCGGCACCGGCAACGGCGCGCCGTGGCCGGCGGACATCCGCTCGCCCGGCGGCGGTGACCACCTCTTCCTCGCCTCCATCGTCGCGCTCGACGTCGACACCGGCGAGTACCGCTGGCACTACCAGATGACGCCCAACGAGAGCTGGGACTACGACAACACCCAGCAGATCACGGTGGCGGACCTCGTCATCGACGGAAAGAAGCGCCACGTCGTGATGCAGGCATCGAAGAACGGCTTCTTCTATGTGCTCGATGCGAAGACGGGCGAGCTCATCTCCGCGCAGAACTTCGTCCCGGTCAACTGGGCGAAGGGCATCGACATGAAGACCGGGCGGCCGATCGTGAATCCCGAGTCGAAGTACACGACCGAGCGCGGTTTCGTTGCGCTGCCGAGCTTCGCCGGAGCCCATAGCTGGCATCCGATGTCGTACAGCCCGATCACCGGCCTCGTATATATCCCGGCGGTGAACTCGAGCTATCCGTTCGTCGCCGCCTACGAGGACGACAACCCCATGGGGCAGAAGCTGTCGATCAGCTTCGCCAAGAGCGCCGAGATGCTGCGCGACCCGAAGACGCTGCGCGTCAACGAGGGCATCCTGCTCGCCTGGGACCCCGTGCAGCAGAAGGAAGTCTGGCGCGTCTCGCACGGACAGGGACGGGGTGGCGGCACGCTCGCGACGGCCGGCGGGCTCGTGTTCCAGGGAACCGGAGGCGGTCTGCAGACCGAAGGCCTGTCGGTGCCGATGCACTTCTCGGCGTATCGCGCCGACGACGGCACGAAGCTCTGGAGCTTCGCGGCGCAGACGGGTGTGCTCGCCGGTCCGGTGAGCTACGAGGTCGACGGTGAGCAGTACATCGCGGTCGTCGCGGGTCACCGGCAGGGCGGCGACTACTACTCGCCGAACTACTCGCGCCTCCTCGTCTTCAAGCTCGGTGGCACCGCTGAGCTCCCACCCCCGATCGAGGTGCCGCCGCGCAGACTCGATCCGCCGGCGCCTTTCGGCACGACGGCACAGCTCACCGTCGGCGAGGAAAAGTACAGCCGCTTCTGCAGCACGTGCCATGGCGTCGATGCGCAGAGCGGCGGCATGTTCCCCGATCTGCGTTACAGCCCCACGCTGCACAGCCAGGAGGCGTTCGACGCCATCGTGCTCGGCGGCGCGCTGACGGAGAACGGCATGGTGTCCTTCGCCCGCGCGATCACGCCGGAGGAGGCGCAGGCCATTCGTGCCTTCGTGACACAGCGCGCGAACGAGGCGAAGCAGCGCGAAGCGGCAGCCACGCAGGCTGCGGCGCCTGCCCAGCAGGGGCACGGTGCTTCGAATTGATCCGCAAGGCGCGCGTCGCAGGCTGCGGCGCGCGCCTTCCTTTCACGTGCCGGATCGGTCATTCGCGACGTCGGTCATCATGGACGGTGCCGCGGAGCTCCTTGCCTGTGGGACTGCAGTAATCGTGGAGGAAGATGCATGATGAGTGCCCGTCCATTCGATCCGCTCACTCTCACGCGAACCGGTTTCCTGGCCGCGATCGCATCGCTCGCGATGCTGCCGGTCGGACGCGCAGCCGGCGCCGAGCCGCAGCCTGCGGACTTCCCGCAGCTCGAGCACGTCTACACCGCCGAAGTGGAGATCGGTCCTGCGGAGCGAGTGGGCGAGACGCTCGACGGCGTGCAGCGGATCATTCCGATCACCGGCGGCACGTTCGAAGGGCCCGCGATCCGTGGCACCGTGATTCCCGGCGGCGCCGACTGGAACCTCGCACGCAACGACGGCTCGACGGTTGTCGAGGCGTACTACTTCATGCGTACGTCCGACGGCGTCGTCATCAAGGTGTTCAATCGCGGCGTGCTTCCGCCCCGCGATACGCAGCAGGGCGGAGCGCAGAGCCCGCCGCGTCCCGCGTTCACCACTCCCGTCTTCGAGGCGCCGCGCGGCAAGTACGAATGGCTCAACAGCGGCGCCTATCTCGGAACGATCACGCCGCGTCCCGGCGGGGGCGCAGTGATCATCCGGGTGTTCAGGGCGCGCTGATCCTCGGAGCACGAAGGTCCTCAGCGCGCGATGAGCGTCGCGGTCAGCGCGAGACGTCCTCCACGCGCACCTTGACGTCGATCGTGCGGCGGCCGCGCAGCACGCGCAGCTCGACTTCCGAGCCTATGCCCGCGCGGTCGAGAGCGGAGATCAGCTCGCCGATGGTCCTCACGCGTCTGCCGTCCACCGCCACGATGACATCGCCGACGCGGCCGTTCTCGAAATCGAACGGCTGCAGCTCGGCTCGCGCCGCCGGCGAGCCCGGCTGCACGCCGAGCACCGCGATGCCGGGCGCACCGAGCTGCGCGGAGACGTCGTCTGCCGCGAGGATACCGATGCCCGGCTGCGGCGCGCGTCCGTAGCGGATCAGTGCCGGCACGATCCGGTTCACGAGATCGACCGGGATCGCGAAGCCGATACCGGCCGATGCGCCGGAACCCGAAACGATCGCGGTGTTCACGCCGATGAGACGTCCCGCGGAGTCGAGCAGCGGACCGCCCGAGTTGCCGGGGTTGATCGCCGCATCGGTCTGGATGACACCCGAGATCTCACGGTGATTCGCGGTCGGGAGCGTGCGGTCGAGCGCGCTCACCACGCCCGTCGTGAGCGTGCGCGCAAGTCCGTACGGGTTGCCGATCGCGAAGCACGCCTGACCCACCTGCAGCGTCGCGGAGCGCCCGATCGGCAGAGGACGCAGATCCGGCGGCACCTGCGCGAGGCGGACCACCGCGAGATCGTATTCCGGCGCCGTGCCGATCACCTCCGCCGGGACGGGCTCTCCTGCGCCGAGCTGCACGAAGACGCGCTGCGCCGAACGTACGACGTGATAGTTCGTGACGATGTGGCCGGCCTTGTCCCACACGAAGCCGGAGCCGGCGCCCTGCTCGACGCCCATCCTCCAGAAACCGATCGGGCGCAGGCGCTCCGTCGTGATGGCCGCGACGGAAGGAGCCGCAGCGCTGAAGAGCGCGATGGTGCTCTTCTCGGCCTCGGTCAGATCGCCGCGTGGAGTCACCGTGCGCGGCTCCGTCTGCGCGAGCGCGTAGCTCATGTACAGCTCCTGGCCGACCCACACCGTGGCGAGCAGGAGCGCCCAGCTCACGAGAAACGTCGTGGTGCGAGAAGGTTGGGATGACATGGGTGTGTCGTCGCTGGATCGAAGAGAATGCGCGAATCTTCGCGGACGACGCGCCCGAATTGAAGAGCCGCTTCAGAAGAGCGCGTCCATCGCGGCGAGCTCTTCGTCGGTGAGCGTGAACTCGAAGATCGCGAGGTCCTCGCGCATGTGCTGCACTGAGCTCGTGCCGGTGAGCGGCACGACGCCGATCTGCGTGAGATAGCGGAAGAGGATCTGCGGCGCGGTCCGGCGGTGCTTCGCCGCGAGCGCCTGCACCGCATCGCTCGCGAGCACGTGCGGGTTGGCAGTGAGTGTCCAGAAGCTCTGGTAGATGACGTTCTGCCGCCGGCACCAGGCGCGGATGTCCCGGTCGTAGCGCGTCTGCTCGTAGAAGCGGTTCTGCACCACGGCCGGCTTGACGTGCGCGCCTTCGCAGAGCGCCTGGAGCAGGTCGAGCCGGTAGCAGTTGCTGATGCCGAGCTGGCGGACGCGCCCGTCCTTCACGAGCGATTCCATTGCGTACCAGGCCTCGAAGGTCTGGCGCAGCGTCGGCAGCGGCGAGTGCAGGATCAGACAGTCGAGATAGTCCGTGCGGAGATTGCGCAGCGACACTTCGCAGGACTCGAGCACCTGCTCGGGGAGCGGCGCGCCGGGATCGTAGGGAATGCGCTGCGGGTCGTGACCGCCCGGCGGCGTGAACTTGGTCTGCAGGTAGAGATCGCCTCGATCGAGATCGGGGCCGAGAGCCGCAGCGATTCCCGCGCCGACGCCGGGCTCGTCGTAGTGGCGCGGCTGGCACGCGGTGTCGATGCCGCGGAAGCCGGTTTCGAGCGCCGTCGTGACGAGTTGCGCGGTCCGCTCCTTCTTCCAGGCCGTGCCGTAGAGGATGCGGGGACTGCGGACACCGGCTGCGGACGTGACGAAGGCTTCCATCAGCGCATTCTTCGTGAGTCTTCGTCGCTCACGCCAGCAAGCTTCCGGCCCGCGCCGGCTCACCAGGGCACGCCGCCCGGATGGAACATGACGACCGTGATCCCTTCGTGCTCGAGGTCCGCGGTGAGGAGGCGCATCGCGCTCGATTCGCGTCGCTCTGCGCGTGATCGGTCACGTCCATACGCTCGACAGCGTGATCGTTGCCGTGGCGGCCGAGCTTGGCGCAATTCCGTTCACCGGTCCGCCCGTGACCGGCGGGTGCGCGCTTTGCTGGTCGATGGACGGATCGACATCAATCATTCATGTGAGAGGGGGTGCCTATGGCTTCGCCTATGCGATGTCTGGGCGGTGCGCTGCTCGCCGCCGCGGCCATGTACTGGTTCGATCCCACGAGCGGCCGGCGTCGCCGGGCAAGGCTGCGTGACCGGCTCGTGGCCACGGCACACGATGCGCGCCACGGAATGGACGTGGCAGGACGGGACCTCGCCAACCGGCTCGAGGGACTCGCCGCACGGACACGCTCGATCTTCGAATCCCGGGAGGTGCCCGATGCAGTGCTCGTGGAACGCGTGCGCTCGGCGCTCGGCCGCGTGGTATCGCATCCGGGAGCGATCGACGTGCAGGTGACGGCGGGCTGTGTGTCGCTGAGCGGGCCCATTCTGGCGCACGAAGTCCCGCAGCTCATGCGCGCCGTACGTGCGGTGCGCGGTGTGCGCGCGGTCGAGGATCGCCTCAGCGTTCACCTGAGTGCGCGAGGTGTGCCGGCGCTGCAGGGTGGACGGCCGCGCCAGCCGCGGCGCTTCGAGCTGCTGCAGGAGAACTGGACACCGGCCGCGAGGCTCCTGGCGACGATCACGGGCGGTGCGCTCGCGCTGCGCGGCATCCGCGGCGGACCGCTGGGACTTGCAGGCACGCTGGCAGGTGGCGCACTCCTCGTACGGAGCCTCACGAACATGCCGCTCAGGCGGATCGCCGGCGCCGCGGGCCGGCGTGCCATCGACATCCGCAAGACCATCCACGTGAAGGCGCCGGTCGATCAGGTGTTCGGCACGCTCGAGCGCTGCGAGAGCTATCCGCTCTTCATGCGCAGCGTGCTCAGCGTCCGCCGCCATCCCGACGGGCGCTGGCGCTGGCGTGTGCTCGGCCCGGCAGGTACCACCGTCGAATGGGACTCGGAGCTGTCGGCCTTTGAGCCCAACCGGCTGATCGCCTGGCGCACGGTACGGAACGCACCCGTGCGACACGCGGGCATCGTGCGTTTCACGCCCGAGAACGGCGGAACACGGCTCGACATCCGCATGAGCTACAACCCGCTGGCCGGCATGCTGGGTCACGCCGTGGCGCGGCTCCTCGGCACGGATCCGAAGAGCAGGCTCGAGCAGGATCTCGTGCGCCTCAAGACGTTCATCGAGACGGGACGAGTCCCGCACGATGCCGCGCGGCGGGGGGCCGCGGAAATCCCGACCATCAGACCCGCGGAGGCCGTCCGGGAGACTGCCGGGGAGGCACCGCCGCCCGAAGCGCAGAGGCAGCTCGACGGAGGCGAGCCGCTGCACTGACGGCGGCCACCTGCGCCATGCCGGTCGCGCGGGAATCGACTCCGTCGCGAGACGGGCCGCGGGGCTCGCGAATCCCACGCGCGGGAGGCGCAATCGTTCGCCACGGCGTCAGGATCACGAGTCCCGGGCGCCTGCAGTACCCGGACGTCGGAATCACGAAGCGCGATCTCGCCGACTATTACGAGCGAATCGCCGAGCGCATGCTGCCGCAGCTGCGCGGTCGGCCGCTCACGCTCATCCGCTGCCCGCGCGGCGTGGGAGAAAGCTGCTTCGTGCAGCAGCATCACGCGAAAGGCATTCCGCGGGCAGTGCGCCGCGTGCGGCTCCGGGAGACCTCGGGCAGGACGACGGATCATTTCTTCGTCGACGATCTCGCCGGCGTCCTCGCCTGCGTGCAGATCGGCGCGCTCGAGCTGCACGGCTGGGGCTCGCGGGAGGGCTCACTCGAGAATCCGGACAGGCTCGTGATCGATCTGGACCCCGATCCGGAGCTGCCCTTCACCGAGGTGATCGACGCCGCACGGCTCGTGCACGAGCGTCTCTCGAAGGACGGCATCGCTTCCTGGCCCATGCTCACGGGCGGCAAGGGCATTCACGTCGTGGCCACACTCGAGCCGACGACGTGGAAAGCGGTGAGCGAGTACGCGAAGGGACTCGCGACTTCGCTCGAGCACGCGGAGCCGGCGCGCTTCACGGCGGGCAGCGCCAAGGTGGATCGCCCCGGACGGATCTACCTCGACTATGTGCGCAACCAGCGCGGCATCACGGCGATCGCGCCGTACTCCACGCGCGCGAAGGAAGGCGCGCCCGTCGCGTTGCCGATCGCATGGCGTGCGCTCGATGGCGTGCGCGGCGCGCGCGAGTTCACCGTCCGCCGCGCGATGGATGAGGGTGTTCCCGATCCGCCCCGCGAGCTCGGGCAGGCTCAGCGCCTGCCGCGCACCCGCTCATGAGGCGTGCAACGTGCACCGCAGAGACCTCCGTGCCGTGCGGGCGCTTCATTCGGTGCGGCCCTGCCGTCGGGCTTCCATTCCTGAATCCTTCGCGCCCGCTTCCTCGATCACGATCGTCTTGATGTTCACGAACTCCCTGATGCCGTGGTGCGAGAGCTCGCGGCCGTAGCCGCTCGCCTTGACGCCGCCGAAGGGCAGCTTCGGATTCGACTGCACGGTCGCGTTCACGAACACTGATCCCGTGTCGATCTCCGTCTCGGCGAGCCGTTCGGCGCGATCGAGATCGCGCGAGAAGATTCCGCCGCCGAGACCGAAGATCGAATCGTTCGCGATCTCGACGGCGGATCTCTCATCTTTCGCGGAGATCACCGCGGCGACGGGCCCGAACAGCTCCTCGTCGTATGCGGGCATCCCGCGGCGGACGTTCGTGAGGACGGTGGGCGGGTAGAACGCGCCCGGACCCTCCGGAATCTTTCCGCCCGTGAGACAGCGCGCGCCGGCCGCGATGCTGCGCTCCACCTGCGCGTGCAATGCATCGCGCAGATCCTTTCGCGCGAGCGGACCGACTTCGGTGTCTTCGGACTTCGGATCGCCGACCTTCGCGGCGCGCATGTGCTCGACCAGAAGCTCCTCGAAGCGCGGCCGGAGCTTCTCGACGACGACGAAGCGCTTGGCCGCGACGCAGCTCTGGCCCGAATTCACGAGCCGGCCACGGGCACTCAGCACGGCAGCGGATTCGAGGTCCGCGTCCTCGAGCACGAGGTACGCGTCGCTTCCTCCGAGCTCGAGCACCGTCTTCTTCAGCATCTCGCCGGCCTTGCGGGCGACTGCGCGGCCCGCCTCGACACTGCCGGTGAGCGTCACCGCACGGATGCGCGCGTCCTCGATGATGGAATCCACCCTGTTCGATCCGACGAGCACGACACCGAAGAGCCCTTCGGGGAAGCCCGCCGAACGGAAGACTTCGCCGATCGCCAGCGCGCAGCCGGGCACGTTCGACGCGTGCTTCAGCACCGCCGCATTGCCCGCCATCAGCGCGGGCGCGGCGAAGCGGAAAACCTGCCAGAAGGGGAAGTTCCACGGCATGACGGCGAGGATCACGCCGAGCGGCTGGAAGCTGACGAAGCTGCGGGCTGCACCGATGTCGACCGTTTCCCGCGCGAGGAATCGTCCGGCGTGCTCGGCGAAGTACTCGCAGCACAGGGCGCATTTCTGCACCTCTGCGACCCCGTCCCTGACCGGCTTGCCCATCTCCTCGGCCATCAGCCGCGCGAACTCACTCGCCCGCTCGCGCAGGATCCGAGCCGCCGCGCGCATCGGCCCCGCACGGTTCGGGAAGCTCTCGTACCGCCACGCTCCGAAGGCGCGGTGTGCCGACTCGATCGTCCGGTCTACGGCCTCTGGCGCGGTTTCCTCGTAGCTCGCGAGGGTCTCACCGGTCGCGGGGTCGATCGAGGTGAAGCTCATGGCGATGTCCGTCCTGCGGAGCAAAGAAGAGGGGCTCCGGCGGCGAGGTTGCCCCTGCGGTTCGCGGCGCTGCTCGCCCCCCGGGCGTCCTGCCGGCCACGCACCGGAACCGGGCGGATCGCGGCCAGTGGCCCCGCCGGCACGCCTGCCGGGCGCGCCCTGCGGAGATCCCGGATGGCGGTCCGAACCATCCGATCAACGGCATGCCGCTGGGGGAGTTCCACGGGACGTCTCGGCCGTGTGCCGGCAACGCCCCAGGCTGTAAACTTGCGAGCTTTCCTCGAAGGGGTGGATTTCCCGATGACGGTGACGATCAGCGGCTCGGGGCTCACGGTATCGGCGATCGATGCGGTCGCGCGCGGCGAGCCCGTACGCCTCACGGACGACCGGGCGGTGCTCGACAGGGTCGAGAAGTCGCGCCGGGTGCTCAAGGAGAAGATCGCGCGGGGAGAGCAGATCTACGGCGTCACGACGCTCTTCGGGGGCATGGCGGATCAGTACGTGGGGCCGGAGCTGCTCGTCGAGGTGCAGCGCCTCGCCGTCTGGCAGCACAAGAGCACGACGGGACCCCGGCTTCCGGCGCCCGACGTGCGTGCGGCGATGCTCCTGCGTGCCAACTCGCTCATGAAGGGCGCGTCGGGCATCCGACTCGAGATCATCGAGCGCTTCGTCACCTTCCTCAACGCCAACGCGATTCCGCACGTGTATCAGCGCGGCTCCATCGGCGCGAGCGGCGATCTGGTGCCGTTCTCCTACATCGCGGGAGCCATCCTCGGCCTCGACCCGGCGTTCAAGGTGGACCTGAACGGCGAGACGCTCGATTCACACACCGCGTTGCGCAAGCTCGGGCTCGCGCCCATCGCCCTCGAGCCGAAGGAAGGTCTCGCCCTCAACAACGGCACCGGCGTGAGCACCGGCATCGCGGCGAACGCGGTCGCGCGCGCCATGGATCTCACCGCGCTCACTCTGGGGATCCACGCGCTCTACGCGCAGGCGATGCTGTCGACGAGCCAGACCTTCGCGCCGTTCATCCACGAGATGAAGCCGCATCCCGGGCAGGTGTGGACCGCGCGGCAGATGAGCGCGCTCGTCGAAGGCTCGAAGCTCATGCGCTCCGAGGCTGCGGGCGAGCGCGGGCACCGCGCCGGCAAGCTCATCCAGGACCGCTACTCGCTGCGCTGCCTGCCGCAGTACATTGGGCCCATCGTCGACGCGCTGATAATTGCCGCGCGGCAGATCGAGCTCGAGGCGAACAGCGCGAACGACAATCCGCTCATCGATCCCGACACGGGCGAGATCTTCCACACCGGCAACTTCCTCGCGCAGTACACCGGTGTGGCCATGGACAGCGTGCGCTATCACATGGGCCTCCTCGCCAAGCACGTGGACGCGCAGATCGCGCTGCTGATGACGCCCGAGTTCAGCTACGGCCTGCCGGCTTCGCTGGTCGGCAACACCTCGGGCAAGGCGAACGTCGGCTTCAAGTCTCTGCAGGTGAACGGCAACCAGATGATGCCGCTCATCAGCTTCTACGGTCAGTCGATCGTCGACCGCTTCCCCACCCACGCCGAGCAGTTCAACCAGAACATCAACAGCCAGGCGATGAACGCGGCCAATCTCGCACGCGAACAGCTCGACGTGCTGGAGCACTTCCTCGCCGTGGCGCTCATCTGCGCGGTGCAGGCCGTGGAGCTGCGCGCGAAGCTCGTCGCGGACACGTACGACGCGCGCGCGGTGCTCTCGCCGGCGACACAGCGGCTCTACGAAGCCGCGCGCCGGGCGGCCATGGGTGAGCCGGATGCGTCACGGCCGCTGCACTGGAACGATCTTGACGAATTCATCCAGCCGAAGGTCGAAGGCATCCTCGCCCAGATCTCCGGCCGGGGCGCGATCATGAGCACAGTCGCTCACATCGCCGAGAGTCTGCGTACGGGGGCAGTTCCTTGATTCCGATGGTTTTCGATTTCATCGCGCACTACGCGCGCTTCACTCCGAACAAGCTCGCGGCGGTGGACGTCGCCACCGCGCGCCGCTGGACCTATGCCGAGCTCGACCGCGACGTCGAGCGCTGCACCTGGGTGCTCGAATCGCGGGCAGGGAAGCTCCGCGGCGAGCGCATCGCGGTGCTGAGCCGCAACTCGGTGGACATGCTGATCGTGCACTTCGCGTGCGTGCGCACGGGCGCGATCTTCGTGCCGCTCAACTGGCGCCTCGCTCCGCCCGAGATCGCGTTCCTGCTCGAGGACTGCACGCCGCGCCTGCTGGTCGCCGAGGAAGGCCTGCTTCATCTCGTGCCCGACTCGTTCGACGCGCCGTGCATCGTCATCAGCGAGAAGCGCAACGAGCTCGCGGAAGCCATCGCGGCGGCTCCGCAGCCGAACCGGCTCGGCGTGGTGCGCGCGGACGATCCGAACCGGCCCATCACCATTCTCTACAGCTCGGGAACGACGGGCCGCCCGAAGGGCGCGATCGTCACCGAGCTCAACGCGGTCGCGAGCTCGCTCAATCTCGCGCTCGGCATCAAGGTCACGAGCGAGAGTGTGTTCCTGTGCGACCCGCCGCTCTTCCACACCTCGGGGCTGCTCGCCGCCGCGCGCACGCCGCTCTTCATGGGCGCGACGGTGCTGATCAACCAGAAGTTCGACGCGCAGAAGAGCTACGATCTGCTCACCGATCCGGTGCTCGGCGTCACGCACTACTTCGCCGTGCCGCAGATGGCGATGTCGATGCGCCAGCTCCCGGGCTTCGACGGAACCCGTCTCGCGAAGCTCACCGCCCTCGTCACCGGCGGTGCGCCGAATCCGGAGGCCCACATCCTGCGCTGGCTCGACGACGGCGTGATGATGGCGAACGGCTGGGGCATGAGCGAGACCGGCTCCTCGCTCCAGCAGCCGGTCGGCGATCTCGACCGCATTCGCGCGAACCCCGCTTCGGCAGGCTACCCGCTCCTCACGACGGAGATCCGTATCGTCGACGAGAACGGCAACGACGTGCCCGACGGCACGGTGGGCGAGATCTGGATCCGCGGCATGAACGTCACGCCGGGTTACTGGCAGCGTCCCGAGCTCAACGCGAAGGCGTTCCAGGACGGCTGGTTCAAGACCGGTGACGCGGCGTTCCGGGATTCGGAGGGGCGCTACACGCTCGTGGACCGCATCAAGGACATGTACATCTCGGGCGGCGAGAACGTCTATCCGGCCGAGGTGGAAGCCGCGATCACCGAGCTCAGGCAGGTGGCAGAGGTGGCCGTGGTCGGTGTGCCCGACGAGCGCTGGGGCGAGGTCGGCTGCGCGTTCATCGTCCGCGCGCAGGGCGTCGAGCTCACGGAGTCCGGGCTGATCGAGTTCTGCTACAGCCGGCTCGCCCGCTACAAGGTGCCGAAGCACGTGGTCTTCACCGACGCGATCCCGCGCACGGCTTCGGGCAAGGTCCAGAAGCACATCCTGCGGGAGATGTGGCTGTCGCGCCGCACCTGAAGCGTCCGCGGCGGCTGCACGGATCTACCGCACTTTCACCTCGCCACATCTCCGGCGCCCCGGTACCGCGTTCGCGGTTACCGGGTGCGCGTAGCACCTGCTCCCGGGGAACATGAAAGTCCTGACCCCGGTATGAGCCGGTTTTCCCCCGTTCTGCGCATGCAGGCGGTATGGGCCACGGCCGCCGGCCGCGACCTGCCGACCCACCAACCGAACGAAGGGAGAATCACGTGCTCATCCGCCTGTTTGCGCTGCTCTGGATCATCCTGTGCTCGGTCGCCGCGAACGCGGCCAATGGAGGACTTCCCGAGCTCACCGTCGAGTACGCCGCCGACCGCCTCATCGAAACCGAGGACGGCGCTTTCACCGGCAGAGTCTTCGTCGCCGGCGAGAAGCACCGGTCCGAGATCAACATGGGCGGCATGGAGTCGGTCACGATCCTGCGTCTCGACAGGCGGCTCGGCTGGATGCTGATGCCTGCCCAGCGCATGTACCGCGAGCTCGATCTCGCCGAGGCGCGCAGGCACGCGGGCACGGGTCCGCAGGAGGACGTGCAGATCGACCCCGTGGGCAGCGAGACGATCGAAGGCTTCGAAACGACGAAGTACCGCCTCGTGCTCAAGGACGGCAGCGCGGGAGGCTTCATGTGGGTCACCGCCGAAGGCGTGCCCGTGAAGATGGATCTGCTGCAGAAGGAAGGGCGCAGGAAGGCGCGAGTCACGATCACGCTGCGGAATCTCGAGATCGGTCCCCAGGATCCGAAGCTCTTCGAGCTTCCCGAGGGCTACGGCGCGATGCCGGGTGGGAACCTGTTCGGCAACGGAGCGCTGCGCGGGCTCATGCCCGGCGTTCCGGGACTGCGCCGCAACTGATCCCTACGCCTGACACGGGAGCAACCGTCATGAAACGTTCGATCCTTGCAGGTGTGATGATCGCCGCGGCGCTCGCCGCGAGCCCGGCAGTCCGTGCGGATTGCGCCGCGGACAGCACCGTCGCGGACGTGCGCCGCGCCCATGCGAAAGGCGAGGAGCACGAGCGCGCCGGCCGCATGCCTGAGGCCCTGTACGCCTACGTGAAGGCGCAGGACTACACGTGCGATCCCAATCCCGTCGAGGCGGACGCCGCGAAGCGCGCGGCTGCACTGTCTCTTCCGCTCGCGAGCGAGGCGGAGAAGAAGGGTGATCTCGAAACCGCATTCGATCTCTACGAGCGAGGCGGGCACTACGCCGCCGCCGATCGCGTACTCATGGCGCGGCTGCGTGCGAACCCGGATGACACCGTTCTCGTCGCTCGCGCGCTCCAGCACTTCCGCAACCGCGCGCTGCCCGCGTTCCAGAGCAACAACCGTGTGCGGCTTGCCGCCGCGGGTGCATACACGCCGGACGCTGCGCTCCTCGCGGAAGTCACCTCCTGGCCGGCACAGGCGGCGGAGCGCGCGTTCGAGCGCGAGGCGAAGCTGTTCCATACGCAGTATCTCGCCGAGCGCGTGAAGCTCGAGCAGTCGCGTCCCGACGATCCGACCGACATCGCGGCCCTGCAGAGCGCAGGTGCGCGCGAGCAGGCGTTCGTCACACGGTGGCCGGAGGATCCTCTCGAGGCGTCACGCAGGCAGCTCGGGCTCGTGCACATCTGGGCCGGCATGATCTCCGACCGCGCGGTGAGCGAGCGCCTCGCGCAGCGCGTGAGCGAGATCGCCACGCAGCGCGCGGCGCTGCTGGTGCAGAAGTACCGCGAAGCGCCTTCGCTCCTCGACGCAGCGATGGCCTATCACGGTGTAGCCGCGGGCGATCCGGGGCTCTTCGAGCAGCGTGCGGGAGAAGTGAAGCGCCTCGCGCTCTGGCTCGGAGATCAGGCGAAATCGCACGGCCGCTACACGCTCGCCGCCGCCTACTACGAAGTGGCGGACGCGAAGGATCGCGCTGAGGCGATGCGCGAGACACAGCGTCAGCTCGCCCTGCAGAAAATGCAGCCGCGGATCGAGCAGGCGCAGCGTGCCGCGCAGGATCTCGCGCGGAGCCTCGGCGATCCGGCGCAGGTGAGTGAGCTGCGGCGTCAGGCCGAGGAGGCGCGCAAGGCCATCGAGCAGTCGCGTTCGTCGCAGCCGGCGAAGAGCGCCGACGACCTCGAGCGCGAGCTCGGACTGTGAGCGGAACAGGGATTCCCTGATCCCGGACTGTGACGAGTACCTATCGACGGCGCGCAGCGCTTTCGAGTAAGCTGCGCGCCGTCATTGGGGAGTAGCCTCCCCGGCCTTCGGTGCCGGGGGCCTGCATCAACAGACTTGGCCTTCGGCCATGGTGCAGGCGGCTTTCTCGAGTCTGGTGAGACCTTTGACCACACCGTCCCGGCATTGGGGCCGCGGGGCGTTCGTGGTCATTGCGTCGACACCGGCCCCGGAAAGCTGTGGATGGAATCCTTTCTCGTCTCGACCGGCATCGTCTCCCTCGCGGAGATCGGCGACAAGACTCAGCTCCTCGCCCTCGTGCTCGCGGCGCGCTTCCGGAAGGCGACGCCGATCGTGCTCGGTATTCTCGTCGCCACGCTCCTCAATCACGCGCTCGCCGGTGCCGCCGGCCGCTGGATCGCGAGTCTCGTCGCACCGGACACCATGCGCTGGATTCTGGGTCTGTCGTTCATCGCGATGGCCGTCTGGATCCTGATCCCGGACAAGCTCAAGGACGAAGAGGAAGCATCGGTTCCGCGCCTCGGCATCTTCGGCGCGACGCTCGTCGCGTTCTTCCTGGTCGAGATGGGCGACAAGACACAGATCGCCACCGTCGCGCTCGCCGCCAAGTACGCCGCGATGGCGCCCGTTGTGCTGGGCACAACGCTCGGCATGATGATCGCGAACGTGCCTGCGGTGCTCGTGGGCGAAGCGGCTGCGAAGAAGCTTCCGCTCAGGCTCGTGCACGGCGCGGCTGCGCTCATCTTCGTTTTCATGGGCGTAATGGTGCTCGCGAGTCCGCTGCTCACGACGGAGTGAAAGCCGCCGCACAGCCCGCGTACGTGGTACACTTGCGCTCCGCTGCCGGTGTCGTCGGGATGCGCACAGGGTTTCCGGGAAATGCTTCGAGCCGCTGGCTGATCAGCGTTCTGCTGATCGCCTTCGCGTTTCAGGCACTGATTCCCCGCGGCTACATGCCCGCGGCCGACCGGCCGTTCGCACTGCAGCTCTGTCCCGACGGTCTTCCCCCCAAACTGCTGAAGCGCGCGGCAGATTTCCACGCCGCACATCACTCGCACGACGCGCATCAGCAGCATGCTGCGCATCACGCGCACGGTGCGGCGGACGACCACGCGCAGCACGAGCCGGGCGAACCGGCGACGCAGCACGAATCGTCCTTCTCGCAGTTCTGCGCCTTCGGTGCCGCGGCCGGCGTTGCGGGACCGCTTCCGCACGCGCTGATCGCGTTCGTTGCGCCTCACGCGCCGGCACGCCTCGTGCCGGTGGAAGCGTTCCGGCCGCGCGCGGCCCGGTCGGTAAGAACACAACAACCGCGCGCTCCTCCCGTCCTCGCCTGAGTCTCGACGAGTAAACGGATTCAGCGTCGGCGACGACTCGTGCGTCGCCCTTCGTTGCTTTTCTGGAGCGAGGATGAACACATTCCATGCTTGCGCGCGGGCGCTGCCCGTCGCGCTGTGTGCTGCCGTCTCCATGGCGGCAGCCGTTGCCGCTCGTGGCGAGGAGCGGTCGCAGTCTTCTCAATCTGTCGATCAGGTCACCATCCGCGCGGAACGCCTCGATCCCACGGCGCCCGGCGAAGCGGTCGCGCGCGAGATCGCGGCCCGGGTGCCGGGCGGCAGCAATGTCGTGGGCCTGAGCGAGTACGAGGCGGGACGCGCGTCGAATCTCGCGGACGTCTTTGCCTACTCCGCCGGTGTCTTCGTGCAACCGCGCTTCGGTGCCGAGGAATCGCGGTTGTCGATCCGCGGCTCCGGGCTGCAGCGCACGTTTCACCTGCGCGGCATCTATCTCCTGCAGGACGGCGTGCCGATCACGCTCGCGGACGGCGGCGCGGACTTCCAGGCGGTCGAGCCTCTCGCGCTCGCGTATACCGAAGTGCTGCGCGGTGCGAACGCGCTGCAGTACGGCGGTGCGACGCTCGGAGGTTCGATCAACTTCGTCTCGCCCTCGGGGCATGACGGCGCCGGACCGCGCGTGCGTCTCGAAGGCGGGAGCTTCGGCTATCGGCGCGCGCTCCTCGGCTTCGGCGACGCATCGGATACGGCCGACTTCTTCGTCTCGCTTTCGGCATTCGAGCAGAACGGCTTTCGCGACTGGGCACGGCAGGCAGGCGAGCGCTTCTTCGGCAATGCAGGCTTTCGCCTGCGCGAAGGTCTCGATTCGCGCTTCTTCCTCGCGGCCGTGAACTCGGATTCCCGCCTGCCCGGAGCGCTGACGCTCGAGCAGCTTCGGGCCGACGCGCGGCAGGCGAATGCGGGCAATCTCACCGGGCGCCAGAAGCGCGACTTCGAGCTCTATCGCCTGGCCAATCGCACCGTGCTCGAGCTCGCTGCCGGATCGCTCGAGCTGTCCGCAGGCTACAGCTACAAGGACCTCTGGCATCCCATCTTCCAGGTCCTGAAGCAGCGCTCGCACGATTCCATTCTCGGCGTGCGCTACGTGGACGAAGTCAGTTTCGGCGAGCGGCCGCACCGGATCGTCGCCGGTGCGGTGCGCACGTGGAATCGTCTCGAGGACGATCGTTTCGCGAACGTCGCGGGCGAGCCCGGCGCGCGCACCGCCGAGAGTCTCCAGCGCGCACGCAATCTCACGCTGTACGCCGAGGACCAGATCGATCTCGCCGGCGGATGGACGCTCGCTGCAGGCCTGCAGTGGACCGATGCGCTGCGCCGCTACGAGGATCGCTTCCTCGCCAACGGCGATCAGGGCTTCGAGGCTTCGTACTCGCGGCTTTCTCCCAAGCTCGGATTCCTGTGGCGTGCGCGGAGCTTCACGATCTTCGGCAACGTCTCGGACAGCTTCGAGCCGCCGAGCTTCGGCGAGCTGACGGGCGGCGCGGGCGTCGACCTGCTCGACGAGCAGCGTGCGCGCACGGTCGAGATCGGCACGCGCGGCGGCACCGATAGAGTGCGGTGGGACATGGCGCTGTATTCCGCGCGTGTACGCGGCGAGCTGCTGAGTCTCAACGGACCGGACGGTCAGCCGCTCGGTACCGTGAACGCGCCGCGCACGCTCCATCGAGGCGCCGAGCTGGCACTTCAGATCGAGCTCACGCGCTCGCTGTCCTGGCGGTCAGCGCATCTGTGGAACGACTTCCGCTTCGACGATCACGAGACGTACGGCGACAACGTGCTGCCGGGAATTCCGCGGCACTTCCACCGGGGCGAGCTCACCTGGTCGCCCGTTGCCGAGTACTTCGTGACGCTCACCGCGGAGTGGTCACCGTCCCGCTATCCCATCGACATGGCGAACACCTGGTTCGCCGACTCGTACGCGCTGTGGGGCCTCAGGATCGGGCGGGACGCGGAGCGGGGCTTCTCGTGGTTCATCGAGGGCAGGAACCTCGCGGATCGCCGTTATGCCGCGACCACCGGTGTCATCGCCGACGCGCGCGGGAGCGACGTCGCTCAGTTCTTCCCCGGTGACGGGCGTGCGGTGTACGCCGGCGTCACCTGGCGGGGCAGGTAAACGCCTGCGAGTGAAGGGCGGCGGACCCGGGCGCGCAGGGCGACCGGGTCCGCACGACGTCAGATGATCCGCTGTGCGAACGAAGGCTTCTCGGCCGGCACGTCGGCCTCGAAGCCCTGCGGCTTCACGACGAGCACGTCGCACGGCAGACGGTCGAGGAGCTCCTCGGCCGTGCTGCCGATGAACACGCGCTTCAGGCCCGAGCGCGACACGGCACCCATGACGACGATGCTCGCGCGCGTACGCCGCAGCACCGCATCGAGCGTGTCGGCGACACTGCCGACCATGAAGTGACGGCGGGCAGGCGGGATCCGCGCGCTCTTCGCCAGATCGTCGAAAGCCGCGCGCAGGCGCTTCGTATGCTCGGCTTCCGCTTCCGCGGGCAGCGCGACGGGCACCGGCTGACTCAGCGCGAATGGAATCATCGCGGCAAGCGGCAGATGGGCGTGGAATGCGTGCAGCTCGCCGCCGAGCGCATCCGCGACTGCTCCGGCCGCCTCGAGCAGGCGCCAATCGAGCGAAGCGGGCTTCGCGTGCGCATGGAAGGGGTCGAGCGAGACGACGATTCCCGGGCGCTCGTACGCACGCGTCGACTTGACCAGCAGCACGGGACAGGGGCAGTGACGGATCAGCTCCCAGTCGGTGTTCGCGAGCAGGAGCCTCCCGCCGGTCCTGTGGGGCTGAACCGCCGCGATGACGAGGTCGGTCCGCGTCGCGCGCACGCGGCGCACGATGGCCTCGTGCGGCGGATAGTCCCACTCGGCGTGTGCCGACCAGCGCACCTGCGGCGGGAAGACCGCGCGCGCGGCTCGCTCGAGCTGACGGACGGTGCGCGTCGCGATCTCGGACATGTGCTCCTGCGCGTTCGACTTCGAGCGGCCGCGCCGCAATGCGAGCGCGGCCACCGGTTCGCTGATCGCGTGAAAGAGCTCGACACGCGCGCCCGAGCCGCGCGCAAGCGCCGCTGCCTTGTGGAGCATGCTCCGCGGCGTGCGTGCGGGATCGCGTACCGCCACCAGGATGCGCCGGATTTTCACTGCCATGGGTCTCCCGTTCGCGTTGATGTGAGTGGATTCAGTCCGCGTCTGAAACCGGCCACCTGCGATGGAGCGGCGCGAGCGGCCGGCCGTCGAGCGTGCGCCGGATCGCGAGTCCGAGCAGCGGCGCGATGGAAAGTGTCACGAGCTTGCCGTCGTCCGGCGCGTGCCGCATTCCGACGCTGTCCGTCGTGACTACGGTCGATATGGCGTCGGCGGCGCGCAGCGCCGCGATGCCTTCCGCGAGCGGCGCATGAGTCACCGCGACGTGAACCGCCGTCGCGCCGGCGTCCCTGCAGACTTCCGCCGCGCGGATCAGCGTGCCGCCCGTCGCGCACAGGTCGTCCAGCATGACGACGACGGACTTCCCGGCCGGCATGCCGACGAGCGTTCCTCCAGAGACGACGCCTTCCGCGCGCCGTTTCTCCACGAAGGCGAGTGGCACCTCGCGACCCAGGTGCTCGGCGAGAAGCTCGCGGAAAACCTGGGCACGTTTGACGCCGCCGACGTCGGGCGACACCACCACGAGCTGCTCGCGACCGTACAGACTCGCGAAGTGATGCGCGAGCATCGGCAGAGCGCTCAGATGATCGACGGGGATGCGGAAGGCGTTGTCGAGCGCCGCAGGGTTGTGGACGTCGAGCGTGACGAGCTGATCGCAGCCGGCGGCCTCGATGAGCTGCGCGACGTAGCGGGTATTGACCGGATCGCGAAGCTGCGTGCGACGATCCTTGCGCGCATAGGC
Source organism: Pseudomonadota bacterium (assembly GCA_003242685.1). Classification (GTDB taxonomy): domain Bacteria; phylum Pseudomonadota; class Gammaproteobacteria; order Steroidobacterales; family Steroidobacteraceae; genus ZC4RG24. The sequence goes on along the minus strand of QGVD01000002.1, from coordinate 28,391 downwards.
GAGGTACGGAATCACGGCGACGAGGCGCAGCGCGCCGACGTCGCGCAGCCCCTGCAGCAGGAACAGCAGCCGTACGAAGCGATCGGCGACCGGCGCATCGGGCGTGTTGGCGAGCGACTGGAATACGAACGCCGTGCGCCCGCGGACCGATTCCAGCGGACGCAGCTTGAACTCGCCGCTCTCGAAGCGGCGCTCCTCGAGCGGTGTCGGCTCGAGTCCCGCCGCGCGGCAGACTTCCATGCCGAGCGCCGCGCTCTCACTCAGGGCGAAGAAGCAGGGCCGCATCATCCCTTCCGCCGCATGTGACTTCGCACCACCCGATCATAGTCTTCGCCGTCCGCAATTTCCTGCCGGCCCGCGCCTGCCGTCGGCCTGCGGGTCAGGACACTCGGAAGACACTGCGCAGCCCGCGCCTGCCTGCTTCCGTGACCACCAGCGCGCGTCCGCTGTGTGCGCGGCGCAGCCACCTGAGGTCCAGCAGGCGCTGAGTCAGCGCGGCGCCGACCGCGCCGGCCAGATGAACCTGACGCTCGCTCCAGTCGAGTCAGCCGCGCACGAACGCCCGTCTGCGGCGCCGGAGCGCGGCGAGGTCGATGCCGAAGTCCTGGAGCTGCCGCTCCCCGGATTCCGTCAGCCAGAGCTCGCCGTCCTCGTGAGCCAGAAGGCCGCGCTCGGTCATCGCGCGCGTGAGCCTGACGCCCCGCGCACCGGCGAGATGGTCGTAACACATGCGGGCTTCACGCAGCGCGCGCTCCGCGGGAGAGAGTGCGCGAGGCGGCTCGGGCCGCGCAGCCGTGAGCACCATCAGCGACTCGAGCGCAGCGCTCACGGCCGGATCGCGCAGGCGGTAGTAGCGGTGCCGTCCCTGCGCTTCGACGGCGAGGAGCTTTCCTTCGAGCAGCCGCGTGAGATGCAGGCTCGCGGTGGAAGGGCTCACGCGCGCGAGCTGTGCGAGCTCGGTCGCCGTGCGCGCCCGGCCGTCCATGAGCGCACAGAGCATGAGCGCGCGGGACGGGTCGCCGATGAGCGCGGCGACCGATGCGATGTCGACCCTGTCCTGCATGCTTCGATACTCGCCGAAACGTGCCTCCCGGGCAATTGCGGATACTCCTGACGCACACGAGGAGTGACGCCATGAGAGATCTCGCGATCCGTCTGGAGAACCGACCGGGAGCGCTCGCCGAGCTGGGCGAGGCGCTGGGGAGGGCAGGAGTCAGCATCGAAGGGGGCGGTGCATTCGTCGTCCAAGGACAGGGCATCGCGCATTTCCTGTTCGCCGATGGCGCGGCTGCGCGACGGGCACTGGAAGCCGCCGGCATCGAAGTGCTCGCCGACCGCGCAGTGCTGACGCAGCGGCTCGATCAGGCGCGGCCCGGTCAGCTCGGGCGTCTCGCCCGCGCGATGGCCGATGCCGGTGTGAACATCGAGGTGGTCTACAGCGATCACGACAATCGCCTCATCGTCGTGGCGGACGATCACGAGCGTGGCCGAGCGGTATCGCAGGCATGGATGAGTGGCGGCTCCGGGCGCGGTCCCGTGCGCGAGCACGAATACCGTCCGCATCTGGAGTGGACCGGAAACACCGGCCGCGGAACGATCTCGGCGCGCGACTACTCGCGCGATCACGAGATCCGCTGCGGAGAGAAGCCGCCCATCGCCGGCTCGTCGGATCCCTGCTTCAGGGGCGATCGCACGCGGTGGAATCCCGAAGAGCTGCTGGTCGCCTCCCTCGCGGCGTGTCATCAGCTCTGGTACCTGCATCTATGCGCGGATGCCGGCATCGTGGTCACCGCGTACGAAGACGATCCGCTCGGCTTCATGCGCGAGGAAGCCGACGGGAGCGGCCGTTTCGTTCGCGTCGTGCTGCGGCCCACCGCAACGCTCGCTCGCGGCTCAGACGCCGATCAGGCGCTGGCGCTGCACGCGAAGGCGCACGAGAAGTGCTTCATCGCGCGATCGGTGAATTTCCCCGTCGACATCGAGCCGCGGATCGTCTGATCGGCTGACGGAGCTCCGTCATTGCTCAGGGCTCGCTGTAACCCGCCGGCTCGACGCGAAGCTCGACGCCCGGTGCGCGCGGATCGCTTTCGAACATCAGACCGCCGCGCCGCACGGAGTCAGGCGGGAGATAGTCGATCACGAACCCGTCCACATCCAGGACGCGACCGCCGCTCAGCAGCTCTCCCTGTACCTCGAGCTGCGCGGCGGTCGTGCCGCCGGTGTTGCGCGCTTCGACAACGACGACATAGCCGCCCTCGACGGGCTCGATGCGCTGCACTTCGAGATGCACGGAAGGCGGTCCCTGCGGCGCCGTGACGCCGCGATACGTGAGATAGCCCGTCGTGGCGAGCACCAGCAGGGCTCCTGCTCCCGCGACGAGCCACTGCCACCAGGGATCGGGTGGTGGCTCACCGTGATGGCGCGGACCTCCGTCATGCCGGTGCGCATCGGTCCCTGCGCGGCGGTGCTCGCGGTCGTCGCGGCTGTGGGCGCGGTCGCGTGTCAAGCGAATCCCCCGTGCTCAGAGAATGAGCCGCGCGGCGGCGGCGCCGATCGCGGCGGGAAAGCCGAGCACGACGATCGTCTGCAGGAAGGGCTCGAGCGCCACGCCCTCCGCGCGCCCGAACGTCCACAGGATGAACGCGCTCATGACGAGCGCGAGCGCGTAGCCGGCAACGGTGAAGCGCAGGAACGCGCTCCAGAAGGGCGTGCCGGGCGGCAGAGAGTGCGAGCCCTGGAACTCCACGGCGAACACGAAACCGTGCATGATGAGGAGCGAGAGCGCGACGAGCGCCAGCGTGTGCCGGAGCGTCATCTGGTGAGCGATGAGCACCACTTCCTCCGTCGGCGCGACGTTGAGCGCGAGGAAGATCGCGCCGACGCCCATCAGGAACAGCTCGCCTCCGTAGGAAGCCTGCTCTTTCCTGCGCTCCTCCTCCTGCCGCTCGCCGCGGCTGCCGAGCTGACTGCGTGCAAGGGTCGCACCGATGCCGGCCGGCACGGCCTGGATCGCGATCTGGCCGAAGAGCGTTTCCACCGGCGTCATGGACGTGATGACACCGAACAGGAGCAGAATCAGCGCCGACGCAGTCCATCCGATGCCATAGGCGATGCAGGCGTCCTTCAGATCGTCGCGCCAGCCTGTCGTGGACTCGAAGCCCACGAAGCTCGAAAGCCCTGCAAGTATCGGAATGGTCGCGGCGGTCAGTACTGCGAGGCGCAGCGGATCGGCGTAGAAGCCGATCCACCACAGCTCCATCGTCATCAGCATCGGCAGGGCGAAGATCAGCGCACCGGCATATGCACGCGCGAGGCCGGTCAGGAAGCGGCGCCGCGCGGCCGAGATGCGCTCCGCGCTCCCTGTACCGGATGGGGAGCGGCCGACCGGCGCGGCTCCGGCGCTCCGTCCGCGCTCACGACGCGGGCGCGGCATCGCGCACCGCCGGTCGCGCGGCGCGTCCGGCGTCGAGCGGCACGACGTACTGGAACTTGCCGCTCGGTGCGAGCGGAATCTCCGTGACGTGCTCGATCCGGATCGTGAAGCCCGCCCCGAGGAGCGCCTCGAGCTGCCGGACGAGCGCGGCGGATTCCGTTTCCGACGGCGCGCGACGCGGTTCGACCAGCACGCGCAGGACGCGTTGCGCTTCCTCACGCACCTGGAAACGTCGGACCCATGCGTAGGCACCGGCCGCACCGAAGGCGCCTGCGACGAGCGGCGCGGTGACGAGCCGCCCGTCGGCGCTGCGGATCGCATGGGCGCTGCGGCCCTGCACCGGTGTCATGAGCGCGAGCCCTCGTCCGCAGTTGCAGATGCCGGGCAGCCGTGCCGCGATGTCCCCGGTGCGGTAGCGCAGGAGCGGCATGGACGTCAGGGTGAGCGACGTGAGGACGATCTCTCCCGAAGTGCCGTCGGGAACGGGCGAGCCGTCGCTGTCCAGGATCTCGAGCACGAACACGTCGTCGTTGACGTGCAGCACTTCGGAACGGACCGGGCAGCTCCAGGCGATGACGCCCATCTCGTTCGTCACGTAAACGTTCGCGACCGGCGCGCCGAACGCACGGCGCGCGACGTCACGGCAGTGATCCGTGACGTCCATCGCCGCGCACACGACCAGCCTGGGCCGCGCCAGCTCGATGCCGCGCTCCATCGCGTACTCCGCCAGCGACTCGATGGCGACCGCATATCCGCCGATCACCTGCGGACGCAATTCCATCACCGCCCGCGCGCCGTTCTCGATCGGATCGGCGGTCGAGATGTTCACGACCTGCGGCACGACGCCGAGTCTGCGCAGGAGCTTCACCATCCCCTTGCGAGGTCTGACATTGCTGCGCGTGAAATTGACCTGAGTGTCCCTTGCGCCGCAGCCGTACGCCGAATAGACGCGCCACCAGCGCGCGGAGAACTCGGCCTCCTCGCGCGGGCTGCGGAAAAAGACCGCCGGTTCGCCCGTGGAGCCCGACGTCGTCACGCTGAACAGCGTGCGCCGATCGCGCGTCAGGAAGGCGTCGAGTCCGTGCGCGGCGATGATCTGCCGGGTGAGCGGCGGCAGGCCGGCGAGGATCGCGGTCGGCGCAGCCCGTTCGGCGTCGTAGCGGGCCAGCAGCTCGCGATAATAGGGCGCCGAGCGTGCCGCCTCGAGCACGTGCGCGAGCCTGCGCTCGCGCACGACCGCGATCTGCGCAGGCGACAGCCACTGCTCGCGCCGGCGGCGGAAAGCCTCGACGGGCAGAGCGAATGAAGCAAGCACGGAATCGAATCGACCACTGCGTGGCATGGGGCGAAGCATTCAGCAACCCCCGTTCCCGCAGCGGGCGGCACCGGTATCGGTGCTGCACTGTCGAGCTGGCGACTCGAGCATCGGAAACGGTATCGTTGCCGCAGGCCGTTCGCGGCATTCATGGAAGGAGAGCGTCATGCACCGGAGCCAGCTCGCCGGATTCATCATCGACTGCCGGACGGGGGATCTCGACGCCGCTGCCGACTTCTGGAGCAGGGCGCTGGGACTTCCCATCGCGAGGGCGCCGGGAGACGACAGGTACCGGCAGCTCGTCACCGCCGACGGCGGGCTGCACATCGAAGTGCAGAAGGTGGATCACCCGAGCCGTGTGCACCTCGACATCGAGACCGACGACATCGAAGCCGAGGTGCGACGCCTCGAGACGCTCGGCGCGAAGCGAGTGGAGAAGTTTCCCCGCTGGTGGGTGATGGAGGCGCCGACGGGTCAGCGCTTCTGTGTCGTGAACCCGCAGCGGAAGAACTTCGCGCAGGAGGCCAATGTCTGGAACGACGACGGCAGCGCCGTGCGGTAACTGCGCAAGAAACCGATCGCAGGAGAAAACATGAGCGATTCGATCGTCTTCTACTACAACCCGATGTCGAGGGCCCGCATCGTCCACTGGATGCTCGAGGAGCTCGGCGTCCCGTACGAGATGCGGCTCGTCAACCTCGAGAAGGGAGAGCAGAAGAAGCCCGAGTTCCTGGCGGTGAATCCAATGGGCAAGATTCCCGCGATCGTTCACCGCGGCGTCGTCGTGACGGAGACCGCAGCGATCTGCGCGTATCTCGCCGACGCGTTCCCGCAGGCGGGGCTCGCACCGGCGCTCGACGATCCGCAGCGCGGCACGTACTTCCGCTGGCTCTTCTTCGCCGCCGGCTGCGTCGAGCCGGCGGTTCTCGACCGGCTCTTCTCACGGCCTCCCATCGAGCGACGCATGGCAGTGGGCTACGGGAGCTACGAGGACACCGTGAACACGCTCGAGAAGGCGGTCACGCCGGGACCGTACATCCTCGGCGAGCGCTTCAGCGCCGCGGACGTGTACATCGCCTCGCAGATCGGCTACGGCTTTCTCACGAAAGGCCTCGAGCCGCGTCCCACCCTGCAGGCTTACCTCGCGCGCTGCACCGAGCGGCCTGCCTGCAAGCGCTTCACGGCCGAAGCCGAGCGGATCGCGGCCGAAATGAAGGCAAACGGCTGAAAGCCCGCTCGCCGGGCGTTCGCGTCCGTCCTCACACTCGCTCCCGCGGCCGGTGCCCGTCCGTCGGGCCGCGCGGGAGCGATGTCACGCCTTGAGCTTGTAGCCCGTGCGGAACATCCACCAGATGACGCCGAGGCAGGCGAGCATGAAGAGCAGCGTCATGCCGAGACTGACGGCGACGTTCACGTCCGAGACGCCGTAGAAGCTCCAGCGGAAGCCGCTCACGAGATACACCACGGGATTGAGCAGCGCGATCTTCTGCCAGAGCGGCGGCAGCATGGAGATGGAGTAGAAGCTGCCGCCGAGGAAGGCGAGCGGCGTGACGATGAGCATCGGCACCATCGAGAGCTTCTCCCAGCCGTCGGCCCAGATGCCGATGATGAAGCCGAAGAGACAGAAGGTGACCGATATCAGCACCAGGAACGCGAGCGCCCAGAGCGGGTGCTGGATGCCGAAGTCCACGAACACGCGCGCCGTGGCGAGGATGATCGCTCCGAGGATCACCGACTTGGTCGCGGCCGCACCCACGTAGCCGATGACCACCTCGAGCGGCGAGACGGGCGCGGACAGCACCTCGTAGATCGTTCCCGAGTACTTCGGCATGTAGATGCCGAAGGAGCCGTTCGAGACGCTCTCGGTCAGCACCGAGAGCATGATGAGTCCCGGGACGAGGAACGCGGCGTAGCTGATGCCTTCGACCTCGGCGATGCGCGAGCCGATCGCCGACCCGAACACGATGAAGTAGAGCGAGGTCGAGATCACCGGCGCGGCGATGCTCTGCGTCGGCGTGCGCCACATGCGCGCCATCTCGAAGCGGTAGATGGCGCGGATCGCATGCACGTTCATGAACACGTTCATCACCGCGACCTCACGAGACTCACGAAGATCTCCTCGAGGGAGCTTTCGGTCGTCTGCAGATCCTTGAAGTCGATGCCGAGCTCGTTGAGCCTGCGCAGGAGGGCTGCGATCCCGGTGCTCTCCTGCTGCACGTCGAAGGTGTAGACGAGCGCGTGCCCGCCTTCCGCGAGCTCGAGCGGCACGTCGGCGAGCGCGGGCGGAATGGCCTCGAGCGGCGACTGCAGATGCAGCGTGAGCTGGCGTCTGCCCAGCTTGCGCATGAGCGTGCGCTTGTCCTCCACGAGCACGATCTCGCCGCGGTTGATCACCCCGACGCGATCCGCCATCTCCTCGGCTTCCTCGATGTAGTGCGTCGTGAGGATGATGGTCACGCCGCGCTCGCGCAGCCCGCGCATCATGTCCCACATCCCCCGCCGCAGCTCGACGTCGACGCCGGCGGTCGGCTCGTCGAGGAAGAGAATCTCCGGCTCGTGCGCGAGCGCCTTGGCGATCATCACGCGGCGCTTCATGCCGCCCGAGAGCGTCATGATCTTCGAGCCGCGCTTGTCCCAGAGCGACAGGTCGCGCAGCACCTTCTCGAGATACGCCGGATCGCGCGGCTTGCCGAAGAGGCCCCGGCTGAAGGTCACCGTGTCCCAGACGGTCTCGAACATGTCCGTCGCCAGCTCCTGCGGCACGAGGCCGATCAGCGAGCGGGCCGCGCGGTAGTCGCGCACGATGTCGTAGCCGCCTGCGAGCACGGTGCCGGACGTCGGCGTGACGATGCCGCAGACGATGCTGATCAGCGTCGTCTTGCCGGCGCCGTTGGGGCCCAGCAGAGCGAAGATCTCGCCGCGGCGGATGGTGAGGTCTATACCCTTGAGCGCCTGGAAGCCCGATGCGTAGGTCTTGGTGAGACCCCTGATCGAGAGAATGGGCTGTCCCTGCGCTTCCGCGCTCCGCCCGGGATCGTGCACGCGCTCAGTACTCCCGTTCGAGATCGACGACGGAGAGCATCCGCTCGCCGGCGACGTAGCGCCGCAGGTTCTCCCGGGCGACGAGCCATCGCTGCTCGCGCGGCAGATCGGAAGCCGCGGAGACGTGCGGGCTGATGATGACGTTCGGCGCGCGCCAGAGCGGATGCTCGGGCGGCAGCGGCTCCGGATCGACCACGTCGAGTCCCGCGCCGGCGATACGTCCCTCGCGCAGCGCCGCCACGAGATCGTCGGTCACGACGCTTCCGCCGCGCGCGACGTTGATGAAGAAGGCGTTCGGTTTGAGCACCGAGAAGAAGTCACGGTTGAAGATGCCCTGCGTCTGTGAGGTGAGCGGCGCGGTGTTGACGATGACGTCGGCTCCGGACGCCAGCCTGTGCAGCTCGTCCGGCGTGCCCACGTAGCTGACGAAATCGGGGCCGCCGCGGCCGCTCGCCCGGGTCGCGATGACCTTCATGCCGATCCCGTGCGCGCGCTTCGCCACCTCGGTCCCGATGCCTCCGAGACCGACGACCAGCATCGTCTTGCCGGCGAGCACCTGCATTCGCGTCGCCTGCGCGTCCTCGCGGCTCCACCGCGCGCGTGCGCCGTTCAGCACGAACGTATCGATACCGCGGGCGAGGGCGAGAGCGAGCGCGATCACGTGCTCGCCGATCGCGGCGGAATCGACCGCCCGCAGGTTCGTGACGAGAAGTCCGCGCTCGCGAACCGCGGGGACGGTCACGCAGCGCTCGACGCCCGCGGACATCGCGAGAATCCAGCGCAGCTCGCGCGCACCCTCGATGATCTGCGGCTCACAGATGCCGGGATAGCTCGTCAGCCCGACGACGATGTCCGCATCGACCGCCGCGGCAGCGGCGGATTCGACGTCATGGACGACGACGAGCTCCGCCGAAGGGGCGAGTGCCGTCATTGCGTCGAGATGCTCGCGCGGCGCACCGCCGAGCAGCACGATCTTCCTCGGCGGCCGCCAGCGCGGGTGCTCGCGCACGGGTGTGGCGGATTCCACCAGCCCGAGCTGCGAGATCAGCCGGGCGACCGACGGTTCCGTTTCCGCCGCGGCACTCATCTGTGCGCATGCGGCGGCAAGCAGCCCCGCAAGCAGCGCATGCGCGCCGCTGCGGCCCGCAGGACGATGCTCGCGGGGCGCCGTCATCGAGGAACCGTCAGGTGCTGCCGAGCAGGGCGGACTTGTTCGCCTCGTACAGCGCACGCAGCGAAGTCGCGGGCCGTCCGGTGAGCTGCTCGACGTGATTGCTCGTCACGGAAAGCGAGGGACCGAAACGCTGCGGCGGCGAGGCACCCGGTGCGGCGGTCGTGACCTCGATCTTCTTTCCCGTCACGGCGGACGCGGCTTCCGCGATCTCGCGCACGCCGATGAGCTCGGGTCCCGTGATGTCGTAGATCCTGTTCTCGTGACCGGGCGTCGCGAGCACGGCGGCCGCCGCGGCGGCGCAGTCGCCGCGCGTGACGTAGCCGACTTTCGCTTCGTCGGCCGGCACGACCGCGCGGCCGTCGGCCACGAACTTCGCCGCCTGCGGAATCGTGACCTCGGAGTAGATGGAGTTGCGCAGCATGGTCCACGCCACACCGCTGTTCCTCAGGATCTCCTCGGTCTCATGATGATCCTTGCCGATTCCGCTCGCGTCTCCGCGGCTCAGCGCCACGAACGACGTATAGGCGATGTGCCTGACGCCCGCGGCAATGGCCGCATCGATCGCGTTCTTGTGGAGCTGCGCGCGCGACCCGAGGCCTCCGCTGATGCTGATGAGCAGCATGCGCGTGCCACCCGCGTAGGCGGCCGGCAGCGACTCGGGCTTCTCGAAGTCGCCGAAGCGCGTGACCGCGCCGAGCTTCGCGTACTCCGCGAGCTTCTCGGGCGTGCGGCTCACGAGGATCAGGTTCTGCGCGGGCACTCCGCGTGCGAGGAGCTCCTTGACGACGAGCTCGCCGAGCTGGCCGGAAGCACCCGAAACGATGATCTTCTCGCCGGATGCAGCGGTCTGTGCATTGGACGGTGCGACCGCGGCGAGGAACAGGGCGAGTGCCAGTACTGCGGCGGCGCGAAGCGTTACGGTGCGAGGACGTGCTTGCATGTTCTTGACTCTCGCAGGCTTGACGAACGGGAAACACCAACGGGCCGGGCCTGCGCGCTCGAGTGCAGGCCCGGCCCGACCGGATTGTATTACGTCCGCAGGCTCGCGGTCGTCGGGAAGGGATCGCCGATCAGTGGAAGCTCGGATCGAGCATCCTCAGCGCTTCGTCGATCGTGCCCGCTCCCGTCCGCTCGATGTCGTGGATGGTGAAGGCGCGTCCGGACACCGAAGCGCACGATCCGTCGTCACGCTTGATGCGTGTGCCCGTGTGACGCGGGCAATCGAGCACCGGGCTCGGCCTCATCACGGCGAGCCGGGTGCTGTCGAGCTCCGACACCTGAGGAGCGGCCGCACATCCGGCCGCGAGCACCGCCACGGACGCTGCAATCGGCATGAGTCTCCGCATGTCGGGCTCCTCCGTTCGCTTGATTTTCTGCTGGGCTTCGACTTCGTCGCAGCCCGGCGGGTTCCAGACGGCGCAGGTCCCAGGAGCCGCAGCCGCACCGGAATCGCAGAGCCCACGCTCGCTCCGGGGCGACGCCCACCCGCCGGATCGAGCGTCCAGCAGGTGATCAGTGTACTCCCGTACACTGCCGCATGCCCGCACACCATCTCACGCAGCGTCATCGGATGAGGAGACACCGGCATATGGCAGCGAACGCAGGTACCGGCACGACCCCCGCGGAGCTTCCGAAACGGCAGCTCGGCACCACTTCGATGCACATCACCCGCGTGGGCTTCGGTGCCTGGGCCATCGGGGGACCGGACTGGGTGGCGGGGTGGGGTCCACAGGACGACGAGAAATCCATCGCCGCCATCCGGCGTGCCGTCGAGCTCGGAATCAACTGGATCGACACCGCCGCGATCTACGGCCTCGGGCACTCGGAAGAGGTGGTCCGCCGGGCGCTCGATGGTATTCCACCGTCCCGGCGTCCCTATATCTTCACGAAGTGCGGCCTCGTGTGGGACGAGAACGATCGGCGCGCTGCACCGCGTCAGATCGGCGCCGCCTCAAGCATCCGGCGCGAGCTCGAGGGCTCGCTGCGCCGGCTGGGCGTCGACTGCATCGATCTCTATCAGATGCACTGGCCACCCAGGGACGGCACGCCGATCGAGGAGTACTGGGGCACGCTGCTCGACCTCAAGCGGGAAGGGAAGATCCGCGCTGCCGGACTCTCCAATCATCGCGTCCCGCTGCTCGAGGCAGCCGAGCGTATCGGGCACGTGGATTCTCTGCAGCCGCCGTTCTCCGCCATCAACCGCAGCGCCGCGGAAGCCGAGCTGCCGTGGTGCCTCGAGCACGGCACCGGTGTCATCGTGTACAGCCCCATGCAGTCCGGATTGCTCACGGGAACGTTCTCCGAGGAGCGCGCGCGGAATCTCGGTCCCGACGACTGGCGTTCGCGTTCACCGGAGTTCACGGGCGAACGGCTCGCGCGAAACCTCCGGCTCGCCGACGCGCTGCGGCCGATCGCCGCACGTCATGGCACGAGCGTCGGCGCAGTGGCGATCGCATGGACGCTCGCCTGGCCCGGCGTCACGGGCGCCATCGTCGGTGCGCGCAGCCCGGAGCAGGTCGATGGCTGGATCGATGCTGCGCGCCTTACGCTCTCGCGCGAAGATCTCGCGGAAATCGCGCGCGCGATCGAGGAAAGCGGAGCGGGCAGCGGGCCGGTGATGCCGCCCGCGTGAGCGTGGCGGCGACGCGCGCCGAAGAGTCGCGCAGAGTCTACGCCGTGAGCAGCGCGCGCGTCTCTTCTGCCCAGAAGACCGAGTCGAGATAGGCGGCGCGGATCACGTCGGGCGGCAGCTTGCGATACGCGACCTGATTCCAGGCGCCTCTCTCGTACGCGCGCGTGCAGCGCAGCGCGAGTCCCAGATCGCCTTCCTCGTCGATCAGCGCGCGCACGACGGGTGTCGCGAGCGGAAGATCCGCCACGATCTCCTCCACGGGCATGCCGAGCAGCGTATCGAGCATGGAGAACAGGCCCGTGATGAAGTAGGGCCCGCTGTCCTGCACGCCGGCGAGCTGTGCGAGCTGCTCGCACATGCGGGCGCGGATCATGGCGTTGAGCAGCAGGCTCGCGGGGCGCTCGTCGAAGCTGAGCAGCGCGACCACCGTGCACATCTGCCGCAGGTTCTCTAGCCCGAGGATGACGATCGCCTGGCGAATCGATTCGATCCTGCGCGGCAGGTTGTAGTAACTCGAGTTGATGCAGCGGAGCACGCGATAGGAGAACGACACGTCCTGCGCGACGAGCCGCTCGATCTCCTCGACCGAGTAGTCCTCGTTCTGGAGCGCCACCATGAGCCGCAGCGTCGCGAGCCGGCTCGCGGGCAGGCGCTGCGCCTTGAACACCTGCGTGCTCTGGAGGAACTCGCCCTGAAAGGCGTCGAAGCCGAGCTCCACGGCGCGCTCGAAGTCCTCGACCGACCGCACGTTCTCCGCGATGAGCTTGAGGCCCCTGCGCTTGGCTTCCTGCACCGTCCGCTCGACATCCGAGGCGCTTTCGCGCGCGAGGTCCACCTTGACGATATCGGCGAGCTCGAGCAGCGCCGGATCGGAGCGCTCCAGCGAGAAATCGTCGAGCGCGATGCGGTGCCCGCGCCCGCGGAGCGACCGGAGACCGGCGAGAACCTTCGGATCGACGCGCACGTCTTCGAGGATCTCGATGACGACGCGATCCGGCTGCAGCGAGGGCGGTTCGTCGCTCGCGAGCAGCTCCCGCGGATAGTTGATGTGCACCGGCACGCCGCCCGCGAGGCGGTCGAGGCCGATCTCGAGCACGGCGTTCGCGAGGACGTGCAGCGTCGCCTGGCGCGAATCGGTGATCTGCGCGTCGGCCGCCTCGGGCAGCGCGCGATAGAGCAGCTCGTAGGCGATGACGGTGAGAGCGGAGTTGTATATGGCCTGCCGGCCGACGAACGCAAGAGAGTTCAGCCCGTTCCGGTCGGACGTTGCCGTGGCAACCGTTTCCGGCTGCCCCCTCCATTCGTCGCGTCTGTCGTACTGGATCATGTCTCTCCCGATCACGCGCCGGCATCGCTGGCGGAGTCGGTTTCGCCGATGTCGCACGGATGCTACTGACGGTATGCGACACGCGGCTCGGAATCGTTCACGCCACGCCGTTCACGCGCACGCGCACCGTGCCGCATCTTGCGCGAAACGCGAAATCCGTCACACGTCGGCCGGCGAGCCGACGAGCGCGACGCTTCGTCCGTCCGGCCCGCCGCACGGGAACGGTGAGCGCTCTGGTGCCGTCCCGCCCGAGCATGCGCCCTCCTGGCGCGGGCACCGGCGTCAGGCTCGACCGGCAGCAGATTCGCGGCGCGCGGAAGACGAGGGAAACGTCACGGCAGGCCGCGCGTTGATTTCATCTTAAGCAACCACGCGAGGTGGGCCATGAAGACTCTTCCATTGCTGAGCCTGGTGGCGCTCGGCCTTGGCGGCGCGGCGTTCGCTCAGACTCCGGATCAGCAGACGCAGGGACAGCAGTCACCGGATCCCTCGAGCAGCACGCAGGGTCAGGGCATTCCTTCGACGAGTCAGACCGAAGGCACAGCGGCCGATCGCACGCCGCCGGGTCAGACGGATACGAGCGGAGCGACTCGCGGCGGAGTCGGTGCCGGAGGCACGTCGCCGGGTGGCGCGCCGACGGGTGCCGAGGCAGACCCTGACACGGCCACCTCCACCGCGCCGGCACCGGGCACTTCCCGTTCGCGCATGGCCGCCGCGGGCGGCGCGAAGATGGGCGGCGTGCAGCGCGCGTCGCATCTCATCGGAATGCACGTGCAGTCGCCTCAGGGCGAGCAGCTCGGGCAGGTGCAGGACGTCATCATCGACGCGAACGGTAAGGTGACTCACGCGATCGTCGAGCGCACCGGGGCGCGCGACAGTACAGGCACCACCGGCGGCGCGAGCACCACGGAGCGTGTCGCGCTGCCGTGGGATACCGTGCATTCGATGATGCAGGGCCACACGATCGTGCTCGACCGCTCGCGGCTCGACGGCGCACCGAAGTTCGACGAGTCGACCCTGACTTCCGGAGGCGACTGGAACTCGACGGCCGACAGCTACTGGCGCCGGCAGGGCACGTCACGCTCGGCGGAGATGGAGCAGGGCGGAATGCATCACCGGCAGCAGCAGCATCAGCAGCAATCGCCCACGACGGACGATCGCGGTTGACCGGCAGGGCACCGCGAGCACGCGCTCCCGATTCACCGGCACCGCAACGGCGCACCACTCGCACTCACCGGTGGGGACGAACCCCACCGGCGAGACGCCTGTTAAGCAGAGGTGAGTGCGGGCGCGCGTTCAGTGCGGACGCTGTTCCGGGCGCTGCGTCGTGCGAGCCGCCTGCGCCTGCCGCGGATGAGGGCCTTCCGCGAACTCCTCGATCATCTTCCGGTTGAACGCCGGAATGTCGGCCGGCTTGCGGCTCGTGATGAGCCCGTTGTCCACGACCACTTCCTCGTCGACCCACTCCGCGCCGGCGTTGATGAGATCCGTCTTGAGCGACGGCCACGACGTCACCCTGCGGCCGCGTACGACATCCGCCTCGATGAGCGTCCAGGGTCCGTGACAGATCGCGGCGACGGGCTTGCCCGCATCGAAGAACGCACGGATGAACTGCACGGCTTTCGGCAGCATGCGAAGCTGATCCGGATTCGCGACGCCACCGGGCAGGAGCAGCGCGTCGAAATCATCCGCCTTCGCCTGATCGAGCGGCACGTCGACGGGGAACCGGTCCGCGTGGTCGTAATGCTTCCATCCCTGGACTTCCTTCTGTGCCGGCGACACGATCTTCGTCTCGGCACCGGCTTCCTCGAGCGCCTTCTTCGGCTCGGTGAGCTCGGACTGCTCGAAACCGTCCGCGACGAGGATTGCGATTCTCTTACCGTTCAGCATGAGCTCCTCCTTGTGCGAGCATGCTTCATGACTCGATGGTCGGCCCGGATGAAAGCAGGATACGTGCCGTCGAATGCCGGGCACGCCGTCTGCTTCGCGGCAGGATGCTGCGATCCGCAGCATGACGCGCCGCCCGCGAACCGAGGTGGCCCATGATGCTTCTCGTCTGCTGGCGCTGCTCGACGGTGCTCACCGACGGAGACGGAGCACCCACGTCGCATCCGCAGTACGACGCCGCGGGCAACGGACCCTACTGCGAGAGCTGCTGGCTCGAGATCGGCGCCTGGATGGTTGCCGACGAAGACGAAGGAAGCGAGCTCGCGTTCCGCTGAGCGCTCGAGGGTCAGGGCGACGATCCGGTAAGGTGCGTGCGCAGCTCGCGGAGCTTGCGCTTCACGATCGCCGCGTTCTCGTTGCCCATGCGGATCAGCACCTTCTGGCCGGCCGAGAGCCGCTCGAGCTTCGGGTCGGCGAACTCGTAGAACACCTTCGGCTGCACCAGCTCGATCGGACCCTGGATCTCGGGCGTCGCGAGCAGGTGATCGATCACCTCCACCACGCGGTCGTTGAAGTACTCGGACGGATAGCCGAGGCTCTCGTAGGCCTGCTGGAAGAGCGGATAGAAGCGGATGTAGACGTCCGCGAGCCGCTGCGCATCGATCTTCTCCAGCGTGCGCACGTAGGGCGTGTAGCGCTCGTAGTTGCGCGGATCGAGCGTGATGCGGTCGCCGTCCTGCATCGTCATGAACTGCCCGGGAACGGGCTTGATGGGACGGAGCTGCTCCGCGACCTTCCTGCGCGGCAGATTGTCCACCGTCGCCACGAAGCGCCGGACGATGTCCTTCGGCACGAGCACGTCGTCCACGGTGTCCTTGCCGACCGCCTCGGCAAGGGCTTCCTCGAGCGCGGGATCGCTTTCGGGCAGGGCCGGAAGCTCAGGACGCGCTTCGAGCGAATCCGCCGGCGGCTCGGGCAGCGGGTGCTCGATCCGCGGTTCGTCGGACGGCTCATCGGTCACCGCCGGCTGCGCCGGCGGTGGAGGCGGGGTCGTCGGCGGGGCGACGTCGACCGTCTGACGCCAGTAGTAGAGACCCGCGGCGATCGCGATCACCGCCACGGCTCCGACGATCCACAAAGTCCTTTCGTTCATCGACGTCGACTCCAGCCTGGGCCCGTCCGGAAGGACCCGCGCGGCCCCATTCTAGTTCCTTCTCATCACAGCCGGTCGCGGCCGTGCGGCAGCGAGAAATCGAGCACGGGTCCCAGGGGCACGATCCCGGAAGGATTGATGTGCCGGTGGCTCCCGTAGTAGTGCGCCTTGTACTCGTCGATCGCCACCGTCGCGGCGATTCCGGGTATCTGATAGAGCTCGCGGGTGTACGCCCACAGCGCCGGGTACTCGTAGACGTGCCGCAGATTGCACTTGAAGTGCCCGTAGTAGACGGCGTCGAAGCGCACCAGCGTGGGAAAGAGCCGCCAGTCCGCTTCGGTCAGGCGGTCGCCGAGCAGATAGCGCTGACGGGAAAGAAGCGCTTCCAGCCAGTCGAGCGATTCGAACAGCGTGCGCACCGCGCTCTCGTAGGCTTCCTGCCGCGCGGCGAAGCCGGCGCGATAGACGCCGTTGTTCACCGTCTCGTAGATGCGTGCGTTGAGCGCGTCGATCTCCGCGGCGAGCTCGGCCGGGTAGTAGTCGGTCCTGTCGTCCGTGAACGCATTGAACTCGGAGTTCAGCATGCGCACGATGTCGGAGGACTCGTTGTTGACGATCGTGCCGGTGCGCTTGTCCCACAGCACCGGCACCGTTGCGCGGCCGGTGTAGCGCGGGTCCGCGCGCTGGTAGACCTCGTAGAGATACCGCGCGCCGGTGAGCGGATCGGGCTCGCGGAACGTCCAGCCGTTCTCGAGCATCGCTGGCTCGAGGTAGCTGATCGATATGACGTCCTCGAGCTTCTTGAGCACCCTGAAGATCATCGTCCTGTGACTCCAGGGGCAGGCGCGCGCGACGTAGAGGTGATAGCGGTTCGCCTCGGCCGGAAAGCCAGTGCTCCCATCCGCGCTCACCCGGGCGCGGTAGGTGCTCGGGCGCCGCTGGAACGCTCCGCTCCGTGGATCCGCGTAGCTCGCTTCGCTCCGCCACTGTCCGTCGATCAGCATTCCCATGCATTTTCTCCTGCGTGGTCCGGCGGGCGCCGGGCCGCGTGACGCAGCTCACCCGCGCAGGGAGCCGCCGGGCCGACGCGAGCGCGGCCGGCGGCTCACTGAGAGCGGCGAGGCGGTGTCATCGCACGCCGGAGGTGCGCGGCGCTGCCGCCGAAGGTGTACGCGGCGATTTCCCAGAGGCCGCTCGATTCGTCGTGTCGGAGGACGTAAGAGTTGCCGTCCTCGGCGGAGACGCGGAACCAGCGCTGCGCGGGCGCGAACCAGCGATCGCTGATGTCCTGCACGGCGAGGCGCCGCTCGCCCAGCCAGAAGGCGAGCGGCTCCTGTTCGCCGCGGTATCCCGCATAGCACTCGACACGCAGCCTCATGGTGCGCCCATCATAGCGCCGGGCGGCGGGCAGCCTCATGGAGACTTGCTGCCCCGTCAGCGCGCGCTCGACGCTGAGGTCGAGGCTGCGTCCGGCACCGGAAAGCCGCGCTTGCGCATGAGTGCGCCGACGCCCGGATCGCGGCCGCGGAACGCGCGATAGGCCTCGGCCGGGTCCACCGTGTTGCCGCGGGAGAGCAACTCCTTGAGCCGTGCGGCGACGGCCGTGTCCCAGGGACCCTTCGCCTCCGTGAACGCCTCCCAGGCATCGGCCGAGAGCGTATCGGCCCACAGGTAGCTGTAGTAACCCGCCGAATAGCCGTCGCCCGCGAAGACGTGGCCGAAGTGCGGGATCCGATGCCGCATGACGATCTCGGACGGCATGCCGAGCCTGCTCAGCGCCTCGCGCTCGAACGCATCGGGATCGATGGGCCGGTCGCCCGCGAGGTGCAGCTCCATGTCGACCAGCGCGCTCGCGAGGTACTCGACCGTCTCGAACCCCTGGTTGAAGGTCTCGGCCTTCGCGATCCGCTGCACGAGCTCCGCCGGAATCGGCTCGCCGGTCTGGTAGTGAACCGCGAAGCGGGAGAGCACCTCGGGCGTCGAGAGCCAGTGCTCGAGGAGCTGAGACGGGAACTCGACGTAGTCGCGCGGCACGCGTGTGCCCGACAGCGAGGGGTAGCTCACGTTCGAGGAGAGCCCGTGCAGCGCGTGCCCGAACTCGTGGAACAGCGTCTTCGCGTCGTCCCAGCTGATGAGCACGGGCTCGCCGGGCCGGCCCTTCACGAAGTTCGCGTTGTTCGAGACGATCGTCGTGACCGGTCCGTCGAACTTCTCCTGGCTGCGGTACGCGTTCATCCAGGCGCCCGAGCGCTTGCCGGCGCGC
This sequence comes from Pseudomonadota bacterium, assembly GCA_003242685.1. Taxonomy (GTDB): domain Bacteria; phylum Pseudomonadota; class Gammaproteobacteria; order Steroidobacterales; family Steroidobacteraceae; genus ZC4RG24. The sequence goes on along the minus strand of QGVD01000002.1, from coordinate 10,165 downwards.
GCATAGGGATCGAAGTACCAGAGGCCCACGTGGCGCCCGTCGCGGTCGGTGACTTCCCAGACGCGCACGTCGGGGTGATACACCGGCACGCTGCCCTCGGGCACCGGTCTGAACACGAAGCCGAAGAGCCGCTCCGCCACGTAGAACATGCCCTCGCGCAGCTTCTCGAGCTGCAGATAGGGCTTCACCTCGTTGGTGTCGAGGTCGTACTTCGCCTTGCGGACCTTCTCCGCGTAGTAGCGGTAGTCCCACGGCTCGATGCGGATCTTCGGCCCGCCCGCGGCCGCTTCGCGGTCCGCGATCGCCTGCATGTCCGCCACTTCCTCGTGCACGCGCGCGACTGCCGGCCGCCACACGGCCCGCATCAGCTCGAGCGTGCGCTCCGGCGTGCGCGCCATCTGGTTCTCGAGCTTCCAGTGCGCGTGCGTCGGATAGCCGAGGAGCTTCGCGCGCTCGGCGCGCAGGCGCAGGATCTCGGCGACGATGGCGTTGTTGTCGTGCTCGTCGCCGTTGTCGCCGCGGTCGACGAACGTACGCCAGACCTTCTCGCGCAGCTCGCGCCGGTCCGAGTACTGGAGGAACGGCTCGACGCTCGAGCGCGTGTTGAGGATGAGCCACTTGCCCTTGTGTCCGCGTTGGGCGGCGGCTTCCGCCGCGGCATCGCGCAGCGACTGCGGCAGACCCGCCAGGTCCGACTCCTTCTCGATGAGCAGGAAGCGCTCGTTCTCGTCGGCGAGCACGTTCTGCGAGAAGCGCGTGTAGAGACCCGCGAGCTGCTGATTGAGCTCGGACAGGCGCTTCTTCGCCGCCGCGTCGAGCTTCGCGCCGGCGCGCACCATGTTCGTGTAGTAGTACCAGGCGAGCCGCTGCTGCTCCGGATCGAGATTCGAGCGCTCGCGCGCTTCGTACACGGCCTCGATGCGCCGGAACAGGCGCTCGTTCTGGGTGATGCGGTCACGGAAAGCGGCGAGACGCGGCGCCATCTCCCGCTCGATGGCCTGCATCTGCGGCCCGTTCATCGTCGAGGTGTAGATGGAGAACACCGTCTGGACGCGGTCCAGCGTCCGCCCGGAACGCTCGAGAGCGGCGAGCGTGTTCTCGAAAGTCGGCTGCGACGGGTCGTTCGCGATCCGCTCGACTTCGGCGAGCGCCTCGTTCATCGCGATCTCGAGGGCCGGCCTGAAGTGCTCGACGCGCACCCGGTCGAAGGGCGGCACGCCGCCGTAGGGCCCGCTCCACGGCGCGAGCAGCGGATTGTCCGCATCGGGGGATGCGGGTGACATGGATTGTGCAGCGGCTCCGGAGGCTGAGGCGATCGTCCCTGTGATGGTCATGAGTACTGCCAGTCGTTTCAGCATCGTTGGTGGATCCCGGAGGGAGATGCCGCGACAGTAGCTCAGTCCGCGCGATCGTGGTATTCAATCGTCACGCTTCGGCTGGATCCTGCCCGCCGCGCGCTGCGCGGCAAGGAGGGACGAGGTGCAACGAGAAAGTTCCGCCGGCCGTCGAGATTTCCTCCGGACGAGCGGTGTGCTGACCGGCCTGCTGGCGGCGGGGAGCCCGCTCGCCCTGTTTGCGCCCTCTCGTGCCTGGGCGGTCGACCTCACGACGCTCACCAGTGCCGAAGGCGCCATCCTTCTCGCTGTCTGCCGCACGATCGCACCACACGATGGGCTCGAGGACGCCGCATACGCCGTCGTCGTGCGTGCCATCGACGAGCAGGCGAGCCGGGACGAGTCCTTCGCGAAGCTCATCAGAGAAGGGCTCGCGACCCTCGGCCGCGGCTTCGCCTCCGCGGACGAGCCGACCCGCGTCGAAGCGCTGAAGAGAATCGAATCCTCGCCTTTCTTCCAGTCCGTCCGCGTGAGCACGCTGCAGACGCTCTACACGTCGCCGCTCGCCTACGCGTACTTCGGCTACGAAGGTGAATCCTTCTCCAAGGGCGGCTATCTCACCCGCGGCTTCAACGATCTGCGCTGGCTGCCCGAGGTCCCCGAAGAAGACAGCGGCCCCGTGCCGGGAGCCTGACATGGCCGAGACAGCACCCGCTTCACCGCGAACCCGCTTCGCCCAGAACGACGACGGCGTGGTCGTCATCATCGGCTCGGGTGCCGGCGGCGGAACGCTCGCACACGAGCTCACCCGCCGCGGCATCCGCGTGGTGCTGTTCGAGGCGGGCAAGCGCCTGACGCTCGAGGACTTCTCGCAGGTGCCGGGCGAGGCCTTCGCCATGCTGACCTGGCTCGACCCGCGCACGCAGTCCGGCACGTGGACCGTGCGTGAGGACTTTCCCACCCTGCCGTCCTGGACGTGCAAGACGGTGGGCGGAACCACCGTGCACTGGACCGGCGCCTGCCCGCGGCAGCAGCCCTGGGAGCTGCGCGCGCGCACCGAGTACGGCGATCTGCCGGGCACGTCGCTCATCGACTGGCCGATCGCGTACGAGGAGCTGGAGAAGTACTACGATCTCGCGGAACGGCGGCTCGTCGTCACGCGCCGCCACGGTGTTCCGGGTCTCCCGGCATCGAACAAGTTCAAGGTGATGTACGCGGGCGCGAAGGCGCTCGGGTACCAGCGCGTGCATACGGGCTACATGGCCATCAACTCGCAACCCGCCGACGGACGCCCGCCGTGCCTGCAGATGGGCTTCTGCGTGCAGGGCTGCAAGATCGGCGCGAAGTGGAGCACGCTCTACACGGAGATCCCGCGCGCGGAGGCAACCGGCAACCTCGACCTGCGCGCCGAGTGCATGGTCACGCGCATCGAGCACGGGCCCGACGGGCGCGTCACGGGCGTCGTGTATCGTGATCCGTCCGGTCGCGAACAGCGGCAGCGGGCGCGCCTCGTCTGCGTGGCCTGCAACGCCGTGGAGACTGCGCGTCTCCTGCTGCTGTCGGAGTCGGGAAAGTTTCCGCGCGGCCTGGCCAATTCCTCGGATCAGGTCGGCCGCAACTACTGCCACCACGTGGGCGGCTTCGTCTGGGGCTGCTTCGACAAGCCCGTGCACGCGTGGCGCGGGGCGGTCCTCGCGGGCGTCGTCGAGGACGAGACGAAGAACGATCCCAAGCGGGGCTTCGTGGGCGGCTATCACCTCGAGCTCGCGATGCTGGACCTGCCGAGCCTGCCGCTCGCGGGGCTGCCCTACATGTGGGGCCGCGAGCTCGCGGCGGTCATGGAGGACTATCGCAACATGTCCGGCATGTTCATCTGCGGCGAGGATCTGCCGCGGCCGGACAACCGCATCACGCTCGATCCGACGGTCCGCGACCAGTACGGGTTGCCCGTGGCGCACATCCATGTGGACGACCACGAGAACGACACTGCGATGCGCACTCACGCACAGACCCAGGCGACGAGGATATTCGAGGCAGTCGGCGCCCGGCGCGTGGTGTGCAGCCGCGCGACACCCGCGACTCACAACATGTGCACGGCCCGCATGAGCGCCGATCCGTGCGACGGCGTGTGCAACGGCTGGGGACAGACGCACGACGTCCCCAATCTGTTCATCTCCGACGGCAGCGCCTTCAGCACGCCGGGCTCGGCGAATCCCACCCTCACGATCGTGGCGCTCGCGCTGCGGCAGGCCGATTACATCGAGCGTCAGATGAGCGCGCGGAGCATCTAGCGCGTGCACGGCGCGTTGCCTGCGTGCCCGTCAGCGCGACCCGCCCGACGCGCGGGATTCCGGCTCTACAATCCCTTCATGGAGACGATGCAGAACGTCGGCGTCCCGCGGACCCGTACACGACACCTGGCTGCCGGCCCCGCGCTGCGCTCGCTGCTCGCCGCGTGGCTGCTCGCGTTCGCGCTCGTTCCGCTCGCGCACGGCGAGGCGCGTTTCACCGAGGACGAGGAAGCCGCGGCGCGACTGCTCGAGCTGATCCACGCGCGCCTTGCGCTCATGCCTTCCGTCGCGGCCTGGAAGTGGCGCGAACGGTTGCCGATCGCGGACCCGCCGCGGGAGCGACAGGTCATCGAGCGCGCCGTCGCTCTCGCGGCGCCTCTCGGCCTCGAAGAAGAGAGCGTGCGTGAGCTCTTCGAGCTGCAGATCCGTCTCGCGCGCGAGGCCCAGACATCGCTTCACCGGCGCTGGCGGGAGAAGGGATTCGATGGTCCCGAGACGCCGGAAGATCTGCGCGCGCAGCTTCGGCCGCAGCTCGATGCGCTCACGGTCGAGCTCGTGAAGGCACTGCATCTTGCGGCTGGTGGGCTCACGCGACCCGACTTCACACCTTCGATTGCCGCCCTCGCGGAACGGATTCTGGCGGACGAGCCGTGGTCGCCGCAGTCGCGCAGCGACGTGGTCGGCGCACTGACACGTGTCCGCCGCGTACCCGTGCCGGCATTGCAACGGATCGAGGCCTCCGGCGTGCTGCGCGTCGGCACGACGGGCGACTACGCGCCCTTCACGCTCGAGTCGCAGAATCGCTTGAGCGGTGCGGACATCGATCTCGCCGAATCACTCGCGCGTGCGCTCGGTGTACGCGCCGTCTTCGTGCGCACCACCTGGGCGACGCTCCTCGACGATCTGCAGGCGGACCGCTTCGACGTGGCCATGGGCGGTGTCTCCGTGACGCCGGCGCGCCAGGCGGCCGCGGCGTTCTCCGTGCCTTACGCTTCCGGCGGCAAGACGGCGATCGCACGCTGCAGAGATGCGTCCCGCCTGTCGCGCCTCGAGGCGATCGACCGGCCGGGCGTGCGCGTGGTCGTGAATCCCGGCGGCACCAACGAGCAGTTCGTGCGCGAGCGGATCCGCCGCGCCGACGTTCGCGTGCATCCCGACAACCGCACGATCTTCGAGGAGATCCGCGCAGGGCGAGCGGACGTGATGATCACGGACGACGTGGAGGTGGAGCTGCAGACGCGCCTGCACCGGGATCTCTGCCGCGCCGTTTCCGGCACCTTCACGCGCGCGGAGAAAGCGATACTGATGCCGCGCGACGAGGAGCTCGTCCGGGCCGTGAACCGCTGGCTCGCATCGGCGATCGCAGCAGGGGAGCCTGCGCAGCTCCAGCGGCGATATCTGGAAGCGCACGCGGTACACTGAGGCCGCACCACGCACCTTTGCCGGCCCCGCGCACGCGAGCGGAAACGCTGCCTCGAGCGCGGCGCGCGACGACGGCCGCGATGGGTACTTGAGTCGAGAGTTCGCGTATACATGACGCGTCGGTCGCTGCGGACCGTCAGGGAGCGACTGCCCGACAGCGACGGCGCCCTCGAAAGAGGTGGCCTCTGCCTTCGATTTCCATGGAGGTCGCTCGTAATGAGCAGAGCATTCGTTCGCGAATCGGATCAGGATGCGGCATCGGAATCGCTGCCGGAACGTCCGATCAGTCCGCATCCGAACTTCGTCACACCGCAGGGACTGCGGCAGATCGAGGAAACGATCAGAGAGCTCGAGTCGGCGCGGCAGGCTGCGCGCGCCGCCGAGGACGAGGCTGCGCTCGCGCGGATCGCGCGCGACCTGCGCTACTGGACTCAGCGGCGGGCCACGGCGCGTGTGATCGAGCCTCCGGAGGCGCCCGGCACCGTGCGCTTCGGAGTGAACGTCACACTGAGACTGCCCGACGGTTCGGAGCGATCCTTCCGCCTGGTGGGTGAGGACGAGGCAGACCCCGCGAAGGGCCTGCTGAGCTGGGTCTCGCCGCTCGCCGGCTCGATGCTCGGCAAGTCGGTCGGCGACGTCGTCGAGTTCCAGGGACAGCAGGCCGAGATCGTGCGGCTGTCCGGCTGATTCCACCGAACACCTCGCCGCCTCGCGGCCCGGTCCGGCTGCGTTCTTGCGTTCTAGAGAAGCGGATTGATGAGCGGCACGAGGATCAGCGACAGCACGATGCCGATGCCGAGCGACATGTTCGCCACCTCGGTGTCGAGCCCGTACTGATCGGCGAGGATGGCGGTCGTCACCATCGGAGCCATCGCGGCCTGCAGCACGGCGACCGCGAGGATCGGGCCGTCCATGCCGATCGCAGCGCCGGCGAGGAACACCAGAGCGGGCGCCAGCGCCATCTTCCAGCCGAGACTGACGGCGACCGCTCCGAGCTGCGCGCGCGCGAGGCGCAGGCGGAGCTGCATGCCTATGGAGAACAGCGCGAGCGGCGTCAGCGTGGCGCCGATGCGCGCGAAGACCTTCTCGAGAGCCGACGGCCAGCCGCCCATCAGCCCCGCAGCGACTCCGAAGATCAGGGCGATGAACGCAGGAAACAGGAACAGCCTGCGAAGGATTTCCCGAGGCTGCGGCCTGCCGCCCGAGTAGAGCGACGCCACCAGAACGCCGCCCGTCGCGAGCGCGATCGCACCACCGAGCTGATCGGCGACTACCGCGAGCGCCAGGCCATCCTTGCCGCGCAGCATCTCGATGAGCGGATAGCCGGCGAAAGCCGTGTTTCCGAGTCCGGCCGCGAGTATCACGGCGCCGATGCGCTCCCGTGACCAGCCGAGCCACCGACCGGCCATCTCCGCGACGACCCACGCGCCGGCGAACACGAACCACATGGCGACGGGCAGGAACCAGAGCTGCGGGTCGAAACGCACGCGCGGAATGAGCTCGAGGACGATCGCCGGCAGCGCGATGTAGAGCACCCACCAGTTGAGGCTTCGCACGAAGCCTTCCGGGGGCCGCGCGACGCGCGCGACCACCATGCCGAGCCCGAAGCAGGCGAAGAGGAGCAGCAGTGCATCCATTTGTCAGAACGCAGGTTTCCGGACGTGTCGCCCGTACGCAAAGCGGCGAAGGATCGCATCCCTCAGTGCGGCAGGCAAAGCCGGCGCGTCCCGTATCGCATCGGGCCGGAGCGGTCCGCAGTTGACGCCGCCTGTGCGCGGCGCGACGCTGCACCCGCGAGGGCGGCACTCTTCGGGTCACGCGGGTGCGTACCGTGAATCGACGCTCCTCATTCATCGCTCCGTGTCTGGTCGCTGCGGGCATCGCTCTCGCGAGGGCGCAGGACGGGACATCGGCTCCTGCACCCGATACCGTGCAGATCGATCACTGGCGCCACGTCGCGCTCGAGCGCGCGCTCGTCGCGAGCGCCGACGTGGAAGATGCGCATCGCCGTGCGCGGGTGCTGGTCACCATCGCGGAGATACAGGCGGACACGGGCGATCTCGAGGCGGCGCGCGGCACGCTGCGGGAGGCGTCTTCCATCATCGCGGCAATCGAGCCGATGCCGCTGCGGCCATGGATCCGGCACGACGTCGCGCTCGCGCACATGCGCATCGGAGACGTGGACGACGCGCTCGCAGCCGCCGAGCAGATCGGTGACCCGTCGCTGCGCGACGGTGCGCTGGCTTCCATCGCGCTGATGCAGCGCGACCGGCTCGACTTCTCCGGCGCGCTCGAAGCCGCGCAACGGATCCGAGACCGGGAAAGACGCGGCACCACGCTGCGCCAGATCGCATCTCATCAGGCGCGCCTCGGTGCGCTGGAGAAGGCACTCTCCGTCGCGCGGCGCATCGAGGATGCGCGAGCGCACCAGCTCGCGCTCGGCGACGTGGCCGCCGCGGAGGCACGCGAAGGGGACATCGTCGACGCGCACTCGCTCGCCGCGCGGATCCGCGATCCGCTGCTGCGCGCACGCGCGTACGTGCGCGTCGCCGCGGCCCGCGCCGAAACGGGCGATATCGCGGGTGCGCTCGAATCCGCGGATCTCGTCGAGGATCCGTTGCTTCACGTGGAGGCGCTCGCCGCCGTCGCGGCGGCGCGTGCGCGGCGCGGTGATCGGGAGGGCGGGCGCAGAGCGTTCGAGCGCGCACTTTCGCTCGCGCGCGAATCGCGCGCGTCGAACGAGCGCAGGCTGACGACGCTCGTCGAGATCGCCCGCCTGCAGATCGATGCCGGAGAGCAGCTGCAGGCGCAGAGAACGCTGCAGGAAGCGTACGCAGGCGCAGGACGTGTGCGGGACGATCGGCGTCGTTACGCGCTGCTCGGTGCCGTCGCGCGCCAGCAGGCGCGCGCGGGCGACGCATCCGGCGCTCTCGCGATCGCGGGCCTCGACCCGAACGCGACCTCGCGCTCGCTGCTCGTTCGGGACATCATCACGATTCAGGCGCAGTCCGGGGACACTTCCGGTGCGCTGCGCAACGCGATGAGCCTGGACGAGGTGAATCTCAGAATGAGCGCACTGCTGACCCTGCTCGACATCCAGATCGCACGCGAGGATGCGGACGTTCACCGGACCATCGACGGAATCGCACGGGTGATGCCCGAAGTGGAGAGCGTGCAGCAGAGAGCCTCCGCGCTCGGCGCGCTGTGTCTTGCACGCACGCGATCGGGTGAGCTCGACGCGGCGCGGACGCTCTGCGAGGAAGCGCTGAACGCGGCGCGGTCGGGACGCACGGCAGGGGAGCGTGCCGAGGCGTACGCCGCTCTGGCCGAATCGCTCCTTCGCGGGGCCGGTGCCTGATGAAGCCCCGTAACGACGTGGACGCCGGTCCCGTCGAGTTCGCAGGCCGCGTGATCATGATCGGCTGCGGCAGCATCGGACAGGCGATCCTGCCGCTCCTGCGCAGGCACGTGGCGTTGCGCGACGACGGGCTCGTCGTGCTCTCCGCGGACGAGTTCGGCCGCGGCGTCGCGGAGAACGAGGGTGCACGCTTCGTGCACTGTTACCTCAAGCCGGGGAACTATCGCCGCCTGCTCTCGCGGTACGTGCGCGCGGGCGATCTGGTGCTCAATCTCTCGGTCGACGTGTCGAGCCTCGATCTCATCGAGCTCGCGAACGCGCTCGATGCGCTCTACGTCGACACGTCGATCGAGCCGTGGCCCGGCGTCTTCGACAACCCGATGCTCGATGTGCGCGAGCGTACGAACTTCCTGACGCGCAAGCGCGCGCTCGAGCTCGCCCGCCGGCTGGGGCCGAACGCGCCGACGGCGGTGGTCGATCACGGCGCCAATCCCGGTCTCGTCTCGCACTTCGTCAAGCGGGCGCTCCTCGACCTCGACCGCGCGATCCGCGGCAGGAACACGCGCCCCACGACACGCGAGGAGTGGGCGAAGCTCGCGCGCGATCTCGGCGTGCAGCTCATACAGATCTCCGAGCGCGATTCCCAGGTGAGCGACCGCCCGAAGCGTCCCGGTGAGTTCGTGAACACGTGGTCGATCGAAGGCTTCGTCGCCGAGCTCATGCAGCCGTCCGAGCTGTCGCTCGGCACGGCGGAGACGCGCCTGCCGCGCGGCGCGCGCTGGCATCAGCGCGGCTCCGGCACGATCCTCCTGCCTCGCCCGGGCGGCGCGACGTACGCGAGAAGCTGGGTGCCTTCCCTCGAGGGTTTCCAGGGGCTTCTCATGTCGCACGACGAGGCCTTCTCGATCGCGGATTACCTGTCGCTGCGCGACGGCGGACGTTTCGCCTACCGCCCGACCTGCATGTTCGTCTATCACCCGTGCGACGACGCGATGCTCTCCGCGTACGAGCTCGAGGGTGCGGGCTGGGAGCTGCAGAAGGTGCAGCGGCGGCTGTCGACGGACATCGTCGCCGGCATCGACGAGCTCGGCGTGCTGCTCGCGGGACACAGGAAGAACGCGTACTGGTACGGGTCGCAGCTCTCGATCGAGGAGGCACGGCGCCACGTGCCTTTCGCGAACGCGACCAGCGTTCAGGTGGTCGCCGGCGCGCTGGCCGCGGTCGTCTGGGCGATCCGCAACCCGCGTCGCGGCATCGTCGAGCCCGACGAGATGGACTTCGAGGAATGTCTCGCGATCGCGGAGCCCTATCTCGGCAGGATGGTGGGCGCCTTCACCAGCTGGACGCCGCTCCAGGGACGCGGCGAGCTGTTCCCCGAGGACCTCGATCCGAGCCAGCCCTGGCTGCTCAAGAACGTGCGCAGCCGTCAGTGGCGTGCGTAGAGAGGCGGCTCCGGACCCGACTCGACGACCGATGGATCGCTGAACTGCAGAGCGGCGAGGCGCGCATAGAGCGGGTCCCGCCGCAGCAGCTCCTCGTGCGTGCCCGTCGCGACGATGCGCCCGTGATTCATCACGACGATGCGGTCGGCCTTGAGAACGGTCGCGAGACGATGGGCGATGATGAGCGTCGTACGGTCCTGCATCAGCGATTCGAGCGCACGCTGGACGAGCAGCTCGCTCTCGGCGTCGAGGGCGCTCGTCGCCTCGTCGAGGAGCAGGATCGGCGGGTTCTTGAGGATCGCGCGCGCGATCCTCAAG
>QGVD01000097.1 GCA_003242685.1 Pseudomonadota bacterium | reverse complement strand
AGCTCGTTGGAGGTCTGCGGGCCGCCTTCCGCGAGCGCGCGATAGAGGCCCAGCCGGTCGCCGATGATGACGAGCGCTGCGGTCGAGGTGCCGCCGAAGTCGACGATCGCGCGGCCGATGAGCTGATTGAGTCTCTCTTCGTTGACTGCGGCTTGCATGTCGGTTTCTCCGGGGGTGTTGCGAGGGCCGCAAGCGTGCGCGCATCATCGGCGCAGCACTTTGCAGCGCGGCCGCCGCTCTTGACCGGTCCGCCGCGGGCCTCACCGCGTTTGACCGGTCCGCCGCAGGACTTGACCATGGACGCACTTTCCGAGTTGCTGCGCGCCGTGAAGCTCTCGGGTGCCGTGTTCTTCAACGCGGTGTGCCGGGCGCCGTGGTGCTTCCTCACGCCTCAGTCGAAGCGATACAGCGCGCACGTCGCCACCGAGGCGAGCCACATCATCGTCTTCCATCTGTTCTCGGAAGGCCGCGGCTACGTGCGCATCGGCGAGGAGACCACCCCGCTCGTCGCGGGCGACATCGTGATGCTGCCGCACGGCGACGGGCACTACATGGGCAACGGCAATCCGGGCGAAATCATCGACGCCGAGCCCAGGCTCGCGGAGCTGCTGCGCGGCAAGCTCGAGCTCATGCACGTCGGAGGCGACGGCGAAGCGACGCATCTGGTGTGCGGTTATCTCGCCTGCGAAGAGCGGCTCATCCAGCCGGTGCTCGCGGGACTGCCGCGCGTCGTGCGCGTTCATCTGCGCAGCGATGCGGCGGGTATCTGGCTCGAGAACTCGATCCGTCATGCAGTCACGGCGGCGGTCAGCAATGCACCTGGCGCGGGTGTCGTCGCGGCGCGTCTCGCCGAAGTGCTGTTCGCCGAGACGCTGCGGCGTTATCTGCTGCAGCTTCCCGAAGGACGCGCCGGCTGGCTCGCCGGCGCCGGTGATCCAACCGTCGGGCGGAGTCTCGCGGCGCTGCACCGCCGCCCGGCAGATCCGTGGACGCTCGATGCGCTCGCGCAGGAGGCGGGCGTGTCGCGCTCTGTGCTCACCGAGCGCTTCGCGCGCTATCTCGGCAAGTCGCCGATGGCCTACCTCACCGACTGGCGCATGGAGCTCGCCGCCGAAGCGCTGCGCACCACCAGCCGCAGCGTGATGCGCGTCGCGTGCGACGTGGGCTATGAATCCGAGGCTGCGTTCAACCGCGCGTTCAAGCGGCACTTCGGTGTGCCGCCGGCGCAGTACCGGCGCACCGCGAGGCCCGTGCCGGAGCGTGCGTCACCCGCATCCCGGCTCGCCGAGTGTCCTACCGTCGATTCGACGCCGGCCGAGGGTCGGTCTTCGATAGCTGCGCAGGCGAAGTAGAAGCGCACCGGCCCGCGCGCATCACTGCGCGCATTGCTGACACACCTCGCATCCCTTGTCGAAGACGATGCGCCACGTGCCCGGCGCTTCGCGTCTCCACACCGAGCTGAAGCGGCCGATGAGCCGGCCGTTCGGATCGTGGACCGGACCGCTCGTCATGGCGAGTGTGCCTGAATCGAGCACGTGCACGGTGTCGGGCTCCCAGGAGAACGGCGCCTTCTCGCCTTCGAAGAACTTCTTCCACGCCGCGGCGACTGCCTCGGCGCCGCGAATGCCCTTCGGACCGCTGAAGAACACGGTCTCCTTCGCGAGCATGCGCGTGAAGGCGGCGTGGTCGCGGTCGGCCATGGTTTTCGCGAATGCGCGCTCGGCGGCGAGCACCTCGTTGCGCAGCTCCTCGGGACCGCCGAGGTCCATCGACTCGGCGGCGGGATCCGGTTCGGCAGCATGAGCCCGTTCGCCGATCTGAACCGCACTGCAGACGAGAAGCGCCGCAATGGCGAAGACGCTGCCGATGCCGCGCGCGAGAATGGAGGCGTTCATCGTTTGTTCTCCGGGTTGGCCCGCCTGCAGGCATCATAGCGTGCATGAGGCACGGGACGATCGTCGGAGTCGACGGCTGCCGCGGGGGATGGATCGCGGTGATCCGGGAGGGCCTGCCGATGCGGATCGTGGCTCAGGCGTCAGCCACGAAAAGCGGTGCGGCGAGGAAAGTCACCGGCAGGAAATCAGCAGACACAGAAAGATTCGGGCTTCGCGCCGCGGATGCAGCGCGAAGCCCGAAAACCTGACGCCCCGGCGCCGAGTGTCAGCGGCCGGAGGCGGCGCGCTCAGCGCGCGGAGGCCGCGAGCGCCTGATCGAGATCGGCGATGAGATCGTCGATGTGCTCGATGCCGAGCGACAGGCGCACCATGTCCTCGGTCACGCCGGCCTTGGCGAGCTCTTCCGGCGAGAGCTGCCGGTGAGTGGTCGAGGCCGGATGCGTCGCGAGCGACTTCGCATCGCCGATGTTCACGAGGCGCGTGAAGAGCTTCAGCGCATCCTGGAACTTCGCGCCGGCCTCGCGGCCGCCTTCGAGACCGAAGGTGAGCAGGCCCGACGCGCGGCCGCCGAGATACTTCTTCGCGAGCGCGTGATCCGGATGATCCGGCAGGCCGGCGTACTTCACCCACTTCACTCTCGGATGCTTCTGCAGGTACTGCGCGACGCGCAGGGCGTTGTCGCAGATGCGCTCCATGCGCAGTGCCAGCGTCTCGATGCCCTGCAGGAGCAGGAACGCGTTGAAGGGCGAGATGGCCGAGCCCGTGTTTCGCAGCGGCACCACGCGCGCGCGGCCGATGTACGCGGCGGGCCCGAGCGCCTCGGCGTATACGACGCCGTGATAGCTGACATCCGGCTCGTTCAGGCGGCGGAAGCGCTCCTTGTGCTCCGCCCACGGGAAGCGCCCGGAGTCCACGATGATGCCGCCGAGCGCGACGCCATGACCGCCCATGTACTTGGTCAGCGAGTGGATGACGATGTCCGCGCCGTGCTCGAAGGGACGGAGCAGATACGGCGTCGCGACCGTGTTGTCGACGATGAGCGGCACGCCCGCGTCGTGCGCGACCTTCGCAAGAGCTGCGATGTCCGTGATGTTGCCGAGCGGATTGCCGATCGACTCGCAGAAGACGGCCTTGGTGCGCTTGTCGATGAGCTTCGCGAAGGATTCGGGCTCACGCGGATCGGCCATGCGCACCTCGATCCCGATCTGCGGCATCGTGTGCGCGAACAGGTTGTACGTGCCGCCGTAGAGGGTGCTGGCGCTCACGATGTTGTCGCCGGCCTCGGCGATCGTGAGGATGGAATACGTCACCGCCGCCTGGCCGGAGGAGAGCGCGAGCGCGCCGACGCCTCCTTCGAGCGCCGCCACGCGCTCCTCGAGCACCGCCTGCGTCGGGTTCATGATGCGGGTGTAGATGTTGCCCTGCACCTTGAGGTCGAACAGGTCGGCGCCGTGCTGGGTGTCGTCGAAGGCGTACGCGACGGTCTGGTAGATGGGCACCGCCACCGCGCGGGTGGTGGGGTCGGGTCGATAACCGGCGTGAATGAGCCGGGTCTCGAATTTCCAGTTCTTCGGATCGGTCATCGCAGAGAAAACTCCGGGGAGCACAAAGGGAACGACCGAGTTTAGCCTGCGGCGGGGCAGGGCGGGGAACGGGGATCTACCGCAGCCCGGGCTTCAGGCCGCCCGGCGGATGAGGGTGCTCTTCCCGAACAGGGATTCGATCAGGTCGACCGCGAGCAGGGCGGTCGCGTTGCGCACGTCGCAGGCGGGGTTCACCTCGACCACGTCCAGAGAGCCGAGGCGACCGGTGTCTGCGATCATCTCCATGCAGAGCTGCGCCTCGCGGTACGTGGGTCCGCCGGGGATGGTGGTGCCGACGCCCGGGGCGATACCGGGGTCGAGGAAGTCCACGTCGAAGCTCACGTGCAGGTGCGTGTTCTCGTCGATCCCGGAGAGCGCGCGCTCCATCGTGACGCGCATGCCGTGCTCGTCGACGAAGCGCATGTCGAAGACCTCGAGCCCCTGCTCATGGATGAAGCGCCGCTCGCCCGGGTCCACGCTCCGTACGCCGATCTCGACGATGTCCGCCGTGGTGATGGCGGGCACGTGCCCGCCGATCCCGACGAGATCGGGGTGGCCGAAACCGCAGAGGCAGGCGACCGGCATGCCGTGGCAGTTGCCGGTGGGGGAGAGCTCCGGCGTGTTGAAATCCGCGTGGGCATCGAGCCACAGCACCCGGAGCTTCCGGCCCGTCTCGCGGCAGTAGCGGGCGACGGCGCTGATCGAGCCGATCGCGAGACTGTGATCGCCGCCGAGCAGCATCGGCATGCGCCCCTCGCGCAGCTCGCCGAGCACCGCCGCGTGAACGCGGTGGTTCCACTCGACGACCTCGCGCAGGTGCCTATGGCCTTCGATCGGCGGCTGCCAGGGATTGCCGGGGCCGGAGATGTTGCCGCGGTCGACGACATCCAGTCCCCGGTTCACGAGCGCATGCCGCAGACCCGCGACTCGCAGCGCCTCGGGCCCCATCGATGCGCCGCGGACGCTGGCGCCCACGTCGGTCGGGGCGCCGATGAGACTCACGGGAAGCGGCCGGTCGCTCATGCCAGTGCCCTCCTCGGTGCAGCACGCTCGCGCGCACGCGCGATCCGCTCGGCGAGACCGCCGAACAGGTCCTTCGGATCCTCGAGCCGCGGCACGAGATCGAGCTGCTCGTGCGTGCCCGCCTCGGCGCGGTTGAGCTCGTACAGGTAGCGGAGCGAGGAGAAGTCCTCGAGCGCGAAGCCCACCGAGTCGAAGATCGTCACGTCGCGCGGACTCGTCCGCGGCCGCACCTTGCCGGTGATGACCTCGTGCAGCTCGATGACGGGGTGATCCGGCGCGAGCTGCTGGATCTCGCCCTCGATGCGCGACTGCGGCTCGTACTCGACGACGATATGCGCATCGGGCCGCCGCAGGATGTCCGCGTGCAGCTCGGTCTTGCCCGGGCAGTCGCCGCCGAGGGCGTTGAGGTGCATGCCGGGCTCGATCATCTCCGGCTCGAGAATGACCGCCCTGCGCTTGTCCGCGGTGCAGGTGGTGACGATGTCGGCGCCGCGCACGGCACCCGCGACCGACGTGCAGCGGACGATTCTCAGATCCTCGAGATCGAGGCGCATCAGATTGCGTTCGAGCTTCTCGCTCGCGCGCGGATCGACGTCGTACAGCCGCAGCTCGCGGATGCCGAGCATGTGATGAAAGGCGATCGCCTGGAATTCCGCCTGCGCGCCGTTGCCGATCATCGCCATCACGCGGCAGTCGTGCCGCGCCATCCAGCGCGCGGCGAGCGCGGAAGTGGCGGCGGTGCGCAGCGCCGTCATGTACGTGAGCTCGGACAGCAGCAGCGGATAGCCGCTGTCGACGTCGGCGAGAACACCGAAAGCGGTCACGGTCAGCAGACCTTCCGCGGTGTTCCTGGGATGACCGTTGACGTACTTGAAGGAATACAGGCGCCCGTCGCTGATGGGCATGAGCTCGATCACGCCGACCGGCGAGTGCGTCGCGTGACGCGGCGACTTCTCGAACTCGTTCCAGCGGCGGAAGTCCTGCTCGATGTGCGCGGCGAGCTCTTCCATGAAGCGGGCGGGCCCCACTGCCGCGACGAGCTCCTGAACCCGTTCCGTTCCGATGTAGTCGACCATGATGGCTTCCCGTCGGCTTTCATCATTCTTTGGGAAGAACAGTCTTGGTCCCGGGAGCGTCAGAAAAAAGCCTGAAAAACGACCAACTCGTGCGTTTTGCTGAGCAGAATGCCAGCTCAAGCTGGCGTTTCGGCTAGACTGTGCACCGTCATGGACGATATCGACCGTCAGCTCATCGCGCTGCTGCGCGAAAACGCCCGCATGCCGGTCGCGGAGCTCGCGCGCCGGCTGCGCGTGGCGCGCGGCACCGTGCAGAACCGCCTCGCGCGGCTCGAGGCGGACGGGACGATCGTCGGCTACACGGTGCTCCTCAAGCCGCAGATGGAAGAGCGGCACATCCGCGCGCTGATGAGCATCGCGGTGGAGGGGAATCGCACGGAGGAGGTGATCCGTGCGCTGCGCGGGGATCCCGCGGTAGGTGCGCTGTACACCACCAACGGACGGTGGGACATCATCGCGGAGCTGCGCGCAGAGAGTCTCGAAGCCTTCGATCGCGTGCTCGGCCGCATCCGTCAGATCGAGGGCATCTCGACCACCGAGACGAGCATCCTGCTCTCGTCTCACAAGCTCTGAGCGCCCGACGCGTCGCGGGCTATCTCACGAGCGCGATCGCTATTCCGCTTCCCGCACCGTCGCGGCGCGGCTCGGCCCATGCGAGCAGTGCGCGATCGCCGAGACTCGCAAGGCGCGGTACGCCGAACATGCGCACGCTCGAGGGTGCTTCGATCGTCGCGCGTGCGACGATGCGCCCCGAGACATCGATCCGCGCGAGCCGAACGCGGGCGGCTGTGGAGTCGCCGTCGAGCCAGCTCACGAGAAAGTCGTCACGCAGCGGAGCGGCGTCGACGCGGCCGAGAACGCCGTCGCCACCGGCGAGTGTATGTGCCTTGCCCGCTGCCT
The DNA here is from genome assembly GCA_003242685.1 of Pseudomonadota bacterium. Lineage (GTDB taxonomy): Bacteria > Pseudomonadota > Gammaproteobacteria > Steroidobacterales > Steroidobacteraceae > ZC4RG24. Next base: position 4,176 of record QGVD01000097.1, on the reverse strand, counting down.
CCGCCGTGCCGAGCGTGTAGCGCACCTCGTAGGTGCCGCTTGCCAACGTCGGCCAGACGGCGAGGAAACGGTCGCGGCTTGCCGCGAGCGCAGGGCCATTCACCGGGCAAGCTTCGATGCGCCAGCCGTCGGCGTGCAGCGTGCGCGGTGCCGACCATTCGCCTTCCGCATCGCGCGCGAGCACGGCGATGTCGCGGATCTCCTCGGGGCTGCGATCGCGATACGCGACGAGCGTGCGGTTGCCGAGTCGCACCGCGTCCGTCTGACAGCAGCTGCACGTGCTGTCATCGAGCATGCGCTCCTCGGCGCGCCTGCCTTCGCGGTCGAGGATCGTGCTGCGCAGGCTCATCGGTCCTTCTTCTTCGTGATGGTCACCGTGAGCTGCGTCGTCCGATGCAGCACCGAGCCGCCCGTCGAGCCAGACGACGAGCACGTGATCACCGCCCGCAGGCGTGAGCGAGACGAAGCCGTGCTGAGTCGGCGTTCCGTCCGTGTGCGGTGAAACCGGTGCGCTCCAGGTGCGTCCCCGGTCGGTCGAGCGCACGATCTGAATGTCGTAGGCGTGCGGAGAACCGCCGCTCTCCACGAGGTAGTGCGTCACCCAGTCGCCGTTCTCGAGCACCGCGAGCGACGGGAAGTCCGCCCAGTTCACGAACCAGCTCGCGCCGCTCGCGATGCGTGCGCGCCGCAGCTCGCGGCCGTCGCGGTCGAGCACCGCATACCACAGTGACGCGGTGTCGCCGTCACGTTCCTGCCACGTGAGCACGAACCCCTCGCGCGGGTCGACCGCGACGCTCGGCTGCCCCGCGCGGTCACCGGTGGTGAGCTCGAGGCGGGTGGTCTCCAGCAGAGGCTCCGCTCCTGCATTGGACGGCGTGCCGGCAGCGGTCAGGATGACCGGGAGAAAGAGCGCGAATCGGCGCGGCGACATCGGCAGCCAGTCTACCGCCGGCAGTCGATGCATGCCGAAACTTCGGCATCCGTGGGTGCCCGGGCGGCGTATGATGAGCGCGTGCGACGTGACAGATACTTCGTTTCCGGCAGGCTCCACCGGCTCACGCGGCGCGAGTGGGTGCGCCTCGTGGGAGCGACCGCGGCCGCGGGGCTTACGCCCCCGGTGCTCGCTACGACGCCGGTACCTTCGTGTGTCGTTCGCCCGCAGCAGACTGAAGGCCCGTACTTCCTCGACGAGCGTCTCAACCGCTCCGATATCCGCGCGGATCCGAGTGACGGTTCCGTGCGCGAAGGCGTGCCGCTCGAGCTGACGTTCAACGTCTACCGCGTCGACGGCACACGCTGCGCGCCGCTCGCGGCTGCGATCGTGGATGTCTGGCACTGCGATGCGCTCGGCGAGTATTCCGGCTTCCACGACATCGGCGGGCTGTACGACACGCGCGGCAAGGCGTTCCTGCGCGGCTACCAGCTCACCGATCAGGCAGGCGTCGCGCGCTTCACGACGATCTTTCCCGGCTGGTATCCGGGCCGCACGGTGCACATCCATTTCAAGGTGCGCACCGACTCATCGGCCGGCCGGCGCGCAGAATTCACCTCGCAGCTCTACTTCGACGACGAGCTGACCGACGTCATTCACGCTCAGGAGCCCTACGCCCACAAGGGCAGGCGCAAGACGAGGAACACGGACGACTGGATCTACCGCCGCGGCGGGAAGGAGCTCACTCTCGCACTCACCCCGCGCGGACGCGGGTATGCGGGGACATTCGAGCTCGGCCTCGAGATGTGATCGCCGATCCGATCGCTCCCAGCCCTGCCCACACCGCAAGGAACACGAGCCATACCACGACGCCGAACACGGCGGCGAACACGAGGCTCTCGGTGTCGAGGCCGAATGCCGGCTGATAGATCTCCCACGTGGCGCGTGCGATCTCCGGGTCGCCGCGCGTGACGAGCCAGGTGAGCTGCTGCAGGAGCGTGCCCTGGAGCGCCTCATAGGCGGCGCGGAGCTGCGCGGCGGCATCCATCATCGCCTGGATCGCGGCGCCTTCGTCGTGGAAGGTCGGGTCCGGGCTCGCGAGGTGATGCTTCACCAGCGCTTCGAGACTCCCGCGGTGATAGCGGTTCGCGATTTCCTGGAACGGCGCCAGGTCCTGCAGCACCTGATCGAGCCGTCCGCCGACGCGCTGCCGGTACTGCGCGGCGAAGCTCGGCAGCAGCCCGCCTGCGATGACCGCGACGACGAGGACGATGCGATCGAGGAGCCCGCGAATGAGTCCCATGCCCTAAGGGTCGCGACTCGCCACGCGGGGCGCAAGATGTTTCTCCAGAAACGTGAGTACGCGCTCATAGGCCCTGAGCCGCGTGTCCTCCTCGTAGATGCCGTGCCCCTCACCGCCGAGCGCGATCCACTCGTAGGACTTGCCTGCCGCATCGAGCGCGGATCGATCCAGGCGCGGGCGGCTCTCTCGAGCGAGGCGTGACGCTTGCCGTTGCGATCGATCGCGGCGATCTCGCCCGTGAAGGTCGGAAGGCGTTGCCCGCCTGGCGCTCGGCGAGCAGATGGATGACCCGCTCGTCGGAGACCCAGTGGAAGTCGTAGAACTCGAAGCCTTCCACCGCTTTGACGCCGGCGACTCCCTTCAGCGGATCGAGCTGAATGAACGAGAGCTGCGTGGTGCCGAACCTGCCCGAGGTGAAGGCAAGGAACTTCCCGTCCGGCGAGATCTCGATGGTTCCGAACTCGTCGTACCGCGTGAAGTGATCCAGCGGGATGAGCGGCGGCGACGTGGAGGAAGAGGTTTCCGGAGCAGGAGTATCTGCTAACGCGGACGCGCACAGCAGCACGCACGCCGCGGCTGCGGCGCGATGCATGGCAGTCCCCCCTGAAAGGACCTGTGCCGGCAGTCTGCCGTTCGTGCGACTCACTCTAGCTCAGGGCCGCGCGATCCTCCAGGCCATCGGGATGCATGAATGTCACGGTTCAGGCGGCGCGTGTTGCGCCGCGGGATCCCGCAAGCGGCACGATCCACTGGAACTTGCCGCTCGGTGCGAGCGGAATGCTGTCGGTCGGCTCGAGCCGCACGACATAAGTCGGTTCGATGAGCTGACGGAGGGCTGAAAGCAGCGCTTCGCGCTCGGCAGCAGTCGGCTCGCGACGCTGCTCGACGAGCACTCTCACGCACCCGTCGATCTCTTCGCGGAGCTGGAAACGCTTCACCCACGTGTAGCTGCCGCTCTGCCCGAACGCGGCGGCGAGCAGCGGTGCCGTGACGAGCTGGCCTCCGGCGCCGACGAGGGCATGCGCCGTGCGTCCCTGCACCGGTGACATGAGCCCGAGCCCTCTGCCGCACTCACAGCGCCCGTCGAGCCGCGCCGCAAGATCGCCGATGCGGTAGCGGATGAGCGGCATCGAGTGCAGGAAGAGGGGCGTCGCCACGATCTCACCGACCGTGCCAGGCGGCGCAGGCCGCCCGTCGGCGCCGAGGATCTCGATGACGAATGAATCGTCGTTCATGTGCAGGACGTCGGGCCGGTGCGGACAGCTCCAGCCGACGACACCGAGCTCGTTGGTCACGTACACGTTCGCGACCGGCGCGCCGAATGCGCGCGCGGCGAGGTTCCGGCAGTGCTCGGTGACCTCCATCGCCGCGCAGATCACGAGACGCGGCCGGGGGAAGGGAATGCGATTCGTGATGACGTAGTCGGCGAGCGTCTCGATGGCCGCCGAGTAGCCCACGAGGATCCGGGGCTTCAGCCGCCGGATGTGCTCCGCGGTCTCGGCGATGGGTGCGGCGGACTTCAGGTTCACGACGCGCGGCAGGAGCCGCACGGCGCGCAGGAGATTCACCGCTCCGAGTTTCTTCTGCGCACCGCCGCTCGCGATGTTGACCTGGCTGTCGAACGTGCCGCAGCCGTAGGCCGCGTAGACGCGCGCCCAGCGCGCGGAGAAGCTCGCCTCCTCGAACGCACTGCGCAGGAACATGCCGGGCCGCGACGTGGAGCCCGAAGTGAAGATCGTGAAGAGACGCTGCCGGTCCACCGTGAGGAAGGCGTCCAGTCCCGCGGACTCCATCGCCGTGCGGCCGAGGAGGGGCAGGCGCGCGAGCTCCGCGCTGCCGAGCGGGCGATCCAGGCGCAGGCCCGCACGTTCGAAGAGCTCGCGGTAGTACGGGGGGGGGGGGGCCGACCGCAGCAGGGGCCCCAGGCCCGTGCCGGGGGGGG